>NZ_CP040748.1:1285869-1607337 GCF_006007965.1 Nocardioides jishulii | reverse complement strand
GGACGAGCCCGACCTCCAGAGCGGCACGCACCAGGAGTGGGCGGGAATGCCAGCCGCCAAGGCGCCCCGCCCCGGTCCCGAGTGCCACGGCACCGCCCTCCGGAGCCCCTTGTGCCGGACCACCCTGTGTCGGGGCGCCGTCAACCGTGGCGGCGCCGCACTCGTCCACCCGCATGCCTTCTCGTTCCCCAGTCCGTCCGTTTTCGGTCACAGGGTTGCACGCCGCACCGTGCCGGGCACGCTCATTTCGGCAAGTGGCGTCGCTCGAGCGACGTCTGACTGGCCAAGGTCTGCGTTCCTACCCCTGCGACGAGGGCTCGCTCCACGGGGCGAAGCGATATCCGATCCCGGGCTCGGTCACGAAGATGCGCGGGGCCCCGGGGTCGGTCTCGATCTTGCGCCGGATGCTTGCCAGGTGCACCCGCAGGTAGTTGGTCTGGCGCGAGTACCCGGGACCCCAGACCGCGTGCAGGAGCTCGCTCTGGCGCACCAGGCGCCCGGGCCGTCGCGCCAGCGTCTCGACGATCCTCCACTCGGTGGGTGTGAGGTGGATCTCCTCGGCGCCCCGGGCGGCACGGGCCTCGGTGACGTCGAGGGTGAGGTCCTCCACGCGCACGACGAACGACTGGTCATCCCTGGTCTCGGCTCGGCGAGTGATGACGCGGATCCGGGCGAGCAGCTCATCGATGGAGAACGGCTTGGTGACGAAGTCGTCCGCCCCGAGGTCGAGGGCCTCCACCTTGTCGTCAGGCTCGGTCCTGGCCGAGACCACGATGACGGGCACCTTGCCGAAGGATCGCAGCCGCGTGAGCACCTGGATGCCGTCGAGGTCGGGCAGGCCGAGGTCGAGCAGGACGACGTCGGGCATGCGTTCGCCCACGACGAGGAGTGCTGATCTGCCGTCGCGAGCGGTCTCCACGTCGTAGCCACGAGCCCGGAGGTTGATGGTGAGCGTACGCAGGATGGCGGCGTCGTCGTCGACGGCGAGCACGAAGGTCATGCCACCTCCTCCTCGGGACCGGGTCGCGGGAGTTCAAGGACGAACGTCAGGCCGCCCGCCGGCGTGTCCTCGGAGGTGATCGTCCCGCCCATGGCCTCGGTCAGGCCGCGAGCCACGGCGAGCCCCAGCCCCACCCCGTCCTCGGCCGGCACGTCACCCAGCCGTTGGAAGGGCGCGAAGATCTTCTGGTGGTCCTGCTCCCCCACCCCCGGCCCCCTGTCGGAGACGCGGATGACCGCGCGGGAAAGACCGCTCCTGTCGTCGATCGCGGTCCCGTCCACACTGATCGCGGCCCCTTCCGGCGTGTACTTGAGCGAGTTCTCGGCGATGTTGGCGATCACCCGCTCCAACAGTCCTGGATCGGCGAGAGCGACCAGTTCAGGGTCGATCGTCACCCGAATGCGTTCCTGGCCCGGCAGCGGGGCCAGCGCGGAGCGTACCGAGTGGTCGAGACTGACCACCTCCGGGCGTACCGAGACGGCCCCGGTGTGGATGCGACTCATGTCGAGCAGGTTGGCCACCAGCGCGGTGAGGCGGTCGGTGGAGGACTCGATGTTCTCGAGCAGGTCCGCCCGGTCGGTTGACGACAGGTCGAGCTCGTCGTTGCGCAGGGTCGCCACCGACGCCTTGACCGCGGCTAGGGGCGAGCGGAGGTCGTGGGAGACCGCCGCGAGCAACGCGGTGCGGGTCCGGTCCACCTCCGTGAGCCGCAGTCGGTCGACCTCCGCACGGGCAGCTAGCTGGCGCTCGCCGATGACCTTGGCGTACGCGGCGTACGCATTCAGCAGCCGACGCTCGGAGGCGGTCTGGACCCCGCCACGCAGCACCAGCGTCGTCTCGTCGTCGATGGCGATGGAGCTGTCACCGTTGCGGATGTCGCCACCACAGAAGTCGCTGGGCGCGTCGCCGACCTGCGCCACCACCGTGCTCCCCGGGCCCTCATGGGCCGTCCGGCGCAGGATGACGCCTCCACTGGCGCTGAACACCTGGCAGGCGGAGGTGAGCAACCCGGTGAGGTCGTCGCTGGAGTTGAGCAGGCTGTGCGACAGCACGGTCAGGGCGTCGGCCTCGCCCCGCGCCCTGCGCGCCGTCGAGGCGAGCCTGGCGGAGTGGTCGACGACACTTGCCACGGCGATCCCCACCAGGACGAAGAGCACCACCGCCACGGCGTTGCCCGGCGCGTTGATCGACAGGTTGTACAGCGGCGGGGTGAAGAAGAAGTTGAGGAGCAGTCCGCTCCACAGCGCTGCGGCCACGGCGGGGAGCAGCCCGCCGACGAGCGCCGTGCCGACCACCACCGCCATCAGGGCCATCGACTCCACCTCGAGGCCGGCCTGCCCGCCCGTCAGGTGGAGACCACCGGTCACGAGCGCGGGGGCGACCAGGGCCAGGACGAACCCGCCGAGGCGTCGCCCCGCGCCGAGCACGGGATCTGCGTCGCCGGCTCGCTTCGGCTGGGCCGCCAAGGCGTGGGTGACGATGTGCACGTCGATCTCGCCCGCGGCGGAGACCACGCGCTCACCGATTCCCGGGCGCAGCAACGAGGAGGTCCTGCTGCGTCGGCTTGCTCCGATGATGACCTGATTGGCGTTCTCGGCCCGCGCGAAGGCGAGGATCGCCTCCGCCGCGTCGTCGCCGACGACGGTGTGGAAGGTGCCGCCGAGCTCCTCTGCCTTCTCCCGCATCAGGGCCAGCTCCTCGGGAGAGACACCCCTCAGACCGTCGTGGCGAGAGACGAAGAGGGCCTGCCACTCTCCCCCCGATCGACGCGAGGCGATCCGGGACGCACGGCGCATCAGCGTTACCGACTCGGGACCGCCCGACACCGCCACCACGATGCGCTCGCGCGTCGCCCAGGTGCCGGTGATCTCGTGCTGCTCGCGATAGCGCTCCAGCCCCTCGTCGACCCGATCAGCGAGCCACAGCAGGGCCAGCTCGCGCAGCGCGGTGAGGTTGCCCTCGCGGAAGTAGTGGGCCAACGCCGCGTCCACCTTGGCCGGCGCGTAGACGTTGCCGTGGGCCATCCGGCGGCGCAGCGACTGCGGACTCATGTCCACCAGCTCGATCTGGTCGGCTGAACGGACCACGTCGTCGGGCACGGTCTCGCGCTGGCGGACACCGGTGATGGCTTCGGTGACGTCGTTGAGCGACTCGAGGTGCTGGATGTTGACGGTCGTGACCACCTCGATGCCGGCGTCGCGCAGAGCCTCCACGTCCTGCCACCGCTTCGCGTGCCGACTGCCGACGACGTTGGTGTGCGCCAACTCGTCCACCAGCACCACCGCGGGGCGACGAGCCAGCACCGCGTCGAGGTCGAACTCCTCCTGCACCGTCCCGCGGTGGTCCACGGTGCGGCGCGGGACCACCTCGAGGTCGCCGATGGCGGCCGCTGTGTGGGGCCGCTGGTGAGTTTCCACGTAGCCCACCACGACGTCGGTGCCACGCGCACCACGGCGGTTGCCCTCGTCCAGCATGGCGAACGTCTTGCCGACGCCGGGTGCGGCACCGAGGTAGACGCGCAGCCGGCCCCGTTCCTTGGCCTTCATGGGGTCAGTGTGCCGCCTGACGCACGGCCACGTTGAGCTCCAGCACGTTGACGACCGGCTCGCCGACGAAACCCAGGAAGCGACCGGTCGTGTGCTCGGCGACCAACTCCTCCACCTCGGCGGCGTCCAGGCCGTTGGCCGCGGCCACCCGATCCGCTTGGAGAGCGGCGTACTCCGGGGAGATGTGAGGGTCCAGCCCCGAGCCGGACGCTGTGAGGGCGTCGGGAGGCACGTCGTCCGGGTCGACCCCCTCGGAGGCCGAGACGGCCGCGCGCCGCTCCGCCACCAGGGCGAGGAGCTCGTCGCTGAGTGGGCCGAGGTTGCTCGGCGCCGAGGCCAGGGTGTCGTGGTCGTTGGCGGAGGGCCGTGGGTGGAACCACTGCTCACCGGTGAACTGCTGACCCAGGAGCCGGGAACCGACGACCTGTCCGTCGACGCGGATCGGTTGGCCGTGCGCCCGTTCCCCCATCGGGAGTCCGACCAGCCACACGGCGACGGGGTAGGCGATGCCGAGCACGACCGTGAGGACGAGCAGGACGCGCAGGGAGGCCAGCGACTGGCGGGTGAGGTCATGCAGAAGGTGCAGCACGGGATCAGCCCATTCCGGGGAGAGTAGAGACGACCAGGTCGATGAGTTTGATGCCGACGAAGGGGACGACGAGTCCGCCCAGCCCGAAGACGAGGACGTTGCGGCGCAGCACCGCCGAGGCGCTGGCGGCGCGGAAGCGGACCCCTCGCAGCGAGAGCGGGATCAGCCCCACGATGACGAGGGCGTTGAAGATCACCGCCGAGGTGATCGCTGACTGCGGCGACGACAGACCCATCACGTTCAGGCGCTCGAGGGACGGGTAGGCCACGGTGAACATGGCGGGGATGATGGCGAAGTACTTCGCCACGTCGTTGGCGAGCGAAAAGGTGGTGAGGGCGCCCCGGGTCACCAGGAGCTGCTTGCCGATCTCGACGATGTCGATCAGCTTCGTGGGATCGGAGTCGAGGTCGACCATGTTGCCCGCTTCCTTGGCGGCCGAGGTGCCCGTGTTCATGGCCACCCCGACGTCGGCGGCTGCCAGCGCCGGGGCGTCGTTGGTGCCGTCACCGGTCATGGCGACCAGACGCCCGCCCTCCTGCTCCTTGCGGATGAAGGCCAGCTTGTCCTCCGGCGTGGCCTCGGCCAGGAAGTCGTCGACGCCCGCCTCCTCGGCGATCGCCGCGGCCGTCAGCGCGTTGTCGCCGGTCACCATCACGGTGCGGATGCCCATGGACCGCAGCGCGGCGAACCGCTCCTGCAACCCCTCCTTGACGACGTCCTTGAGGTGGACCACGCCCAGCACCCGGCGTCCTCCGGACGCGGTGCGCTCGGCGATCACGAGCGGGGTCCCACCGTGGCGCGACACCTCCTCCACGGCGTCGGTCACCTCAGGGTCCGCGGGCGCCTCCACCCAGGCTGCCACCGCCGAACCCGCCCCCTTGCGGACCTGGCGACCGTCGGGCAGGTCGACGCCCGACATGCGGGTGTGGGCGCTGAACTCCACCAGGACCGTGCCGTCGGGCACTGCGGTCTCGTCGCTGCCGAGCTGCCCGCAGAGCTCGACGATCGAGCGTCCTTCAGGAGTCTGGTCGGCGAGGCTGGCGAGGTGAGCAGCGTCGCGCATCGCTTCGCCCGACACCCCGGGAGCCGGAAGGAGTCGGACGGCCCGACGGTTGCCGTGGGTGATCGTCCCGGTCTTGTCCAACAAGAGCGTGCTGACGTCTCCCGCTGCCTCGACGGCCCGACCGGACATCGCCAGGACGTTGACCCGCAGCAGGCGGTCCATCCCCGCGATCCCGATCGCCGACAGCAGCGCACCGATCGTGGTCGGGACCAGGCACACCAGCAGCGCCACCAGCACGACGAACTCCTGGGGCGCGCCGGCGTAGCTGGCCATCGGCACCAAGGTCGCCACCGCGCAGAGGAAGACGAGCGTCAGGCTGGCGAGCAGGATCGAGAGCGCGATCTCGTTGGGCGTGCGTCGCCGCGTCGTCCCTTCGACCAGCGCGATCATCCGGTCCAGGAACGACTCCCCCACCGCGGTGGTGACGCGCACGACGATGCGGTCGGAGAGCACGGTCGTACCGCCGGTCACGGCACTGCGATCCCCTCCGGCCTCGCGGATGACAGGCGCTGACTCGCCGGTGATCGCCGACTCGTCCACCGAGGCAACTCCCTCGACGACGTCGCCGTCCCCGGGGATGGTCTCGCCGGCCTCCACGACCACGAGGTCGCCCACCGCGAGATCGGCCCCTGCCACGAGGGACTCGATGCCGGAAGGGTCCAGGCGTCGCGCGAGGGTGTGCGTACGCGTCTCGCGCAACGAGGCGGCCTGTGCCTTGCCCCGTCCCTCCGCCACCGCCTCGGCGAGGTTGCCGAAGAGCACCGTGAGCCACAGCCAGAAGGCCAAAGACACGGCGAAGAAGCTGGGCGAGACGAGCGCCGAGACCGAGGTGGCCACCGCACCCAACCAGACCACGAACATCACCGGGGAGTGCCACAGGTGGCGTGGGTCGAGCTTGCGGAACGCCTCCGGAAGCTGGGCGATCCCTTGGGCTGCGAGCAGCCGCAGCGAGGTCCCGGCGGCGGGTCCCCGGGTGTGGACCGAGTGTGAGCCGACAACCGTGTCGTCGGCGGTGGCCCTGGTGACTGTGGTGCTCATGCGAGTGCCTCCGCGATCGGGCCGAGAGAGAGCGCGGGGAAGTAGGTCAGGGCGGTCATCACGAGGATGACGCCGACCAGCATCCCCACGAAGAGGGGTCGGTGGGTGGGGAGCGTGCCTGCGGTGACCGGTACGCGGCCCTGCTCGGCCAGCGAACCGGCGAGCAGCAGCACCAGGACGATGGGGACCAGCCGGCCCAGGAGCATGGCCAGGGCCAGCGTCAGCTGGAAGAAGTCGCTGGTCACGGTGAGGCCACCGAAAGCGCTGCCGTTGTTGTTGGCGGCGGAGGTGTAGGCGTACAGCACCTCGCTGAAGCCGTGTGCCTCGGAGTTGCCCAGGGCGTCGAGCGTGGAGTCCCGGCCGATCGCCGTCGCCGTCCCGACCAGGACCAGCGCCGGGGTCGTGAGCGTGTAGAGCGCGACGTAGGTCATCTGACGCGCGCCGATCTTCTTGCCGAGCAGCTCAGGTGTACGCCCCACCATGAGGCCGCAGACGAAGACGGCCAGGATCGCCATCACCACGATCCCGTAGATGCCGGACCCGACACCCCCGGGCGTCACCTCCCCGAACATCATGGTGAGCAGCACGGTGCCGCCGCCCGCCGGCGTGAACGAGTCGTGAGCAGCGTTGACGGCACCGGTCGAGGTGCCGGTGGTGGCCACCGCGAAGAGGGCCGAACCCCACTCCCCGAACCGGGTCTCCTTGCCCTCCATGGCCGCTCCTGCCGCAGCGGCAGTCGATGAGCGGGCCCCGACCTCGGAGGCGACCGTGCCAGCGAGTGCGAATGCGAAGAGCACGACCATCGCCGCGAGGAGCGCCCACCCCTGGCTGCGCTGGCCCACCATGGTGCCGAAGGTCCGGGTGAAGCTCACCGGGATGAGCAGGATGAGGAAGATCTCGAAGAGGTTGGCGAACTGGCTCGGGTTCTCGAACGGGTGGGCCGAGTTGGCGTTGAAGAACCCTCCGCCGTTGGTCCCCAGCAGCTTGATGGACTCCTGACTGGCCACGGGTCCACCAGTGAGCACCTGCTGCGTCCCCTCCAGCGTGGTCATCGTGGAGTCGGAGAAGGTCTGCACCACCCCTGCGACCATCAGCACGACGGCACCGACGAAAGCGATCGGCAG
The DNA here is from genome assembly GCF_006007965.1 of Nocardioides jishulii. Classification (NCBI taxonomy): domain Bacteria; kingdom Bacillati; phylum Actinomycetota; class Actinomycetes; order Propionibacteriales; family Nocardioidaceae; genus Nocardioides; species Nocardioides jishulii. The sequence continues at coordinate 1,599,977 of NZ_CP040748.1, read as the reverse complement.
CAGGATGCGCCAGGTGCCGCGCACGAGGTCGACCCAGAAGTTGCCGAGGGTCCCGGTGCGGGTGCGGACGAACCCACGCACGAGCGCCACGGCCACCGCCATGCCGACGGCCGCGGAGAGGAAGTTCTGCACCGCCAGGGCGGCCATCTGACTGGTGAATCCGAGCGTGGACTCACCGGCGTAGGACTGCCAGTTCGTGTTCGTCACGAAGGAGATCGCGGTGTTGACGGCCATCGCTGGGCCCATGCCCGCCATGCCACGGTCGAAGGGCAGGGCTGCCTGTCCCATCAGGATGGCGGCCATCAGGACGACCCCGACGAGGCTGAAGCCCACGACGCTCAGGACGTAGGCCCGCGCACTCTGCTCCGCGTCCGGATCGACGCCGGCGAGGCGGTAGACGAGACGCTCGACGCGTCGATGGTGTCGGGAGTCGTAGACCCGCGCCATGTGGTCACCGAGGGGTCGGTGGACGAAGGCGAGGAACAGAACCAGCACTGCCACTGTCAGCAGGCCGGCGGTGGTGTCGGACACTAGAAACGCTCCGGAAGGATCAGGGCCGCCAGCAGGTAGACCGCTACGGCGACGACGGCGGCAATCAGAAGGCCACTCATGAAGGACATGGCCCCAGCCAACGCCTCTTCGCGGCGACCCGGGCCGTCTTGACGCCGTCTTGACGCCGTTTGACGCGCTCTTGGCAGGGCCGTCGCGGAGGCTCCCCCGGCGGTGACCCACGGTCTACACTCCGAAGATGGGTGACGCCGCGCAGCGTTCGACGATCGTGGTCACCGGCGCGGGCGGTCCCGCTGGGCGGACCTTGGGTGCGCAGCTGACGCAGGTCGCGGATTCACGACGCCTGCGAGTGCTCGGGGTCGACATGACACCCCGCGAGGTGACGGGCTACGAGAGCGTCGAGGCCGTGCCTGCCGCGGCAGACCCGGCGTACGACCGGGCCATGCTCGCACTCATCGCGCGGCACGCGCCCGACCTGGTGGTGCCCACGGTCGCCGACGAGCTGCCGCGCATGGCGGTCCTGACCGCCAGCGCAGGACTGGGCAACCAGGTGGTGCTGTCCGCACCGGGGCCGGCGGCGATCGCCGCCGACAAGCTGCTGACCATGTGGGCCCTGGCGCGCGAGGGCATTCCAGTGCCGAAGCACGCCGGTGCTGACGAGTTCACCTCGGCACCTGAAGCGCTGTCGTGGGCCGGCGGACCGGTGGTGGTCAAGCCTCGCGTGGCACGCGGCGGCCGCGGCGTCCATGTCGTGGAGGACCCGCACGACGAGGTGTGGGAGCGACTCGACGGTTCCTGGATCGTGCAGGCGTTCGCGCCGAGGACGGAGTACAGCCCGCAGCTCTACCGCTCCCCCGGTTCGGGCCGGACCACCGTCGTGGTCCTGGAGAAGACCGGCCGCAAGGAGGGGCGGGTCGGCAACGCCACCACCGTCAGGCGCCTGGGCGATCGGGACGCGCCCGACGTCGCGGCCCTGGCCGAGAGTGTCGTGCAGTCCCTCGACCTGGTGGGTCCGGTCGACATGGACGTACGCCGGCTGTCTGACGGCACACCGGTCGTCCTGGAGGTGAACAGCAGGTTCGGGGCCGTCTCGGCTCACGCGCCTGAGCTTCTCGACCACGTGCTGGCCGACTGGCCCCGCTGACCATGGCGTCCGTCCTGGGGGTGCTGCTCCTCCTGCTCGTGTTCCCGCTGGTGGTCAGCGGCGCGATGCGCTTCGCGTTCATCCCCTTCGCCCTCTCCTTCGAGGCGCAGCGACGACACGAGGACGACGGCCCTGCCGGATGCGGGCCCCTCTTCCCCGAGCCACCCTTCCTGAGCGTGGTCGTGCCCGCCTACCAGGAGGGCCCGGTGATCGACAACTGCCTCGCCTCGATCCTGCGCAGCGACCACCCCCACTTCGAGGTGGTCTGTGTCGACGACGGTTCGGCGGACGACACCTTCGAGCGGATGCGACGGGTCGCCGATGCGGACCCACGGGTGCGCGCGTACCGCCAGGAGAACGCGGGCAAGGGAGCCGCCCTCAACACCGGCATCGCCCAGGCGCGCGGCGAGGTTCTGGTCCTGGTCGACGCCGACGGCCTCTTCCGCCACGACACGTTGACTCGTCTGCTGCAGGGGTTCCGCGACTCCAGCATCGGCGCGGTGTGCGGCAACGACCGGCCCGTCAACCTGGACCGGACCCTGACCCGGCTGCTCGCCCTGATCAGCCACGTGGGGACGGGCCTCATGCGCCGGGCCCTGGACGCCCTCGGCTGCCTGCCCGTCGTCTCCGGCAACCTCGGCGCCTTCCGCCGTGAGGTGCTGGAGGAGACCGGCCCGCTGCGTACCGACACTCTCGGTGAGGACCTCGAGCTCACCTGGCGCGTGCACCGCGCCGGCTTCCAGGTGGCCTTCGCCCCCACTGCCCTGGTCTACGCCGAGTCACCCTCGACCGTGTCCGGCCTGTGGCGTCAGCGCGTGCGGTGGGCCCGCGGACTGTTGCAGGCCACAGGACTCCACTGGGACATGGTGGGGCGTCCGCGCTACGGCACCTTCGGGTTGTACCTCGCCTTCAACACCGTCACCCAGGTGGTCGCTCCCTTCCTCCAGGCGGCTGCCTTCCTCACGCTCGCGGCGCTGGTGGCCGTACGTGGCCCCGGTGTCCTCCCTGACACGTGGCTGGGATGGCTGCTGGGGCTGGGCCTCATCACGTCCGTCCTGCTCCTCCTGCTGGCAGTGGCGTTGGACCGCACGCCGGGGGATCTGCGCTACCTGTGGACCGTCGTCCTCTGGCCGATCTACTCGACGGCCATGACGTTCGTGATGATCGAAGCGGTGAGGCTCGAACTCGGGAATGCGGAGAACCGATGGAACAAGCTGGAACGCAGTGGAACAGTCTCGGTCAAGGGCCTCCTCGAGGACGACGACCGTGGCTCCTGATCATCCCCCTCTTCCTCGTCGCCAGCGTGGCGACGGCGTTCCTGAGCGTCCAGCCATGGAAGGACGTGCCTCCCACCATGCGTCCTGACGACCAGCCTGCGGTGCTCCACACCGTCAGCGTGGACTTCGGCACGGTCGTCGACCCGGAGACCGACTGGGCCGAGGTCGACGAGCGCCTCGACGCGGCGGGCGCCAACGGCGTCGAGCTCTCCGCCGGGCGGGTGGAGTTCACCGCCTTCGACTGGCCTGCCCACCCCGAGGACGCCGCCGAGCCCGGCAGGGACCACATCGCCCGGGCGGCGCGGGTCCTCCAGAAGACCTCGGACGGGTCGGTCCGTCACTTCGGGCTGATCGCGGACGCCTATGTTCCAGAATGGATCAAGGGGGACCCCTCGATCGCCGGGGTCCTCGCCGACGGGACCCGGTCCCGCTACCAGGCCTCCGCCAGCCAGCTGACCGACGGCGCCGTGGGGCGGCGGCTGGTCGAGTTCGTCGCCACGCTCGGAGAGCGCTACCAGCCCGCCAGCATCTCGGTCACGGAGCTGTTCCTCAACGCCTCGTTCGGCGAGGACGACCTGGAGCTGTTCCGACGCATGACCGGAGAGTCCGGCTGGCCCCTCGCGGCCGACGGACGACCCGACGGGGACGCCGAGGTGGTGACCTCGTGGCGTTCACGGGTGGTGGCCGACCTGCTCGACCGCATGCGGCGTGCCCTGGACGAGGTCGAGGACGGTCGGACGATCGACCTCACGATGGAGGTCCGCGTCAACTGGGAGGATCCGGCCATGGGACGACCGGGCAGCGGACACGGCTACCGGACGCTGCTCGGCAGCGTCGACCGACTCCTCCTGTGGGCGTACCTCTACCGCGACCGAAGGCCCGAAGAGCTGGAACGCCTGACTGCAGGACTGGCCGACGCTGGGCTGGACATGGAGCGCTTCGCCCTCTCCGTCGGCCTCTGGGCAGATCGACCGGAGACCGAGCAGAGCACACCGATCGCACCAGATCGGTTTGAGCGTGCCGTCCGCGAGGCCCAGACCAACGGAGTGAGCTACGTGAACGTCACCCCGCTCTCCCTGATGACTCAGGAGCACTGGGAGGTCCTGGAACGTCTGTGGGGGCCGAAGCAGTGAGCGGAAGGTCAGGGAGCACCACCTCCACCTGCGTACCGACCCCGACCTCGCTGCGGATGTCAAGGGTGCCGCCGTGCTCCGCGACCACCGCCTGCACCAGCGACAGCCCGAGCCCGATGCCTCGCACCCGTCGCCGCCGGGAGTCGTGCGTCCGGTAGAAGCGCTCCGTGATCTTCGTGAGCTCTTCCTGCGAGATGCCGGTCCCGTGGTCCGTCACGGTGATCCGGGCCGCCCCGTGACCTTCCTCCGTGGTAGCCGAGTGCACGGAGACCGTGACCCGGCCGCCGTCCACGCTGTACTTCACGGCGTTGCTCACCAGGTTGTCGACCACCTGCTCGACCCTGGTCGGGTCCGTGACGAGCTGCACCACCGGGTCGCCGCCGACCTCGATCTCCACGTCGGCCGCGCGCGCCGCGGGAAGCTGTGCCTTCACGGCGGCCTCCACCGCCTTCACGACGTCGGCGTTGGAGCCCGACAGCGGTGCACCGAAGACGAGCTGTGCGCTGGCGAGCAGGTCGTCCACGAGTCCTCGCAGGCGCTGGGTGTTGCGCTCGAGCACGTCAATGTATTCCTGCTGCTCCTCGTCGAGGTTGGCTCCGCTGAGGCGCAGCAGCTCGACGTAGCCGAGGATGGAGACCAGCGGTGTCCGCAGTTCGTGGCTCACGAGGCTGATGAACTCGTCCTGTCGGCGCTCGTCCTCCCAGCGACTGCTCACGTCGGTCACGACGAACAGGTAGCCGGGCGACAGGTCCGGGTCAGCCCCCTCCAGCCGTGGTCGCGCCGTCACCACGTACTCGAGGTGGCGCACGGCACCGTCGACGTCGTGGTCCTCCAGCTCGGCCATGTGCGCACCGCCGGTGCTGGCCTTGCCGACGAGCCTGGAGAGCTGCTCCTCACCCGGTGCTTCGCCCCGGCCGGGGTCGCGACGGGAGTCAAGGTCCCGGTCGCCACCCTCGGAGACGACGGGGATGACGTCGGTGACGTGCATGGCCAGCAGCTCCTGCTCCGAGCGCGCGAACATGCGCTGCGCCCCGGAGCTGACCGAGAGGATTGCCCCTCGCTCGTCGGTCCCGATGATCGCCTGCTCCGTGGCTGCCCGCATGACGCTGCGCAGGGTGTCCCGGGAGGCCGCGAGCTGCCGGGCCCGGCGCGCCACCTCGTCCTGGGCCAGCGCCAGTCTCCGCCACTGGAAGCGGATGAGGGACACGGTGGCCTGGGCGCGGACGCCCACCGCCCCGAGCACTGCCATCGTGACGACGAGGTGCACGGTGGGATAGATGCGGTCCACGCCCGCCAACACCGGAGCCACCATGACCGCACAGGAGACCACCAGTCCGCTGGCCAGAGCTGCAGCGCCCGTCTGCAACGACAGGCCCAGCAGGGGAAGGAGGAGCAGAATGTCCAGCGTCCACATCTGCAGTCCCGCACCGACATCCATCATCCCGACCGCGATCATCTGGAACAGCGGTGGGAGACAGCGCACCCATCGTGGACACCTCTCCCAGGGCGTGAGGCTCGCGGCCACCTGCACCAGAGCCACCAGAGCCAGGGAGAGCCACAGCAGCGCCGGTCTCCGGACGTCCACCACGGCCAGGACGATGAGCGCACTGACGCACAACGTGACCGTGGCCGGCACCTGTCGAAGCCCTTCTGCCGTGTCCTTGTACCAGGCGCGTCCGAGGCGACTGTGCAGCACGAGGGAGTCGGAACGACTCTGTGGCCAACCCACGAGGGGGTCGGCCATCACGCCAGCGCCCCGGCCCGGCCGTGCGCCTCCTGACCCTCCACCGCGAGGCCCAGCCTCACCGCGGACGTGTCCACCATCAGCTCGGTGGCCCGCAGCGTCTCCAACGGCTCGACCTCCTCGGCTGGGCTGAAGCGGCTCCAGTACCGAGCCGCGGCGCGCACGACGTCGGGCTGCATGTACTCGCGGTGGGACTGGGAGGCGTACGCCGCCAGCATGCGCAGCTTGGTCTCCACGAAGCCGTCGACGTCCACGAACCTGTTGGGCATGAAGCTGACCGTCGAGGACGGACTCTGGAAGCACCACACACTGGGCACTCCCCGGGCCGCGACTTCGACCGCCGAGTGGACGGCACGGTGGTCCTGGTGCCGGTCGTGGATCCCGTGCATGTAGACCCGATCAGGCTCGACCCGGGCCACCACCTCCTCGATCGCCGTGATCAGGCCGGGAGCGACGTCCATCCGGGTGTCGGGGAAGTCGAGGTGCACCAGCTCCGCGCCCACCACCGCGGCAGCCGCCGTAGCCTCTGCGTGCCGGGCGGCCGTGTCACCGCCGACCGCCCCCTGCGACATGGTGAGAATCGTGATCTTGTCACCCGCCGCCGCATGGGCGGCGAGCGTGGCACCCACGCCGATCTCGACGTCGTCGGGATGGGCCCCCACGGCCAGCACCCGTTGGTGGTGCGCCTCGCGGCGCGAGCGGGTGACCCGGGCGAGCTCCGTGGCGCGCTCGACCACCTCTTCGGCTGCCACCGGCTTCGCCAAGAACTCGTCAGCTGCCTCGCGCAACGCCTGGACTGCGTGGCTGTAGGTCGGGTAGGCCGTGACGATCATGACGGTCAGGTCAGGATCGAGGGCGTGCACCTCCGGCAACGTCTCCAGCCCGGAACGGTCAGGGAGCGCGATGTCGCTGACCAACACGTCGTACGTCTTCGCCCGCAACGCCTCCAGCGCCTCGGCCGACGTGCTGGCGACGTCCACCTCCATGCCGCCGTACCTCTCCAGCGTGATGCGCATGAAGCGAGCGGCGTCGGCGTCGTCCTCGAGCACCAGCGCACGGAAGCGGTCGTCTTCCATCTACACCTCCCGAGGGTGATTTCACACACTACGCGCAGGGCCACCTCTTCACCTACGCCCTCGAGCGCCTCCCAGCTCGCGGGCCAACCCGCCTGCAAGACGGCGCGTGATCCGCCCGTCCCCCAGGCCGAGCTCGACCAGCTGGTCGAAGACCCGTGGGTCGTGGGTCGCAGAACGGATCCCGGCGTCGATGACGGGCGCCATCCGCGCGAGGCGGCCGGCAGCCCAGGTGTGTCGCAGGTGCCGCCCCAACAGGCGTCCGACCGCGAAGCGGAGCTGCGAACCGGCCTCGGCCGGCTCCTCGCGGGCCAGTGCCTGCGCGGCCACCCGGCCGGCGAGCGCACCCGTGGCCACGGCGTAGTAGATGCCCTCACCGGTCATCGGATTGACCAGACCTGCCGCGTCCCCGGTGAGCAGCACGGGACCGTCGGGTTGTTCACGGCCCGACCGCCAGGACGAGAGGGGGAGGTGGTGCGCGCGCCAGTCCGTGCCGGTCTCGACCACGCCCGGCACCAGTCGTTCGAGCTCGCCGAGCATCAGCTGCCGGGTGAGCGGCGCACCGTCGGTGGCGAGCTCGCCGTAGCCGACGTTCGCGAGCCCGTCACCGCGGTCGAACGACCACGCGTACGCGGGCTGGACCCGGTCGCCGAACCGGATCAGCTGTCGTCCCGCCAATCGCCCGGAGACCGGCGCGTAGCCGCGAAGTGCCACCGCCCGGGGTCGCGCGCCCTTCGGGGAGACTCGGCCACCCGCGCGCACCAACGCCTGACGCACCACCGAGTGCGCTCCATCGGCGCCGATGACGACCGTGGCGCTGAGCAGCCCGTCCAGCACCGTCGCGGCCGGCGTCGACGCCACCGCGCGCACCCGGTGCCGCAACAGGGTGGCGCCGGCCGCCGTCGCCCGTTCCACGAGGCGCGCGTCGAAGACCGTACGGGGGACCACGTGGACCGGCCGGCGCATGCGTCCCTGCACCACCTCCTGCCCGTGGGCCAGGTCGAGACGTTCCACGGGGTGCCAGCCAGTCACCACGTCTGCCGCCCCCAACGGAGCGAGGACGTCGAGCACGTGGGGCGCTATCCCGTCGCCGCAGCACTTGTCACGGGGAAATGCCTCCCTGTCCAGGAGTGCCACCCGCAGGTGCGGCGAGTGCTGCAGTGCAGCAAGGGCCGCCGTCGCGCCGGCCGGCCCGGCGCCGACGACGACGAGGTCCCAGTCCGCCCTGCCCTGCACGCCGCTCACCGCGCCGCCACCACGAGCACCGCATCCACCAGGGCGATCGCCACCGCGGCCCGGAACGGGGTCCGACCCCGCGCCAGCACCGCCACCACCCCCAGGGCCACCACGACGACGAGTCCCGCCAGCACGAGCGTCCGCGGTGCTGAGGAGGTCCCGGTGGCCGCGACCACGGATCCAGCGACCAGCACCACGGCGGCGGCGACGGTGGCTCCTCCTGCGCCGAGCCGGTGGGGCAGTCCCCGCACCCCGGTGGCGGCGTCGTCGGCCAGGTCCGGCAGGGCGTTCACCAGGTGGGCACCAACACCGAGCATCGCCGCCGCGAGCGGCACCCAGGCGGCAGGGAGGGCGGGGGGCTGACCAGCCAGGGCGACGAAGACCGTGAGGCCGCCGAACGCCGCGGCGTAGGGCAGCCACGACAGCACGGTCGACTTCAGGCCGAGGTTGTAGGCCCACGCGACGGCGACGCAGCCGAGGTGCACGAGTCCGGCCATCCACCCGCAGGCCAGGGAGAGCACCACCGTCGCCACCACGGCCGCCCCGCAGGCGAGACGGGTCAGGCGCACGTCCAGCTCGCCGGTGGCCAGCGGCTTGTCGGTCCGACCGACGACGGAGTCACGGGCCCGGTCGACGAGGTCGTTGGACCAGCCCACCGTGAGCTGCCCGAAGAACACAGCTGCGCCCACGAGCACGACCCGGACGGGGCCGAGGCCTTCGGACACCGCGAGCGCGAGCGCGAGGGCGGTCACCGCCACCACCGGGCCGGGGTGCGAGGCCCGGACGAGCGCGAGGGCGCTCACACCGGCCTCGCGAGCTGGTCCACCGCGGCGCTGAAGACGCCCGGCAGCCTCTGGGCCGCGGGGACCACCATCCGGCGTGCCACGTCGCTGCGGGTCCCCAGGAGCAGCCCCCGGGTGAGCAGGTCGTGCCGACGCCCCAGACGACGGGCGCTGCCCTCGTACGCCTCGGGGTCACCCGCCACGATGGCGCGGACCGCCGCCTCGGCCTGGCCCGCGCCGAGGGCGATGCCCTCCCCGGTGAGGGCATCGACGTAGCCGGCGGCGTCGCCCACCAGCAGCACCCGGCCCCGCACACGCCCCACGACGTCCTGACGCAGCGGCCCGGCGCCGCGTACGACGCTGCGGGGGCTGCCCTCCAGTCGGGTGAGAAGCGCGGGAAACTGGGCAAGATGCTCGTCGAAGTGCGCCCGCTCGGCACTCAGCACGGCCACGCCGACCTCGTCGGGACCCACCGGGGTCACGTAAGCCTCTGCCCGACGCGACCAGTGCACCTCGACGAACGCCGTCCACGGAGCGACCAGGAAGTGACGCCGCAGCCCGTGGCGTCGCCGTGCGGCGCGGCGCGGCCCGGGGCGGCGACGGGCCGCTGCGTCGAGGCCCACCATGCGGCGCACCGGCGAGTGCAACCCGTCGGCAGCCACGAGGAAGCGGGTCGGGGTCCCGTCCACGAGCAGGTGGTCGTCACGGTCGACCAGCTGACGGACGCGTGTCGGCTGCACCTCCACCCCGGCCTCCGCGACCCGTTCCAGCAGGGCAGCGTGGAGCCGCGTACGCCGAGCGCCAAGCCCTGGGCCGTGCCGGAAGGGCGCCTCGGCGACGTGTCCGCTCCCGTCGAGGTAACGGATCCCCGCCAGCGGCACTCCGGGCACCTGCACGCCCAGGTCCCCCAGGCGCGCCACTGCTCCGGGCATCAGTCCCTCCCCGCAGGCCTTGTCCACCACCCCGGTTCGGGGCTCGTGCACGACCACGTCGAGTCCGGAGCGAGCGGCGTACAGGGCGGTGAACAGACCGACCGGCCCCCCGCCGGCGACGATCAGGTCACGCATCGACCCGGTCCCCCTCGGCGCCCGGAGTCGGCAACGTGGCCAGTGCCTGCTCCTCCGCCCGGATCCGCACCGTGAGCAGGGCCGCGTTGGCGAGGGTGAAGACGAGGGCGGTGATCCACGCACCGTGGACCAGCGGCAGGGCCAGCCCTTCGACCACGACCGCCACGTAGTTGGGGTGCGAGAACCAGCGGTAGGGCCCTGAGCGCACCGGCGCCAGGCCGGGCACCACGATCACGCGGGTGTTCCAGCGCCGGCCCAAGGTGGCGATGCACCACCAGCGCAGCGCCTGGGCGGCGACCACGAGTGCCAGCATCGACCAGGCCAGGGCAGCGGGCACGTGCGGGCGGACCACGAAGGCCTCGACCAGCATCGCCACGAGGAACCCGGTGTGCAGGACCACCATCACCGGATAGTGGCCCCGACCGCTCTCGACGCCGCCGCGCGAGAAGCTCCACGCGGCGTTGCGGGTGGAGACCACCATCTCGGCGATCCGCTCCACTCCGACCAGCGCCACGACGACCACGAACGCGGTCAGCGTCGTCATGGTCGGGCGCCTTCGGGCGCACGGAGCAGCACCAGCTCGGAGCAGAAGCCCGGGCCCATGGCCATCAGCATGCCGAAGGAGCCGGGCCCCGGGGGGCGCTCCCTCAGGGTGTCGGCGAAGACGTGCAGCACGGAGGCCGACGAGAGGTTGCCGATCCGGCGCAGCGAGTCCCGGGTCAGCGCGACCTCGTGCTCGGTCAGGTCGAGGGCCTGACGCAGAGCGTCGATCACCTTGGGTCCACCCGGGTGGCAGATCCAGAAGCTGATGTCCGCACGGGTGAGTCCGTGGCCGGCCAGGAACGTGTCCACGTCGTCGCGGATGTACTGCCCCACGATGGCGGGCACCTGGGCGTCCAGGACGATCCGCAGGCCGGTGCTCCCCACGTCGAAACCCATCGTCCGCTCGGACCCGGGGTAGAGACGACTCCGGCTGTCGAGGACGCGGAGGGCGCCCGCGCGAGGGGTGCCGGCGCGCGAGGCCCCAGCGCCCACCAGCGCAGCGGCACCGTCACCGAAGAGGCCGCTGGCGACGAGGTTGGCGGTCGAGACGTCGTCACGCTGCACCGTGAGGGAACAGAGCTCGACGGCGACCAGGACGGCGACGTCGTCGGGGTGGCCGACCAGGTAGTCGTGGAGGCGGGCTGTTCCCGCGGCGCCGGCGACGCACCCAAGGCCGACCAGAGGCACCCGCTTCACGTCGGGCCGCAGTCCGACCACCGCGGCGATCCTGGCCTCCAAGGAAGGAACTGCGAGCCCTGTGACGGTGGCCGAGACGATCATGTCGACGTCGCTCGGCACCAGGTCGGCCGCCTTGAGTGCGTCCTCGAGCGCGCGGGCGCCGAGCGTCACCGCGTGCTCGAGGAAGAGGTCGTTGGCCTGGTCGAACGAGGCCAGCCCCGCGTAGTCCTCAAGCGGCAGGACCAGGTGCCTCTCCTCCACCCCCGCGTTGGCGTGCAGGGCGCGCATCTTCCGCTCGTCCAGAGACCCGCCCGTCACCACGTCGACGAGCGCATCGGTGATGTCGCCCTGCTGGTGACGGTGCGGAGGAAGGGCGCCGACGACTGAGAGGATCTCCATGGCGTCCGATGTACCCCTTTCGTGCTCGTGCAGACGGCCCCGCAGCGACCTCACCCGCGTGAGCGCCAGTCGCCAAGAGCTGTCGCGGCCTCCCGGGCTCAGCTCACTCGCTGGCGCTCACCCAGGCCGCGAGCCAGCCGACCTCGCACGCGGCGTCCAGCAGGTAGGTCCAACGGATCCGGCCGCGGGGCACGTACACGAGGTCGATCGCCAGCAGCGTCGTCGCCGTTCCCACGCCGAGCAGGTGGGCCTGCTCACCGCCACGCCCCTCGATCTGGGCGACGCCGACCGTCGTCAGGAGTCCAGCGACGGTGTACACCAACCAGCGATCCGTCTTGGGGCCGTACACAGCCTCGAAGCTACGGATGCCCAGCAGCGGCCACACCCCACTCACGACGTTGAAGGCGCCGTGGGCGCGGGCCACCGAGGAGGCAGCGAGGCGCGTCATCGTCCGCGCCCGTACGTGTTCGCGTCACGGTCTCCGCGGCGTACTCGCTGGGCGCCGCCCTCCCCTGGACCCCTCATCCCCGTCTCCCCTCCGTCGGCGTCCGGTCGCCATGTCGGTACCCCGTCGGGCCGTGTCCATCCAGCCCGGACACATGGCCGAATCTGATCCCCCCGGGGGGTTATGCTACTTTCGAAGAGATATCCCCCCGGGGGGATACGAGCGCCCTCCTCGGGGACGGGATCCCCCACGGAACTCACAGTCGCCCGCTGTTCACAGAACGGAAGCCACACCCCCATGAACACCACCCCTCCCGGCCGCTGGCCCGGCCCGCTGGGTCGCCTCGGCATCTGGGTCACCGACCACGCCAAGCTCGTGACCATCTCCTGGTTGGTCGCCGTGATCGGCCTCGGCATCTTCGCCCCGCAGGTGGAGAAGAACCTGTCCGGCGCCGGCTGGCAGGCCGACGGATCGGAGTCCGTGGCAGCCCGAGAGCTCGCGCGTGAGCACTTCGGGGGCAACGCGTCCTCCGCCATCCAGGTCGTCGTGCACTCCACGGACGGTCCCGTGACCGAGGGTCAGGGCCGCCAGGTCCTCGCCGCCGTCACGTCGAAGCTCGAGGCCGAGCCGCGCATCGCCGACGTGGTCGCCCCGTTGCCGGGCGCCACGCTCTCTGCAGACGGCTCGACCGCGATCGTGCTCGCCGGCGCGGGCGTCGACACCAACGAGATGGTGAAGGTCGCCACGGACATCAAGGCTGACCTCGAGGCGCTCTCCACGGACGACGTCCAGGTGAACCCGACCGGGTCCTCCCTGCTGTGGAGCGACTTCAACGAGGCCAACCTCGAGGCGATGCTGAAGTCTGAGTTCATGTCATGGCCGGTGACCCTGGCGATCCTGGTGCTCGCGTTCGGCGCGCTGGTCGCCGCCGGACTGCCGCTGATCCTGACCCTGGCCGGCCTGGTTGCCTCTGCAGGCTCCTTGGTGCTGATCAACGAACTCATCCCGGTCTCGATCTGGGCAATGAACTTCGCGATGATGTTCGCGCTCGCGCTGGGCATCGACTACGCACTCTTCCTCGTCGTGCGCTACCGCGCTGCCCGGGCTGCGCGCCGGTCCGCCGACCCAGCACTCCAGCGCGACGATCGACAGTGGGCCGTGGCCCAGACCATGGACACCGCTGGAAAGGCGGTCCTGCTCTCGGGGATGACGGTTCTCATCTCGCTGTCGGCCGTCATGCTGGTCCCGTCCCCCTCCTTCCGGTCCATGGCCGGCGGCATCATGATCGCGGTCGTCTTCGTGCTCGCCGCCACCCTGACCCTGCTGCCGTTGGTGCTCTTCAAGCTCGACGACCGGATCAACAAGCTCGCCCTCCCGTGGGCGCGCACGGCGGAGCACCGCTCGCCGAGGTTCGCCGCCTGGGGTGAGCGTCTGTGGAAGCGTCCCGCGGTCTGGGGACTCGCCTCGCTGATCATCCTGCTGGCTCTCGCGGCCCCGATCCTGGGCCTCAAGACCGCCATGCCGTCGATCAAGGTCCTGCCCGAGGACGCCTCGGCACGGGTCGGTTACGACCTGGTCCAGGACGCCTTCGGCGAGGGTGCCCCCGGCACCCTGCAGATCGTCGTCGACACTGACGAGGCCCCCGTCGCTGCCCGGGTCCTGGCCGGGCAGCCGGGCATCGCCAACGTCATGCCCGCCATGCCCGCGGCCGACGACTCGGGACTCGCCCTGATCCAGGCCGTGCCCACCGTCGACCCCTCGGACCCGGAGCTGGACGCGATCGTCGACCAGCTCCGTGCCGACCTGCCCTCCTCGGCGCTGGTGGGTGGCGCTCCGGTGGAGAACCTCGACCTCAAGAGCCAGCTCGACGAGTCGACGCCCCTGGTGATCGGTGTGGTCCTGGCGCTCGGTTTCCTCCTGCTGCTGGTGCCTCTCCAGGCGCCACTGATCTCCTTGCTGGGCACCCTGGCCAGCCTGTTGTCGACGGCTGCCGCCTTCGGCGTGGCCCGCCTGATCTTCCAGGAGGGGTTCGGCGCCGACTTCCTCGGCTTCGAGTCGCAGGGCTTCCTCGACGCCTGGGCACCGGTGTTCTTCTTCGCGATGATCTTCGCGATCGCGATGGATTACACGGTCTTCCTCCTCGCTTCCGCGAAGGAGCACTACGAGCGCTCCGGCGACGCCAAGGAGGCCATGGTCGGCTCGTTGGCCCACTCCGGCCGGGTCATCTTCGCTGCTGGCGCGGTGATGGTGGCGGTGTTCTTCACCTTCGCGCTCTCGGGCCCGATCCCGCCCAAGGAGATGGGTGTCGTCCTCGGCGTCGCCGTGCTCCTCGACGCGTTCCTGGTCCGCCTGGTCCTGCTGCCGGTGATGCTGCGCCTCACCGGCGACGCCGCCTGGTACACCCCGGCGTGGCTCAAGAAGGTGCTGCCGAACATCACCTTCGCCCACGACTGAGCAGCACCTCTCCCGTCCACCTTCCAGATCCCCTCCCCCACGAATCGGAGAAGCACCATGTGTCGCCCCACCACCTGCCGCACCTGCAAGAAGACCACCTGGGCTGGCTGCGGCCAGCACGTCGCCCAGGTCAAGGCCGCAGTCCCCGCCGCCCAGTGGTGCGGCGGGCACCCCCGCGGCGAGCGTCGCTCCTTCCTGTCGCGGCTGCTCGGCCGTTGAGCAGGGAGAGCACTGTGAACATCGACCGCGCCGTCCTCCTGCTCGCCGGGACGATCGTGCTGGTCAGCGTCCTGCTGGCCGTGACCATCTCGACGTGGTGGCTGCTGCTCACCACCTTCGTGGGCCTCAACCTGACGCAGTCCAGCATCACCGGGTTCTGTCCGGCAGCTGTCCTGCTGCGGCGGGCCGGCGTCGCTGAGGGCTGCGCCTTCAAGTGACAGCACGGGTGCCAGCGTCCACCTCATGCCGAGGTGGACGCTGGCGCCCTTTTCCTGCTCCAGACGATGTGGACGACAACTCGCCGGGGTGAATGCGCGAGCTCCGCAGGGAACCGCCTGCTAGTCACCACCCACGGATGCCACCTCGGGATGGCCGACCCCCTGCTGGGCCTTCGTGCTCCCACTGGCGTCGGGGACCTCGCCCGGCTCGTTCTTCGGTGCGTGCCTGCCCGACGTCCGCCGCGCGCCCCACACGGCAGGACCGAGGAGGAACAGGGTCGACGGCATCAGGAATGGCCTCACGACGCCGGCGTCGAGCACGACGGCCATGGCGAGCCCCAGCCCCAACTGCCTGACGATGCTGACCTCGGCCACCATGAACGACATGAACACCGCGATCATGATGAGAGCCGCCGCGCTCACCAGCCGTGACGTGCGCTCGGAACCCCGAGCGATCGCCAGAGGATGGCTGGCGCCCAGGACGTACTCCTCCTTCATCCGGGAAGCCATGAGCACCATGTAATCCATGCTGAGCCCGAAGATGATCGCGAACATCAGGATGGGCGTCACGCTGTTGATGGGTTCACCGACCACTTCCTGCCACACCAGGGTCAGGAGACCGAGTGCGGCGAGGACAACCAGGGCGTTGAGCCCCAGCGCCACGACCGGCAGGAGTGCGGACCTGAACGCGAACCCGAGCAGCACCAGGCTCAGGAGAAGGACCGCCACCAGGATGACCGGGATCGACGACTCCACCAGGGCGTCGAAGTCGTCACCCTGCGAGGTGGCCCCGGTGACGTACGAGGTGAATCCCGACGCGGCAGCCGCTTCACGGAGATCCTCCACCAGGGCGTGCGACTGCTCGGTGTCCGGCGGCGTCCTGGAGATGACCATCATCCTCACGAAGTGCGCACCTCCACGCTCCACAGCCAGGGTTGTCCCGCGTACAGCCACCTCACTCCCTGCGCCGAGCGCATCGGCCGCGCGGCCCTGCGGCACGCTGGCCGAGGCCAGGCCCAGGACCGACTGCACCAGCGGAGAACGCTGGGCCGAGGTCTCGATCTCTCGTCCGGCGCTGAGCAACGCCTCAGGGGTGCCCCCCGGCTCTCCTTGCAGAACCACCTGGATCGGGAACATCGAGGCAGGATCGAGGTCCCGGCCCATCATCTCGAGGCCTTTCCGGGAGTCCGCGGTGGCCGGCAGGATCTCCGCGCTGGCCACGGGCACCTGGAGCTTGATGAGCACCATCGGCACTGCTGCCAGTACCAGTGCTCCGGCGAGCACGCCTGCCGTGAGACCCGGGCGCGCGTGGGCCAGGCGAGTGCGCGCCCGCGGGACAGACGCCTTGCCATACCCGGGAAGCCTGCCCTTGAAGGCCCGGCGGCCGAGCACCGACAGCACCGCCGGAAGCATGGTCGTGGTGATGGCGATCGCGATCGCCGTCACCACGATGCCTGCCGTGGCAATGCTGGAGAAGACCATGTTGCCGGGGATGTACAGCGCCGCCAGCGCCGCGATCACGGCCAGGCCGCCGAACCTCACAGCGTGGCCGGCCGTCGCGACGGCGTTGAGGATCGCTGCCTTGGGGTCGATGCCGGCGCCCAGGTACTCCTCGTAGCGCTTCACCACGAAGAGGGAGTAGTCGATGGAGACTGCAAGGCCGATCAGTGAGACGCCGGTGGTGAAGAGGTTGGACATGTCGACCTCGCGTGCGAACAGGTATCCCACGCCGTGCGCTCCGACGATCGAAATTCCTGCCATCGCGAGGGTGATCAGTGTGGGAACCACCGCTCGATACACGAACAGCAGGACAAGGATGAGCAGCGGGAAGGCGATCATCTCGGCGGCGAGCGCATCGGCCTTGGACTGTGCGTTCAGGTCGTAGTCGAGCGCAGGGGCTCCGGTCACGGAGGAGCGGACCTGGGTCTCCTCAACAGCCTCACGGACGGTGGCACGCAGCTTCGCCACCTCGTTCTGTGTGGCCGTGTCAGTGGTGTCGTAGTCGACGTTGACCACGGCTGTACGACGACCGGAAGAGATGAGGCTGGGGTTGTCCCGGTAGTCACTGGTGCCCGAGACCCCGGCCCCTGTCGCCGCAGCCTCCGCCACCCGGTCGAGGGTCTCGTCGGTGATGGGCTCGGGTGAGGCGAGCACCACCTGGAGGCTGTTCGCCGCGTCGCCGAACGCCTCCTGGGCGACCGCCTGCCCGCGGAACGCGTTGCCCTCCGGGTCCTTGAAACCGCCGGCCTTGAGGTGAGGGCCGAGCTGCAGCGCAAGGAGGGCAGCCACGGCGGCAAGGAGCAGCCACACGGCGATGGTGGTTCTCGGCCGTTCGACCGACAGGCGGGTGATCATCGTGTGTGAGCCCTTCTGGTCAGCGGGTCGAGTTGAGGTCGCGCAGGCGTTCGATCTTCGCCAGGCGAAGGGGGGCCCTGGGGTCATCGGCATGCACGCTGGCTGCGGCGAGATCCAGTGCGGCGAGCGCCTGCTCACTCCGACCGTCCCTCATGTGTGTCTCGGCAAGCCCCACGTGCGCCTTCGACGCGTACGCCCCGTCGAGCTGGGCAGAACGCCGGTAGAGAGCCCGCGCGCGCACCGTCGATCCGCCGAGCGCAGCCGGCAGCGCGGCATTCGTGCGACCGGCGACGTAGGCCGCCAACGGATTGTCGGGATGGGCGTCGGCGAGTCGGGTCGCCTTGCGGTTGACCTTCGCGATCCTGAGGGGCCTCAGCGCCCTGCCTCGGTTCAGTGCTGCCAGCCCCTCCACGCGCACGGCTTGCACGCGGAGCTCCGCGTCGTCGGGCAGGGTGCGCAGTCCGAGGCCGGAGAGGAGACGCATGGCCCTCGTGGTCTGCACGTCCAGAGTGCCCTGGTCGGTCAGGTTGGCGGCGATGGAGCGCTCGATGAGCCCGACGATGGTGCGGGCGCTGTGCTCGCGGGCTTCCTCGTCGGGCGCCGAGGCCTTCATGACCAGCCGCCCGACCGCCTCCCTCGCCACGTCGCGCATGTGCTGCACGGCCTCCCAACCATCCAGGCCCGGAGGCACCTGCAGCGCCGGCCCGATGGCTACTGCGCCCATCTCGTCCGTGAGGCGCCTGCTGCCCTTGGGGAGGACGTTCGCCAGGTTGTGGAGCCCGATGGGGATGACGGGCGCACCCGAGGCGAGGGCCATTCGGAAGGGGCCTGTCTTGAAGGGAAGGAGCTCGTCCCCCGGCCCTCGCGTCCCTTCCGGGTACAGCCCGAGGACCTCATCACGGTCCAGGATCTCCTTCGCCCTGGCGAAGATCTCCTCGCTCGGCGCCTCCCGGTTGACCGGGTAGCAGTGCCAGGAGTTGTGCCACAGACGACTCACGGCCCCCTCGAAGGACTCGGCCTTCGTGGGGTACCAGATACGGCCCTGCCGCAGGGCGTTCACCAGAGTGAGCGTGACGAAGTGGTCCGCGTAGCTGGCGTGGTTGGCGACGATGACCACGGGACCTGAGCTGGGCAGGTTCTCCAGCCCCGTGACGAAGTCGAGATGGTTCAGGACGGCCCGGTGGATCATCGGCCGGCTCAGGGACCGCACCGTCGCGTGCTGCGCGCTCATGCCGAGACCGCCATGTTGAGCCGGTGCGCACGGAGCCGCTCAATCGTCGAGACCAGGAAGCCGTGTCGGGCAGCCCACGGGAGGAGCTGCGGAAGACGCAGCATCTCCCCGTCGTCACCCACGATCTCGACGATCGCGCCCATGGGAGCGAGACCGGCGAGGACAGCGAGGTCAACCGCTGCCTCGGTGTGTCCGGTCCGGCCCAGCGTGCCGGCAGGGTGCGCGATCAGGGGGGAAGACGTGACCTGGCCGGTTCAGGTCCGAGCTGGTGGCAGTGGTCGCCGCCAGCACGATGGTGGTCGCGCGGTCGCGTGCCGAGATGCCCGTGGTGACCCCGTGGTCGCAGGTGGCATCGATGCTGACCGTGAAAGCCGTGCCGAAGTCGTCCTCGTTCTTGGTGACCATCGGCGGGAGGTCGAGCTCCCGTGCCCTCTCCGCCGTCATCGGCAGGCAGAGCAAGCCCTTGCCGTGCGTGATCATGAAGTTCACGGCTTCGGGAGTCACGCACTCCGCCGCCATCACGAGGTCCCCCTCGTTCTCGCGGTCCTCGTCGTCGACGAGGACGACCATCCGGCCAGCGCCAATCTCCCGGATGACGTCCTCGATCGGGGCGAGCTCGCTCTCGGCGCGAACCCGCTCGGGTGTCTTCAGGTCAGTGGTCATGAAATCCCCCAAGATGTCGAAGCGGATCAGCTGACGCGAGCCGCCATAATTGATATGTCGTGACATGTAACCGCTTGACCACTGTGAACCCGTGTCATGACATCTAACAAGGGTTCGATTCATTTCTGAGACGAAACCACCCTGAAACGAGGCTGGTGTACCGGCGGACTGGCTGCTGGGGTTGCCACTTCGAAACAAGCGCATACACTCAATGGCATGACATACATATCCCGCCAGCGAGGTCATTGCCATGAGCGCGGGGCCGCCAGATGACGAGCCACGTCAGCACTCTCCTCATCCCGGCGCCAGCTGCCCGCGTGGTCCAGCTGTTGGCGAGCCCGGGCGACTTGGCCGCCTGGAATCCCGCGCTCACCCGGACCTCGGGCAGCCCTGGCGTCATCGCCGACGCAGGCGACTCGTTCGACGTCACGATGCTCCGAGTCCTGCGAGGCACTTTGGAGTACGTGATCGTGTCCCCGGAGCTCGTCCGCATGCACATCACGGTTCCCGGCCTGAGTGAGGACGGGGCGTGGAGCCTGTCGTCGGTCGACGGCGGAACACTGGTCGAGCACCGCATCCTCCAGCGTGGGCGACTGGCGAGACATCTCGCGGGGGAAGCCCCCCGGGTGCCGGCGCTGCGCCTGGGGCGCCTGCGCGACCGCCTTCGCGATCCCGCGACCCAGTGAGCGAGGGCCACGGGCACCGCAGGCCACCCGGTGCTCCCGGAGCGCCATCTTGTCATCCTGCGACCGACAGGGAGCGTCGGAATACGTGTCCTATCATGCGAACATGCCTGCCGGATCTGAGCTGGAGCTCCTGCGCTACGTGGTCCTCGCACTCGAGCGTCAGGGCTCGCGCCAGCTGAACAGCATGCTGAACGAGCTCGAGCTGACAGCGTCGCAGGCAGAGGTGCTGCGCGTCATCGAGACCTTCGGGCCGATGTCGGTGAAGGAGGTCGGCGAGGTACTGGTGTGTGAGTCCGGTAGCCCGAGTCGACTGGTCGCTGCGCTCGTGTCCGGCGGGATCGTCCGGCGTGAGGTGAATCCGGAGGACCGCCGCGAGACGCTCCTCTCGCTCACACCTGCTGGAAGACTCCTCGCAGCCGAGGTCCGCCGGGTCGAGGCAGCGTACGTCCAGTCACTCAGCGCCGACGTCGATGCCGGTGAGATCGCCCAGGCGACGCGCGTCCTGGCGAAGTTGGTCACCGACGAGCGTCTTCATCACGCGCTCGAGCGCCGCTTCTCGAACACCTGGACCGCCTGACGCGCGATCTCGGTTCCCTCGGACGCCTCCACCACCACGGTGCGCACCACTGCGCCGGGGGCACTGATGTCGGTGTCGCCCCGAGCGGCCTCGTTGGCCGCCTCGTCGATGGAGATCCCCAAGTAGCCCAGCCCGCTGGCCATGTCACGCCGCAGCTGGCTGGAGTGCTCCCCGATCCCCCCAGTCACCACCAGGAGGTCGAGCCCCTGGGTGCTGGCTGCCATCGCGCCGACCTCGCGGCGGACATGGTGGACGAAGACGTCGTACGCCAGCGCTGCGTCCGGGTCGCCCTCGCCGCGGGCCGCGAGAACGTCTCGGAGGTCACCGCTGGTCCCGGAGAGTCCGCGCATCCCGGAGTGGTGCTCCAGGACGTCGCGCAGGTGCTCGGGCGCCAGCCCGCCGTTCTGGATGAGCCACAGCACCATTCCCGGATCCACGGACCCGGAACGCGTGACCATCACCAGACCCGCCAGCGGGGTGAAGCCCATGGTGGTGTCCACCGATCGTCCCCCGCGGACCGCGGCCAAGGAGGCACCGGCGCCGAGGTGGCAGGAGACGACACGCATCTCGCGAAGGTCTCGCCCGAGCATCTGTGCTGCTCGGCGGACGGCGTACGCGTGGCTGAGGCCGTGGAACCCGTAGCGCCGGAGCTGCCAGCGTTCGTTCCACTCCTTGGGCAGCGCGTACGTGCTCGCGGACGGGGGCAGGGTCGCGTGGAAGGCGGTGTCGAAGCAGGCGACCGCAGGGGTGCCCGGCAGCAGCTTCGCGACCTCGCGGATCGCGGCGGTGGCCCGAGGGTTGTGCAAGGGCGCCAGGTTGGTGATCGAGTCGAGGTAGTCGAGCACCTCGTCGTCGACCAGCACCGGCTCGGTGAAGCGCGGGCCGCCGTGCACGACTCGGTGGCCCGTGACCTCGGGCGCCGGATGCTGCTCCACGAAGTCACGAATCGGGTCGTCGTGACCGTCCCCCTCCCACCGCTCGATGGTGGTGTCGGCGACCTCGGTGTCACCCTCTCGCAGGGAGAGCTTCAACGTGCTCGAGCCTGCGTTGACGACCAGGACCCGCATGCCCTCAGCCCTCCGGCGCGTTCTGCTCAGGGTCCGCCGTCACCACTTCCGGTCCCCCACCCCGTTGCCACTGCCAGTCCCTGACCTCCGGCATGTCCTCCCCGTGGGCACGGACGTACATTCGGTGCTCGACGAGCTTGTCCTGCAACAGTCCCCTGACGGCCCCACCGACCGTCTCCAGATGGGGAACACGTTCGATCACGTCCATCGCCAGGTCGAAGCGGTCCAGCTGGTTGAGCACCGTCATGTCGAACGGCGTGGTGGTGGTGCCCTCCTCCTTGTAGCCGCGGACGTGGATGTTGGCGTGGTTGTGCCGCCGGTAGGTCAGCCGATGGATGAGCACCGGGTAGCCGTGGTAGGCGAAGACGACCGGCTTGTCGCGGGTGAAGAGCGCGTCGAAATCGGCGTGGGAAAGGCCGTGGGGGTGCTCCCTCTCGTCCTGGAGCCGCATCAGGTCGACCACGTTGACGAAGCGGATGGCGAGGTCGGGGAAGAACTCGCGCAGCAGGTCCACCGCTGCCAGGGCCTCCATCGTCGGGACGTCTCCCGCACAGCCGATCACCACGTCGGGCTCCCGGTCCGGGTGGGTACTGGCCCACTCCCAGATTCCGATGCCCTTGGCGCAGTGGACGACCGCCTCGTCCATCGTGAGGTACTGCAACGCGGGCTGCTTGCCAGCCACCACCACGTTCACGTACTGGCGGCTGCGCAGGCAGTGGTCGGCCACCGAGAGCAGCGTGTTGGCGTCCGGCGGGAGGTAGATGCGGATGACGTCAGCCGTCTTGTTGACGACGTGGTCGACGAAGCCCGGGTCCTGGTGCGAGAAACCGTTGTGGTCCTGGCGCCACACGTGCGAGGTGAGCAGGTAGTTCAGCGACGCGATCGGCCGCCTCCACCCGATCTCGTTCGTGGCCTTCAGCCACTTCGCGTGCTGGTTGAACATCGAGTCGACGACGTGGATGAAGGCCTCGTAGCAGGAGAAGAGCCCGTGCCGGCCAGTCAGCAGGTAGCCCTCCAACCAGCCCTCGCAGGTGTGCTCGGAGAGGATCTCCATCACCCGCCCGTCGACGGCCAGGTGGTCGTCGTCCGGCAGGGTCTCGGCGTTCCAGGTGCGCTCGGTGACGTCGAGGACGTCCTGGAGCCGGTTGGAGTTGTTCTCGTCGGGTGAGAAGAGTCGGAAGCGGTCCATGTTGGCCGCCATCACGTCTCGCAGGAACCCGCCCAGCACCCGGGTGGCCTCCACCGCTCCGGTCCCGGGCGACTCCACCTCCACCGCATGGTCACGGAAGTTGGGCATGTCCAGACCGTGCAGCAGCCGGCCTCCGTTCGCGTGGGGGTTGGCGCTCATCCGTCGTTCGCCCACCGGGTGCAGCGCGGCGATGTCGGGGACCGGTGCCCCGTCGTCGGTGAACAGCTCCTCGGGCTTGTAGCTGCGCATCCACTCCTCGAGGACGGCGCGGTGCGCGTCGTCCTCCCGGGCGTTGGCGAACGGCACCTGGTGCGACCGCCAGGAGCCTTCGACGCGGTGGCCGTCGATCTCCTCCGGACCGGTCCATCCCTTCGGGGAACGCAGCACGATCATCGGCCACGGGCGTCTGGCGACGGGCTGACGACGCGCGGTGCGGGCCTCGTGCTGGATGTCGCCGATCTCGTCCAGGCAGTGGTCCAAGGTGGCGGCGAAGGCTTGGTGCATCTCGTCCGGGTCGGACCCCTCCACGACGTACGGCGCGTGTCCGTACCCCCGCATCAGCGCGTCGAGCTCGTCCGGCGAGATGCGCGCCAGCACGGTGGGGTTGGCGATCTTGTAGCCGTTCAGGTGGAGGATCGGGAGGACGGCACCGTCGCGACGAGGATCGACGAACTTGTTGGAGTGCCAGCTCGCGGCCAGGGGTCCGGTCTCGGCCTCCCCGTCCCCCACGACGGCAGCGACCACGAGGTCGGGGTTGTCGAACGATGCCCCGTAGGCGTGCGAGAGCGAGTAGCCCAGCTCTCCTCCCTCATGGATGGAGCCGGGAGTCTCGGGAGCCACATGGCTGGGGATCCCTCCGGGGAAGGAGAACTGTCGGAAGAGGCGACGCATCCCGGCCAGGTCCTGGCTGACGTCCGGGTAGACCTCGCTGTAGGTCCCTTCCAACCACCCCGAGGCCACCGGGCCTGGCCCGCCGTGGCCCGGACCCATCACGTAGATCATGTCGAGGTCGCGCGCCACGATGGCGCGGTTGAGGTGGGCGTAGACGAAGTTGAGGCCGGGGGTGGTCCCCCAGTGACCCAACAGGCGCGGCTTGACGTGCTCGGGCCGCAGGGGCTCGCGCAGCAGCGGGTTGCCCATCAGGTAGATCTGACCCACCGACAGGTAGTTCGCCGCGCGCCACCACGCGTCGATGCGGCGCAGCTCCGTCCTGCCCAGAGGCTTTCCACCCACAGTGCTGGTCGTGACGTTGCGTCCACCCATGGCTGGACGCTACCGGCGTCCGATGCCCGCGTCGACCCCGTTGCGAGCCTGAACTGACGGGTCGGGCAAGAACCGCCAGGGCCTGACCTCGTCTAGACCGGCTCCCGGCCATGAGCTCTTTCGCCGGACGCAGGGAGGGAGGTGATCCACCGAAGGTTCCGATCGGCGTACGTCGGCGTCGAGCTCGTGGCATCTTGGACGCTCCAGAGCCGAGGCAACAGCGCCAGGCACCACTACCTGCGATCGGGGAAGCCGCATGTCGCACCCTCGGAGGCGGCTGGTCCGCTGGGGAGCAGCCACCTCCCTCGTCCTCATGACGGCTGCAGCGGGGGCCATCGCTCTGCACACAGGTGACTCCCGGGCTCCACGGGCCGTGCACGAGGAGGGCGATTGACCACTCTCCATGTTGGTGGGCGGGGGCGGGAAGTCGACCACAGCACCTGGCCACACGCCCTGGTGGGCGACCTCGGGATGGGCTCACCCCTGTGTCGACGGCGTCGAGGACGCCACCATCACTGCGGTGCGCCACGAGGCGTCGCCCCCACCGCTCCAGATCCGTGCACTGTTCACCTTCACTCCGCCGCTGGACCAGCGCCCCTCCGGGTGGGGAGGCCAGTTCGGTGACGCCTACGGCGTGTACCCGGACTTCGACGGAAGGACGGATGTCGGCACGAACGGCGGCCACGCCTCGCGCGATCTCCCCGTGACGATCGACGTCCCGTGCTCGGACCACCCGGCCCCCGACAACGGCTGGGTCGAGATGCTGACCGAGATCAAGGTGGGGCGTGCAGGGACCCGAGTGGAGGTCACCCATGTCGACTACGAGGCTGGCGGCCGGAAGTACACGTTGGAGTACCGCTGGCAGACCATCCTCTGTGGAGACGCCATCGATGACAGGGACATGTGTCAGGCGCAACGTGTCGACTAGCGCGCATCCACGCGCTTGGTCCTGCGTGCCGCCATGTCCTTTGCCTCCTGTGAGAGTCCCTGAACTACGTACGGCTTTGCCACCGAGGAGAGTGCGGGCGTTGTCAGCAGGTGTAGTCGAACACGCCGAAAATGAGGAAGAGGCCGCCTTCACTTCCCAGTGAAAGCGACCTCTGACCTGCGGTTTCTCGGTCGGGCTGACAGGCAGGAATCGCTCGGCCTAGCCGCCGACCGGCTCGCCGGACAAGGACCGTTCCTCTGCGTCGCCCCCAGACGCCTGCCAATCCTTCACAGCATGAACCAGGCAGCCATGGAACGTCGACACCGCAACGGACGACGACTGGCCCGCGCAGCCGTGTCACTCGGGGCAACCGCAGGGCTCGCGTACCTGCTGGTCATTGCCGTCTTTCTCGCCGTCTTCCAATGCGGCGACACCTGCAGCGACGGTTACGCCGGAGACTGGCGGTACAAAGCTCAACTGGTGCTTGCCACGACAGGCGTCGTCCTGGGGTAAAACCTGCCGGGATCTTGCCGCCGCATTCTTCCGCTTGGTCAGAGCGGTGACCAGATACCTCTGGGATCGACGAAGAACGGTTTCCCCGGTCGAACGCGGTACGTATGTCGTCTAGCGGCGACACGTCAGGCTCAAGATCGTGGACAACAGCGGTGTCACGCAGTCGGCGAAACCTGAATGCTCGAGGGCGTTGGTCGTGCACCATGCAGCCCATGAGCGATCAGCTGAAGAACGAGACCGAGCCGCGTACCCTCCGGGCTGGCGTGCTGTGGGGCCTTGCCGCGGGAGCCTTGATATGGGCCCTGTTCTTCTTGCAGGCGACCACGGTCGACCTGTACTCCTGGGAAACGACCGTTGTGCCCGCGTTGACGCTCATCGCGCTCGCCGCTGGCGCCCTGGCGGTTGCCCGACCCGCGCTGCGGCGGTTCGGGGCAGGCCTGGCGCTCGGAGCGCTCGCTGTACTGCCCCTGGCGCTGGCTGCGATCCTGGTGCTGTTCTCCGTGCTCAACCTGGAGTAGGAACTCCCGAGCGCGGGCGCGCAGCTAACCGGAGACGCGGGCTGCCGCCCCGGTCGGGGTGACGACGCTGATGCGGTGCGAAGCCACGACGCTCGTCCAGGTAGGCGCGGATGACCTCGGCCCAGCGAAGCTCGTTCGCCCAGTCGTTTCGGCATCGGCAGGAGCAGCAGGAAGGCATCAGCGCGGCGCCTGTTCGTCTCCGCGCTCAGCGGTCCCCGATCGCCGACTTCAGGCGACGGAAGTGCTCCTCGAGCGACCCGGTGGAGTGCGGCGCCACCGGCGGCCGGGTGGTCGTCTGGTGGCGCTTGAAGTGGTCGTTCAGGCTCGCAGCCTTCAGCGCTGCCGCCCACCCGCGTTCTGCCGCGGCGCGGACGTTGTGCCGTCGAGGTACGCCTTCCAGCCCTCCACGCTCCCCTTGGCACGGCTCAGCAGCGCCCTGAGCGGGTCATCCGGGCTCTCGCGGGCCCTGCTCGGGAGGTTCTTGAGGAGGTTCCGGGTGAGGTGCCATTCGCAGCGGCGGGCCTCGGCGTTCGGCCAGGTCGCAACAGCGGCCTTTGCTGGGGATACCGCCTTCGGCGACCACACTCGTACAAAACGGCCTGCACCCCAACGCATGGGACTCCATCAGGGCGGAGATCGCCACGGTCCGAACCCGTGGTCCTGACCAACCGACCGCACGACCCACGATTCGGCCTGCCCAGCAACCGCCGACGTTCTGAGGACCGCCATGCGCAACGGATACCGCCGCCCCTACACGCCACGAAGCACGGTTGAGCGACTGATCGTTCTAGCCTCCGGGACCTCGGCGCCACACGACGAGACACAGACTGGTGTCGACGTCTGCCCGGACGTCCAGGTCGTTATCGAGCCCGACGCCTGACACTTCCTCCAGAAACGTCCCTCGGCACCCGCTAGACCTACCCACCACGCGGGCCACCCGGGAGCCAAGCGCACGGCCATGCCAAAGCCTCCGGCCCGCCGGCGGAGGCCTCATCCACAGGTTCGGCGACCGACGTGCACCTGAGTAGCGCAGGGACAAACCTGTCCCCACGACCACGAAGGAGAGCACCATGAGTACGACACCTGACACCTCGCCGGTGTGCACGATCCTGACGATCGACCAAGCAGCGACCTACCTGTCCATCCCCAAGGCCACCCTGTACACGTGGCGGACCCAACGGGTCGGCTACGGACCGCGGGCGGTCAAGATGGCAGGGAACCTGAGGTACCGTCTCGCCGACCTCGACGCCTGGATCGAAGACCACGCCGAGAGCTTCACCGACGACGAGGGAAGCCCTACGGTTCCCGCGCCCCGGGACGGGACCTCACTCTCCCGCCGCAGTCACCCTCGCTGAGGAGGAAGCCATGTCAGTCGGCCGGCCGAGCCTGCCGGTGGGCACGTGGGGCGACTTCACCTTCACCCAGCCCCGCAAGACCGCATGGCGTGCACGTACACGCATCCGTGACCTCGACGGCGTGGTGCGGGAGGTCACGGCCACAGGAACCACCCGCGCAGCGGCGGACAGAGCTCTGCGCGTCAAGCTGGCCGACCGGTCCACCCCTCGCGAGAGTGCGATCACCTCCAGTACGACCGTCTCCAAGCTGGCGCAGACGTGGATCCAGCATCTGCGCGACGAAGGCCGCCTCGAGAACACGACGATTAACGAGTACCAGCGAGTCCTCGACAACATCGTCATCCCCGAGATCGGAGGACTGAAGCTCAGCGAGGTCACCACTGGCCGTCTGGATTCCTTCATCCTGCGCTTGCGGCAGGTCAGCGTGAACCGCCAACGCAAGACCAAGGTTGTCCTGGGAGCGATGTTCGGCCTGGCGGTGCGCCACGACGCGCTCGTGGTCAACCCCGTCCACCAGACGTCCAAGGTCCATCGCGAACGCCAGGAGGTGCGCACCCTGACGGTGGAGGACCTGGAGATGGTGCGCCGTGCGCTCAGGGCATGGGAGGAGGAGCATCGTCCTGGCCCTCGGGCCACGAGCGACATGGCCACCATCATCGACGTCATGCTGGGATCCGGCGCGCGCATCGGAGAGGTGCTGGCCCTGCGCTGGAGCGACCTCGACCTGGATTCCTCACCCCCGGTGGTGGTCCTCAACGGCACCATCAAGAACGAGAAGGCCAAGGGGACCTACCGTAAGGCCACCCCGAAGACCGACGCCAGCGTCCGCACCGTGGCATTGCCCGAGTTCGCAGCCCAGGCGCTACGTCGACGCCGCACCCAAGCGGCACCGTCGGCGATCGACGCCGTGTTCCCGACCCGCAACGACACGTGGCAACAGGTCTCCAAGGTCCAGCGGCGCTGGCGTGCCATCCGTTCCGACTTCGGTCTGGACTGGGTCACTCCCCACACGTTCCGCAAGACGGTGGCAACCCTGATCGCCCAGGAGCTGAACCCCGAGGTCGCCGCCCAGCAACTGGGGCACACCTCATCCGAGATCACGCGCCGGTTCTACATCTCCAAGCCGACCCTGGCAGCGGACGCCTCGGCCCTCCTGGAGCGCCTCGGCAAGGCTCCCGGAGCACCTGGGACGGACGACGAAAGCCCCCCTCAAGAGGGCGCCGACGACCGAATAAAAGGGGACTAAGTGGGGAAGAGGCCCTTTAGTGTCAAATGACGAACCGCCTCTGACCAGCGTTTCCGCTGGCCAGAGGCGGTTTTCGGTCGGGCTGACAGGATTTGAACCTGCGACCCCCTGGAGGGATCGGGCCTACTTTGTGAAGGCCCCAGATTCCGGAAAATTGACGGATTCCCTCGTGATTTCAAGGGTTTGAGCGACGTGCTGGACCCCAGCATATCGGATCATTCAGGGTGTTTTGCCGATGGTTTGTGGAGAGTTTATGGAGACCTTCCAGTCCCGGCCCGTCGTCAGCGCGGCCGGCGGCGATCAAGGTTGGTCCAGAACGAGTTCGGTGGCCCACGCGGCGAAGAAGCGCCGCAGTTCATCAGCCTCCTCGGCATCGACTGGAATCTCATCGTCGCGGAACCGGCCGAGCGTGGACACCATCTGTCCGAGGACCCGGGTGTCGAACCCTGGGTCGATGAGTCCCGCCTCGTCGAGCAGCGTTGCCTTGCCGAACCGGTGAGCCAGTACGTTGAATCGCACTGGGTTTGGTTCCGCTTGATCAGTCAGGATGGGAACGATGGCCAGGTATGGTGTGTCCCGGGTCCTGCGGAGTTGGATTAGTGGATTCTCGTGCCACACGAACCCTTCAGGAGGGGTGGCATGGGACGACGCGGGTACCCGCCGGAGTTCAGGAGATAGGTTCTCGATCTGCTGGAGGCAGGGCGCAGCGTGGCCGAGGTCGCCCGTGATCTACAGATCAGCGACCAGTCGATCTACAGCTGGCGGCGTCAAGACCGGATCGACCGGGGCCTGGTCCCCGGTCTGACAAGTGCTGAGAAGGCCGAGCTCATCGCCGCCCGCAAACGCATCACGGATCTCGAGACCGAGCTGAAGGCCACGCGACGCGCGATGGAGCTGGTCCGAGAGGTGGTGCCCCCAAAAGGCGGTTCGAAGCCATCGCAGTGATGGCTGACGAGGGGCTGCCGGTCGAGGTCGCCTGCCGAGTCCTGGACGTGTCAGTCTCGGGCTACTACGCCTGGCGAGCTCGCCCACCCTCGCAGCGGGCGATCAGACACGCCTGGCTCACAGACGTCATCCGGGAGGTTCATCTCGCCTCACGCGGGATCTACGGATCGCGGCGCATCCATGCCGAGCTGGTGCTCGGCCACCACATCGCCGTCAGCCACGGCCAGATCGAGCTCGTCATGCGACGTGCGGGCATCCGCGGCGTCGGCGGCCGACCCAAGTGGCGCCGGACCAAGCCCGACACGATCGCCAGCGACCTGGTGAATCGCCAGTTCGACCGCCCCGGGCCCATCCAGCTGTGGGTCACCGACATCACCGAGCACCACACCCGCGAGGGCAAGGTCTACTGGGCCGTCGTGCTCGACACCTACTCCCGACGCGTCGTCGGCTGGTCCATCGACTCCTCACCCACCGCCGCGCTGGTCACCAACGCCCTCGGGATGGCCATCGACAGCCGTCTCGACCCCTCACAGCCCACCGGCACTGTGATCCACTCCGACCAGGGAGTTCAATTCGCCTCCTGGGCATTCACCCGCCGCGCCAAGGAGTCCGGGCTGGTGGCCTCGATGGGCTCGATCGGCGACTGCTACGACAACTCCATGATGGAGTCATTCTGGTCCCGCATGCAGGTCGAGCTCCTCGATCGCCAGCGCTGGCGGACCAGGATCGAGCTGGCCAACGCGATCTTCGACTACCTAGAAATCTGGCACAACCGACAGCGACGACACTCCGCACTCGGAATGCTCTCACCAGTACAGTTCGAAGCACAGGCACCATCAACCGTGGCCTGAGAATCCATCCTCCGGTCTCCACTGTTCCCGGGGCACCCCAGGGCCTCCGGACTTCCCGGGGCGGTTCAATTGCCGTCGCCGGGGTTGGTGGGAACAGCGCAATGAATACCGCGACAAAGCTGCCACACATTGTCAGCCCCTCGGGCGGACCCGGCCGGGCGCACCCAGGACCGCAAGAAAGAGCGCCTGCGAAGATGCCGGCCAACCGGTTGATCACGGTGAACTCCGGGGCCTACTGCTCATGACGATCGTGGGTCCGTAGTCGTCGGTGACGTCTACTTGGAAGTCGCGGTCCGGGAACGATTGCGCAGCGTGAAGCTCCCAGCTTCGAGCGATACGCGCAGCCAAGATCTCAAGGGCACGCTCTTCAACTTCACCTTCTGGTTCGAACAGGTCCCAAAGGTGGAGATGGTTCACCGCGCGCTCGATGGACACGGAACTGCCCGCCTCGCTCGACCACCACTGCTCGAAGTTCTCTGGGCTGTAGCGGTCCTTCAGGAGCACGCATCCCCGCTCGAGAACGAGATCCGGAGCGAGCAACCTGGCGAAGAAGAAGGCGCTCGCCACGCCCAGATGTTCGGCCATGTAGGCGTAGGCATCAGGTGGAGGCTCGAAGCCGGAGCGCCACGCGTGGAATGCGGGAAGAGATTCCGAATCGAATTCATTCAAGACCCATCAGCTCCTCTGGTGTGGCTGGCCGGACCGTTGATCCGGGGCGCACGAACACCTCGCCGGTCGCCGGATTGACGTGCCTTTCGAACTCCACGACGTGGGGCGTCTCGACACCCCCGTGAGCACGTCCCGTCACGTCGACTCGTTTCATCGGCAGCCCATCGGGACCATATGTTTGGTAGTGCGTGACCCCACCGTCACTGCCGCGTCGGACCAGGATGTCGTCCGGTGCGGCGTAGCGGGGGAACCGGCCCGATACGACCCTTGAGCCTTGGACCACTGACCGTGCGCTGTTTGCGGCGGTCGCCGCGGGCGTCTTGAGCCTAGCAAGCTTGCTGAGTTTTCCGGCCCCCCCGGCTGCCCCGGCGCCGGGGATTCCGAAGATTTCGCCGCAAAGGTACGCGAGGCTGGTGGAGTCGGCGCCGGTGGTCTCGTTGATCCAGTCGGCTGCGTTCTTGCCGTAGGTGACTCCGCCGCCGGCTAGGTAGTCCTCGCAGTTGTTCCTGAAGGCTGCGTGGCAGTTGGCTGCGAGGTCTCCGAGTCCGGCCGCTCCTCCCACGACGCCGGCTGAGAAGTCCGTCTTGGCTTGTTGGGGGTTGCTGACGAGGTCGTTGACCTTGTCAGCTCCCCATTCGATTCCTTCGTCGAGCCATTTCGGCCATTCGCCGGTGGGGTCTGTGTAGGAGCCGGGGTTGTTGAAGGCGTACT
This sequence comes from Nocardioides jishulii, assembly GCF_006007965.1. Lineage (NCBI taxonomy): Bacteria > Bacillati > Actinomycetota > Actinomycetes > Propionibacteriales > Nocardioidaceae > Nocardioides > Nocardioides jishulii. The sequence continues at coordinate 1,568,288 of NZ_CP040748.1, read as the reverse complement.
GGTAGGTGGTGATGCTGGCCAGTGTCGGCGGTGGGGTGAGGGGGTCGGGGGCGGTGAACCGGCCCCAGTTGGGGTTGTAGTCGCGGGCCCGCAGGTGGAGCTCGCCGGTGCCTGGTTCGGTGATGGCGCCGGTGTACCCGAAGGCGGTGGGGGGCGCGCCGGGTGCGATGGGTGTGTCGGTCAGTGGGACGCCCCAGGGGTCGTGCTCGATGGCGCGTTGGGCGGTGCCGGTCTGGTCATAGGTTTCGTTGACTGATCCGGTGGCGTCGGTGAGGTAAAAGGTTTGGGTGTCGCCTCCGGGGGCGTCGATGGTGGTGCTGGCGAGGGGTTCGCCCGTGGGGCGGTAGCGGTGGGCTGTGGTGTCACCTGCGGCGGTGGATGTGGCCAGGATTGGCAGGGCGTTGTTGATGTCCCACGACCAGTTGGTTGTGCCAGCGGCGGTGGTGATGGTGGCGCGTTGCCCGGTGGCGGTGTAGGTGTAACTGGCTGCGCCTGCGGGGCCTGTGGCGGTTTTCAGTTGGCCTAGCGCGTTGTAGGTGCGGCCGCCGGTACTGAGTTGTCCGTCAGGGGTCCAGGAGTAGGACGTGGTTCCGGGGGTCCGAGCCCGCACGCTGCCGTTGGCATTGGTGCGGAAGTCGATCTCCCCGAAGGTGCCGATCGGCGTACGCGGCCTAGCCACGGGTCACGACCGATCCGCTGGTCGGTGGCCCGGAGACTCCTCGCGATGGTGCGCCAGCCAGTCGCGTACGTCGCAGGCGGCGAACTTCAGCGAACGGCCCACGCGGATGGCGCAGGGACCTCTGCCCGCGACTCGCCAGTCGTAGATCGTGGTGACGGGAACGCCGAGGTATTCGGCGAGCTCTTCGATGTTCATCAGCGGCTCCAGGCCGCGTCCGGGAGGGATGTCGGTGGTCATACCCCACAGGTGCGCAGGGACGTCCGAGACGACCGGGGAGGTCCGTGAGAGGTCCGAACTCGGCACCCCATGCGCCCGTTCGACGGGCTCGCGGCAGGAGTTTATGGAGAGTTTCTGGAGGGCGGTTCAAATCTTCGAGTCTTTCCTGAACGGAAACCCGCGACTCTCCGAGACCGAAAACCCGCCTCTGACCAGCATGTTTACTGGTCAGAGCCGGATTTGTTCGGTCGGGCTGACAGGATTTGAACCTGCGACCCCCTGACCCCCAGTCAGGTGCGCTACCAAGCTGCGCTACAGCCCGAAGTTCCCCTTGCGGGCAACGGGGAATAACTTACCCCAGAGGGATCCTGATGCACATTTCGGGGTCGATCCACGGGCGATGCGTCTCGGCGGGTCCACCTTCAGCCTCATTCCACCCAGAGCAGGAACAGCACTGCTGCCCCCTGCCAGACGAATCCGACCCACGCCGTGCCCCACCCGGTCCCGCCACGACCGCGAGCCGAGGCAGCAGAGACGGTCCACAGCATTCCCAGGGCACTCCAGCCAGCGCCGTAGAGACCGAGGATCACTGCCCCCACGGTGTCCATCCCCCCGTCCGCCGCAGCCAAGCTCCAGCCGAGCAGGACGCCGGCGCAGCCCAGGGAGAGGGAAGTCAGTTGCAGCGCCATGAAGAGCGGTCTCACGTCCGTGAACATGGCCCCACTCTCCGCGCCCTGACGGTCACCGTCATGAGCACCGGGGCCCAGTTCGTCAGGTTGACACACAGTTGCGCCGAGGGGCGCAGGACAGTGTCCTGCGCCCCTCGGCGGCCATTCGGTTGATGTCAGTCAGCGCTTGCGCTTCTCGCGCACCCGCTGCTGCAGCACGATCGGGGTCCCGACGAAGCCGAACTCCTCGCGCAGACGACGCTCGATGAAGCGCTCGTACGACGCGTCCAGCTTGCCGGAGGTGAAGAGGATGAAGGTGGGCGGCGCCGTGGACGCCTGCGTGCCGAAGAGGATCTTGGCCTGCTTGCCGCCGCGTACGGGGTGCGGGTGCTCAGCCACGAGGCGGCCCAGGAAGGTGTTGAGGGCACCCGTGCCGATGCGGGTCTCCCAGCCCTCCAGCGCCTTCTCCAGCGCGGGGACGATGCGGTCCACGTGCCAGCCGGTGCGCGCGGTGATGTTGATCCGCGGCGCCCAGCGCACCTGCACCAGGTCGCGCTCGATCTCGCGCTCCAGGTAGTAGCGGCGCTCCTCGTCGACGAGGTCCCACTTGTTGAAGGCGATGACCATGGCGCGGCCGGCGTCACGGATGGTCTGGATGATGCGCATGTCCTGCTCGGAGATCGACTGACCACCGTCGAGCACCAGCACGGCGACCTCGGCGCGGTCGATCGCGGTCGAGGTGCGCAGCGAGGCGTAGTACTCGTGGCCGGACGCCGTCTTGACGCGCTTGCGGATGCCGGCGGTGTCGATGAAGCGCCAGGTCTTGCCGCCCAGCTCGATCAGCTCGTCGACGGGGTCGACGGTCGTGCCGGCAGCGTTGTCGACGACGACCCGCTCCTCACCGGCGAGCCGGTTGAGCAGGGAGGACTTGCCGACGTTGGGCTTGCCGACGATGGCGATGCGACGCGGGCCACCGATCTCGTCGAAGCGCTCCTCGGGCAGCTCGGGCAGGGCCTCGAGACAGGCGTCGAGCAGATCGCCCGAGCCACGGCCGTGCAGCGCCGAGATCGGGAAGGGCTCCCCCAGGCCGAGGTTCCACAGGCCGTACGCCTCGGTCTCGGTCTTCAGGTCGTCGACCTTGTTGGCGGCCAGGACGACCGGCTTGCCCGACTTGCGGAGCACCTTGACGACCTCGGCGTCCGCGTCGGTGATGCCGACGGTGGCGTCGACCACGAAGAGGACGGCGTCGGCCAGGCTGACGGCGATCTCGGCCTGCCCGGAGATCATCGCAGCGAGGCCCTCGGCGTCAGGGTCCCAGCCGCCGGTGTCGACGACGGTGAACGCGCGGCCGTTCCAGTTGGCGTCGTACGAGACGCGGTCGCGGGTCACGCCGGGGCGGTCCTCGACGACGGCCTCGCGACGGCCGATGATGCGGTTGACGAGGGTCGACTTGCCCACGTTGGGCCGGCCGACCACGGCCAGGATCGGCGTCGGGCCGGTGACGTCGTCAGCGTTGACGTCGTCAGGGAAGTCGGTCATGGTGTTCCTCGCTTCGAACCCGCTCGGGGCATGTTGTCGGACTGGGGTGTCGGGAGAGGTCCCGGCAGTTCCCGCCCGGTCAGGGCACGGGCACGCTCAAGCTCACCGAGCAGGTGCTTCCTGAGCAACGTCGTGGTGGTGCGCACTTGTTCCCGGGTCCGGGGCCATTCCTGCTGAGGCGTGCGCCACGCCTCACCGTAGACGATGTCGATGCGAGCACCGCGCCTCGGGATCGAGTTCTTGGCCCCGCCCGGCTCACGAGTGCCGAAGAACGTGACCGGGACGACAGCCGCTCCGGTCACCATCGCGAGGTAGGCAGCGCCGCCACGGACGACGTCGTACGTGCCGGGGCCGCGGTGCCCCTCGGGGAAGACGCCGAGCACTCCCCCGCCGCGCAGCACCTGCAGGCTCCTGCGCACCGCGCCCATGTCGACCGCGTGGCGGTCGAGCGGGATCTGGGCCGCCCGGGTGAGGAGACGTCCTGCCCGGCCCTGGAACATCTCGACCTTGGTCAGGGCGTGGACAGGACGCGGCCCGAACGCCACCAGCAAGGGACCGTCGAGCACGCCGATGTGGTTGGCGGCAAGGATGACCGGACCGGTCTCGGGCACGCCCTCCAGCCCGGCGACGCGCACGTCCCACCAGCGACGGGCGGCAGCAGCCGCACGGGGCGCCTGACGGGCGAGCCAGGTGGCCTCCAGCGGCCCCGCGCTGCTGCGTGGCAGCTGGCCCGGGGTCACTCGGAGTCCCGGACCGCCTGCACGAGCGCGATGACCTGGTCGATGACCTGGTCGAGCGTGTACGGGGTCGTGTCGATGTGGGTCGCGCCCTCCGGCATGGTGAGCGGAGCCGTGGTGCGCGAGGAGTCGATCGCGTCGCGGGCCAGGAGCGACGCCTCGGTCGCGGCGACGTCCGAGCCGCCCTCCTCCAGGGCCCGGCGGGCAGCGCGAGCTCCGGCGTCGGCGGTGAGGTAGAGCTTGACCTGCGCGTCGGGGGCGACCACGGAGCCGATGTCGCGGCCCTCGACGACGATGTCGCCGTCGCCGATGATCTCGCGCTGCAGCTCCAGGAGCCGCGCCCGCACCTCGGGCACCGTGCTGACCGGACTGACCGCACCGGTCACGGCCTCACCGCGGATGGCCTCGCCGACGTCGACCCCGTCGACGTGGATCGTCGGGGCCAGCGGATCGGTGCCCGACACGATCTGCGGGGTGGCGGCGTACGCGGCCACCGCGGCCGCGTCGTGCACGTCGACGCCCGCCTGGAGCATCGCCCAGGTCATCGCGCGGAACATGGCACCGGTGTCGAGGTAGCGCAGCCCGAGTCGCGTGGCCACGCCGCGGGAGGTGCTGGACTTGCCGGAGCCCGACGGTCCGTCGAGGGCGATGACGATTCCTGGGCGGGGCGAGGTCTGCGCGGTGGTCACGGGCGCTGAGCCTACCGGTGGGTGGTCCACCCGCGGGATTCGAGAGAGTCGAGGAGGTGCTCGGCGTGCGCCTCGTCCACGACCAGCTCCACCAGTCCGACGGGGCGGGCCGGGTCATGGTCGATGCGGATGTCCTCGACGTTGACCTCGCTCTCCACGGCGTGGGCGAGCAGCTTGGCCAGCTGGCCGGCCGTGTCGGGCACCGACACCCACACCGAACGCATGGGGCGTGCCGGGCGGCCGTGCTTGCCGGGGATCGCCCGCGTGCCGGCGGCCCCCAGGGCGAGGACGCCCTCCAGGGTGGCCCGGTCACCGGTCCGGATGGCGCTGATCACCTGGTCGAGCTGGTGACGCACCTCGCCCAGCAGGTCGAGGACGGCTTCGGAGTTGGCGGAGACGATCTGCCCGTAGAGCGTCGGCTCGCCCTCGGCCACCCGGGTGACGTCACGGACACCCTGGCCCGAGAGGGCGAGGTGGTTGGGAGGCGCGGTCGCCAGACGACCTGCCGTGAGCGCGGCCATCAGGTGCGGGACGTGGGACGTGCGCGCCACCGCGCGGTCGTGCTCGTGCGGCGTGAGCCAGACCGGCACGGCACCGGTGGCCTTCACCAGCTCCTCCACCGTCTCCACCGCCTCCACGTCGGCGTCGAGGTGGGGGGTGATCGCCCAGGGGCGACCTTCGAAGAGCGCCTCGTGGCCCGCCAGCGGTCCCGACCGCTCGCTGCCGGCCATGGGGTGGCCACCGACGTAGCGGGCGACCTCGGGGTGCGAGGAGACCGCGGCGAGGGGCCCGGACTTCACCGAGCCGACGTCAGTGACGACGGTGTCCGTGCCCGCCGTGGCCGTGAGGACGTCGCTGATGACCTGGCCCAGGTGGTCGGGCGGTACGGCCACGACCACGACCTGCGGCTGGTCCCCCGCCTGGCGGGCGCGCCCGGCGCCCAGGCCCGAGGCCGTACGCACGTGCTCGGGCAGCACGTCGCTCAGCAGCACCTCGAGGCCCGCGCGGCGGCACGCCAGTCCGACGGACGTGCCGAGCAGGCCCGTGCCGATGACCTCGACGGGACCGACGAGGCGCGGCGTCGGTGTCTCGGGGGTCTCAGGGCTCGCGTCGCTCACAGCTTCACGCTGTCCAGAAGCACGCCCAGCTCCTTCGTGGTCAGTTCGCGCATCTGCCCCGACGGCAGACGCCCCAGGTCGACCGGTCCGAACTTGGTGCGGGTGAGGCGCAGCACCGGGTGGCCGACGTGGTCAAGCATCCGACGGACGATGCGGTTGCGGCCCTCGTGGATCACCAGCTGGACGATGGTGCGGCCCTGCGCGTTGCCGCGCCCGGCCTCCACCACCTTGATCCGGGTGACCGCGACGGGACCGTCGTCGAGCACGATGCCGGCCTTCAGCGCCTTGAGGGTGGAGGGGTAGACCGCACCCTCGACCTCGGCGACGTAGGTCTTCTCGACCTCGAACGAGGGGTGCGCCATCCGGTGGGCGAAGTCGCCGTCGTTCGTCAGCAGGATGAGCCCGGAGGTGTCGGTGTCGAGGCGCCCGACGTGGAAGAGCCGCTCGGGACGGTCGGCGACGAGGTCACCGAGGCAGCGCCGCCCCTCGGGGTCCGACATCGTCGAGACCACGCCACGCGGCTTGTTGAGCACCAGGTAGACGTGGGCGGTGATCGGAGGCAGGCGCTGGCCGTCGACGCGGATCACCGCGGTGGCCGGGTCGACCTTCGTGCCGAGCCGGGTGACGATCTCGCCGTCGACCTCGACGTGCCCCTCGAGCATCAGCTCCTCGCACTTGCGTCGCGAGGCCACGCCCGACTGCGCCAACAGCTTCTGCAGACGGATCATGCCGTCCTCGTCGGTGCCGATGTGGCGGCGTTCCTCGGGAGTGTTCATCAGTGCGTCGACTCGCTGTCGTGGTGGTCCGGGATGGGGGTTCCATTCTCCGCGGCGGCGCCACCCTGCTCCACACCGGGACCGACCAGGGCACTGAGCTCGTCCTCGAGGTCCTCCATGTCCGGGAGGTAGGGCGCCAGCTCCGGCAGGTCGTCGAGGCTGGTCACGCCGATCCGCTCGAGGAAGTAGCTGGTGGTCCGGTAGAGGTGGGCGCCCGAGGTGTCGTCGGTGCCCGACGCCGCGACGAGGCCGCGCGAGACGAGCGTACGCATGACGCCGTCGACGTTCACGCCGCGGATCGCCGAGACGCGGGCGCGGGAGACCGGTTGCTTGTAGGCGACCACCGCCAGCGTCTCGAGCGCCGCCTGGGTCAACCTGGCCTGCTGCCCGTCGAGCACGAAGGCCTCGACCGCCCCGGCGTAGGCCTCCCGGGTGTAGAAGCGCCACCCGCCTCCGACGTTGCGGAGGTCGAAGCCCCGCTCCTGCGCGGTGTACTCCTGCGACAGGTCGGCCAACGCTGCCTCGACCTCGGCCACCGGGTGGCCGACCGCGGAGGCCAGGGCTGACGCGTCCTGGGGCTCGTCGGCGACCATCAGTACCGCCTCCAGCGCGGGACGCAACGGGAACGACGCCTGGGCGTCGTCGGCCCCGGACTCCCCCGCGACGTCAGCGGACGACTCAGCCATCTCCTGGCTCATGCTGCTCCTCCTGCTCAGGTGGTACGTCGTCGTCCGGCGCAGAGCCGTCGAACTCGTCGGTGATCTCCACGTCGGCGTCGTCACTGCCCGTCCACCGCACCGTCAGCTCCCCCAGCGGGGTCACCTGCTCGAACGAGATCAACGACTCCCGGAAGAGTTCCAGGAGGGCGAGGAAGCGGGCGACGGTGGTCAGCTTGTCGGGTGAGTCGCCGCAGAGTGCGCGGAACGTGAGCGTGCCCTGGCGACGCAGCCGGTCGACCACGATCTGGGCCTGCTCCCGCACGCTGACCTTCGCCGAGTGGATGTGCTGGAGCGACACCTCCTGCACCGGCCTCGGGGTCATCGCCTTGGCGGCCAGCTGGGCGAACTGCTCGAGTCCGACACCGATCAGGACCTCGGGCAGGAGCGAGGCGAACCGCTCCTCCATGGTCACCGAACGGGGATGGCGCAGCGACTCGCCCGCCAGGCGCTTCTCCAGCACGGCAGCGACCTGCTTGAACGCCTTGTACTGGAGCAGGCGGGCGAAGAGCAGGTCGCGCGCCTCCAGGAGCGCCAGGTCCTCCTCGTCCTCGACGTCACCCTGCGGCAGCAGCCGAGCGGCCTTGAGGTCCAGGAGCGTGGAGGCGACCAGGAGGAACGAGGTCGTCTCCTCGAGGTCCCACACCGGACCGGCGGCCTTCACGTGGGCGATGAACTCGTCCGTGACCTTCGACAGCGCAACCTCGGTCACGTCCATCTTGTGCTTGGCGATCAGCTGGAGAAGCAGGTCGAACGGGCCCTCGAAGTTGTCGAGGCGCACGGCGAAGCCCTGCGTCTCCGCCGGGCTCGGCTCCACGTCCACCTCGCCGACGACCGGCGCCACGGGGAGCGTCACTCCTCGGTGAGGCGACGGACCAGGGCGCTGTCCTCGCCGTGCGCCTCGAGGTCCGCCAGCACCATGGCCACGGCCTCCCGCACGATCCGGCCCCGGTCCACGGCGAGCCCGTGCGCGCTGCGCAGGGTCAGGCGCGCGTGCTCGAGCTCGAGCAGCTCGTCAGAGGTGACGTAGACGGTCATCTTCTCGTCGTGGCGCACACGACCGCTGGTCCGGCGCGACGCCGCCTTCTTGGCCGCAGCCTTCTTCGCGGGCGCCTTCGCCGTCCGGGGAGCCCTGTCGACGTCCGGGACGGCGCGTACGACTGGCTCCTCGGGAGCGTCGGCCGTCGGCCGGAAGAGCTCGTCCGCCGAGGGGACACTCACCCGTCGAGCCACCGGGCGAGCACCTCCCTCGCGAGCTGGCGGTAGGAGTCGGCGCCCGCCGACGAGGAGGCGTACGTCGTGATCGGCTCACCGGCGACGGTGGAGTCCGAGAACTTCACGGTGCGGCGGATGACGGTGTGGAAGACCTTGTCGCCCCACGCCTGGACGAGCCGCTCCATGACCTCGCGGCTGTGCAGGGTCCGGCCGTCGAACATGGTGCCCAGGACGCCGTCGACCTCCAGCTTGGGGTTGAGACGCTCCTGGACCTTGTCGATGGTCGTCTTGAGCAGCGCGACGCCGCGCAGGGCGAAGTACTCGCACTCCAGCGGAATCAGCACGCCGTCAGCCGCCGTGAGGGCGTTGACGGTGAGCAGGCCGAGCGAGGGCTGGCAGTCGATGAGGATGACGTCGTAGCGGTCGAGGGCCGGAGCCAGCACGCGCTGCAGCGTCTGCTCACGGGCGACCTCGTGGACCAGCTGCACCTCGGCGGCCGAGAGGTCGATGTTGGAGGGCAGCAGGTCCATGCCCGGCACGCCAGAGGGCACCACGACCTCGTCGAAGTCGACGTCCCGCTGCATGAGCAGGTTGTAGATCGTGTAGTCCATCTCGTGCGGGTTGAGGCCGAGGCCCACCGAGAGCGAGCCCTGCGGGTCGAAGTCCACCAGCAGGACCTTGCGGCCGTACTCCGCCAGCGAGGCGCCCAGGTTGATGGTGGTCGTCGTCTTGCCGACGCCACCCTTCTGGTTGCACATGGCAACCACGCGGGCGCGTCCGTGCTCGGCGACCGGCTGCGGCTCCGGGAAGTCCGGGAGCGGACGTCCGGTCGGGCCGATCTCCATCTCCCGGGTCACGGGGATGGGGAAGGCGATGGGGTCACTCACGCGGGTCTCGTCTCCGGGATGGGTTCTCGTGGTCGGCGAAGCAGCCGCCGTCGGCGGGGTGGTCAAGGGAGGCATCTCGGTGGCGTTGCTGCCGGGAAACTCCGGAATCGATCCGTCCACTCGTCACCTCACCGCACTCGTTGTCGACACGGTTTGTCGACACGACGACTTCTCGCCCTGCTGCGCGACTCTAGGCCCCCCGAATCCGGCGTCACAACCCGACCACCGAAACCCCCAACCCCGTGGCCGGATCTGTGCACGGCTCCCCCGCGGCGTCCACAGGCTCTGTCCAGCTGTGGAGAACCCTGTGCAGGCGGAATCGGTGTGAGAAATCAGTCGAACCGGCGCATCGCGCTGATCGCGAGCACGAGCTCTCCCGCCTCGTCGGTGGCGTCGCAGTCGACGACACCCTCGATCACCCAGTCGCGGTGCCCCTCGGGGTCGGCCAGGGTCTGCACGACCCGGCGGACACGCGCACGCGTCCCCTCCTCGGCCCCCACCGGCTCGCCGGTCTCCTCTGGCCCCACCTGCAGGTAGGAGGGTCCCCTCGCCTCGGCATCGGTCCCGACGCGCTCGTGCTCGTCGTAGTAGGCCCCGATGGCCTCGTCCCAGGCGGAACGAGTCATCTCCACCGCACGCGGCGGCTCGAACCGGTCAGCTGCATCGCGCTCCAGGCGCATCAGCGCGTCGAGGTCGTCGCGGGCGACGCCCTGGACCCGCGCCCACATCGCGTTGCGGATCATCACCCCGAAGGCCCGCTCGCGCAGGCTCAGGGGCCGCGGACTGGTCGGAGGTTCGTGGTGGGCGACGTTCCCCGGCACGTGGGCGGGGTCGGAGAGCGCCTCCCACTCGTCGATCAGCGAGGAGTCGGTCTGACGCACGACCTCGCCCAGCCACTCGACCAGGCCCTCGAACTCCTCGGTGTGGTGCGACTCCGGCACGGAGTGGCGCAGCGCCCGGTAGGCGTCGGTGAGGTAGCGCAGCAGCAGCCCCTCGGAGCGCGCCAGCTGGTAGCGACCGATGAAGTCGGTGAAGCCCATGCCCTGCTCGTACATCTCGCGCACGATCGACTTGGGCGAGAGCCCGTCCTCGGGCAGCCAGGGGTGCGTCTGGCGGTAGGTCTCGTAGAGGGCGCCGAGCAACGGGGCGAGCGGTTGCGGCCAGGTGATCTGGTCGAGGAGCGCCATCCGCTCCTCGTACTCGATCCCGTCGGCCTTCATCTCCGCGACCGCCTCGCCGCGAGCGGAGTACTGCTGGGCGAAGAGGATCTGGCGCGGCGCCTCGAGCACGGCCTCCATCACCGAGACGAGGTCCAGGACGTAGCTCTCCGACTCCTCGTCGAGCACCTCGAGCGCGGCGAGGGCGAAGTGGCTCAGCGGCTGGTTGAGCGCGAAGTCGGACGGCAGCGTCGTGGTCAGCACGTAGCGGCGACCGAACTCGTCCACCTCGTCGAGGCGGGTGAGCACGCCTGTACGCACGAGGCTGCGCGCCAGGCGCAGCGCCCGCCGCGACAACCTCAGCTGGCTCTTGCGGTCCTCGTGGTTGTCGTTGAGGAGACGCCTCAGGACCGCGAAGGCATCCTCCTCGCGCGCGACCACGTTGAGGATCATCGAGTTGTCGACCTTCATCCGGCTCTGGAGCGGCTCGGGACGCCCCTCCACGAGCTTGGTGAAGGTCTGCTCGGTCCACACGACCGTGCCCTCGGGGGGCTTCTTGAGCTGGGCCTTCGACTTCTTCTTGGGGTTGGCGGCGTTCTTGGCCTCGGACTTCGCCTTGGCCTTCTCGTTGTCGATGACGTGCTCGGGCGCCTGGACGACGACGTAGCCGGCGGTGTCGTAGCCGGCGCGGCCGGCACGCCCGGCGATCTGGAGGAACTCGCGGCTGCGCAGGATGCGCTGGCGGTTGCCGTCGAACTTGGCCAGCCCGGTGAAGAGCACGGTGCGGATCGGCACGTTGATGCCGACGCCGAGGGTGTCGGTGCCGCAGATGACTCGCAGGAGTCCTGCCTGGGCGAGCTGCTCCACGATGCGGCGGTACTTGGGCAGCATGCCGGCGTGGTGCACGCCGATGCCGGCCTTGAGGAGCTTGGAGAGGGTCTTGCCGAAGCCCGCCCCGAAACGGAAGTCGTGCAGCCGCTCGTTGATCTCCGCCGCCTGGGGCGACTTGCCCAAGGGCTTGAGCAGCGAGGTGGCGTGCTCCACCGCGGCGGCCTGGGTGAAGTGCACGACGTAGATCGGTGACTGGTTGGTCTGCACCAGCTCCTGGAGGGTGTCGTCGAGGTGCTCCACCGACCAGCTGAAGTGCAGGGGCACCGGCCGCTCGGCGTCGTCGACCAGGGCAGTCTCGCGGCCGTTGCGACGCGTCAGGTCCTCGCGCAGCTCGGTGGTGTCGCCCAGCGTCGCCGACATCAGCAGGAACTGGGCCTGGGGCAGCTCGAGGAGCGGCACCTGCCAGGCCCAGCCGCGGTCGGGCTCGCCGTAGTAGTGGAACTCGTCCATCACCACGAGTCCGACGTCGGCCCGCTCCCCCTCGCGCAGCGCGATGTTGGCGAGCACCTCGGCGGTGCAGCAGATCACGGGGGCGTCAGGGTTGACCGAGGCGTCACCGGTGAGCATGCCGACGTTGTCGGCCCCGAACGTCTCGCAGAGGGCGAAGAACTTCTCGCTCACCAACGCCTTGATCGGCGCCGTGTAGAAGGAGACCCGGTCACTGGCCAGGGCCACACCGTGCGCGGCCTCGGCGACGAGCGACTTCCCCGACCCGGTGGGGGTGGCCAGGACGACGTTGCTCCCCGAGAGGAGCTCCATCACCGCCTCCTCCTGGTGCGGGTAGAGCGTCAGCCCCTGCTCGTCGGTCCAGGTGGTGAAGGCGTCGTAGAGCCCGTCGGCGTCACTCGCACCCTCCCACCAGGCGTTGGTCCCCATCAGCCACGCGCCCTGGGGTGCGCCGTGGCGAAGACCTCGCGCAGGCTGTCGACGGTGACGAGGGTGTAGACCTGCGTCGTCGTCACCGAGGCGTGGCCCAGGAGCTCCTGCACCACGCGTACGTCGGCGCCGCCGTCGAGGAGGTGCGTGGCGAACGAGTGGCGCAGGGTGTGCGGCGAGACGTCCTGGGTGACGCCTGCGCGATCAGCGGTCTTCACCAGGACCGACCACGCGCTCTGGCGCGAGAGGCGCCCGCCACGGGCGTTGAGGAAGAGGCCCGGGGTGCCCTTGCCCTGGCTGACCAGCTCGGGCCGGCCGCGGGTGAGGTACGCCTCCACCGCCTCGCAGGCGTACGACCCCACCGGCACGATGCGCTCCTTGCTGCCCTTGCCGCGCAGCAGCACGGTGCGGTCGACGAGGTCGACGTCGTCCACGTCGAGCCCGACGGCCTCCGAGATGCGGGCGCCGGTGCCGTAGAGAACCTCCAGCAGGGCACGGTCGCGCAGTGCCAGGACCGTGCCGGGCGCGCCGGCGGCGTCGAGGATCGCCTCGACGTCCGAGAGCGGCAGCGCCTTGGGCAGCCGCTTGGCCTGGCTGGGCGGTCGTACCGCCGCAGCAGGGTCGACGGCCGTCAGACCGTCGCGCAGGGCGAACTTGTGGAACCCGCGCACGGCCACCACCGTGCGGGCGGCCGAGCTCGCGCCCAGCGGCGGGTGCTCGGAGTCGCCCTCGCGCAGGTGCGACAGGAAGGCGGTGACCACCTGCTCGCTGACCTCGTCGAGCCGGGAGATCCCCTGCCCGTCGAGGAAGTCGAGGTAGCGCCTCAGGTCGCGGCGGTACGACGACAGCGTGTTGTCGGCGAGCCCCCGCTCGACGCTGAGGTGGTCGAGGTAGGTCCGGACTGCGCGCGTGACGTCCGCCGTCACAGCTCGCCCCGGCGGCGCAGCACTTCGTACGCCAGCACGGCCTGGACCAGTGGGCCCTCACGTACGTCGCCGCGCAGCACCGCCTCGAGGAGGTCGTCGAAGGGAGCCCACAGGGTCTCCATCTCCGCCTCCTCGTGGGCCAGCTCGAAGTCACCGCGTGACACGTGGCTGAGACCGCGCGCCAGGAAGATGTCGTGGGTCTCGCTGAGGATCCCGGCCGAGGGGTAGGTGCTGAGCAGCAGGCGCCACTCGCTGGCGGCGAGCTCGGCCTCCTCGCGCAGCTCGCGCCGTGCCGTCTCCAGCGGGGGCTCACCCTCGCTGTCGCGCACACCCGCCGGGACCTCGACGAAGACGTGCTGAGAGGTGTGTCGGTACTGCCGGAGCAGGAAGACCCGCTCGTCCTCGTCCACCGCGAGCACCATCACCGCACCCGGGTGGCGCACCGCGATCCGGCTGAACTGCTGCTCGGGGTGGCCCGGTCGGCTGACCTGGTCCTCGGTGACCGTGACCACCCACGCGTCGGCGTGCAGGACCCGGGAACTGTGCACCGGCCAGGACGCGGGCCGGTCCGCCAGTTCCTCGGTCACGCTCAGGCGTCCTGGTCGACGGGGATGCGCATTTCCTTCTGGCGGGCAAGGGCGGCACCGACCAGACCGGCGAAGAGCGGGTGCGGGCGGGTCGGGCGCGACTTGAGCTCCGGGTGCGCCTGGGTGCCGATGTAGAAGGGGTGCACCTCGCGCGGCAGCTCGACGAACTCGACCAGGTCGAGGTCGGGGTTGACGCCGGAGATCACGAGACCAGCCTCCGCGAGCTGGTCGCGGTAGGCGTTGTTGACCTCGTAGCGGTGGCGGTGACGCTCCTCGACCATCTCGCTGCCGTAGAGGTCACGAGCCAGCGTGCCGGCACCCAGCTTGGCCGGGTAGGCGCCCAGGCGCATCGTGCCGCCGAGGTCGCCGCCGCCGTGGACGATGGACTTCTGCTCCTCCATCGTCACGATCACCGGGACCGGGCTGTCGGGGTCGAACTCGGTGGAGTCCGCACCTTCCAGGCCCAGGACGTTGCGGGCGTACTCGATGACCATGCTCTGCAGGCCCAGGCACAGACCCAGGACCGGTACGCCCTGGGTGCGGGCGAAGGTGAGCGCACCGAGCTTGCCCTCGAGGCCGCGGATGCCGAAGCCACCCGGGACGCAGATGCCGTCGACGTCACCGAGGTTCTTGCGCGCCCCTTCGGGGGTCTGGCACTCGTCGCTGGCCACCCAGCGGAGCTTGACCTTGGCCTCATGCGCGAAGCCGCCGGCACGCAGCGCCTCGGCCACCGAGAGGTAGGCGTCGGGGAGGTCGATGTACTTGCCGACGATGGCGATCGTGACCTCTTCCTTCGGGTGGTGCACCCGGCGGAGCAGGTCGTCCCAGCGCGTCCAGTCGACGTCACGGAAGGGAAGGTCGAGGCGGCGCACGACGTAGGCGTCCAGGCCCTCGGAGTGCAGCACCTTGGGAATGTCGTAGATCGACGGCGCGTCGGCACAGGTCACGACGGCCTCGTCGTCGACGTCGCACATGAGCGCGATCTTGCGCTTGATGCCGGTCGGGAGCTCGCGGTCGGCCCGGCACACGATGGCGTCGGGCTGGATGCCGATGTTGCGCAACGCGGCGACGGAGTGCTGGGTCGGCTTGGTCTTCAGCTCGCCCGAGGGACCGATGTAGGGCACCAGGGAGACGTGGATGAAGAAGCAGTTCTCGCGGCCGATCTGGTGGCGGACCTGGCGGGCCGCCTCGAGGAACGGCAGCGACTCGATGTCGCCGACGGTGCCACCGATCTCGGTGATGACCAGGTCGATGCCCTCGCCACCCATGGCGAGGATGCGGTCCTTGATCTCGTTGGTGATGTGCGGGATGACCTGCACGGTGTCGCCCAGGTAGTCACCGCGACGCTCCTTGGCGATCACCGACGAGTAGACCTGACCGGTCGTCACGTTGGCGATGGCGTTGAGGTCGGTGTCGAGGAAGCGCTCGTAGTGACCCACGTCCAGGTCGGTCTCGGCTCCGTCGTTGGTGACGAAGACCTCACCGTGCTCGAACGGGTTCATGGTGCCGGGATCCACGTTGAGGTAGGGATCCAGCTTCTGCATGGTCACCGACATCCCGCGCGCCTTCAGCAGGCTGCCCAGACTCGATGCCGTGAGCCCCTTTCCGAGGGAGGAGACGACGCCTCCGGTGACGAATACGTGCTTGGTGGCGTTACGACTCTTCACGGGCTTCAATGCTACCCGAGAGGGACCGTTCCGTCCGCACCTCCGGCGCCGAAGCTTCCGCCCTGCGTGTCGTACGACCTCGCCAGGGCCACCACGGCGGCCACCTGACCGGCTGCGGTCTCGGCTCCGTCGACGCTCGTGGCGTCACCCAGGCCGTCGTCCTCGCGCAGGCGGTCGAGCTGCTGCCCCTCGTCGGCGGTGGGGGCTGCGACCACCAGGCCCCGGGCCTGGCTGGCCATGCCGGTGAGGAGACCACCGAGGATGGCGTCGGCCCCGTCGCCGGTGACCTCGTCGCCGAGCACGACGAGAACCAGCGGCGCACGCCCGCTCGGGTCGTCCGCGGCGTCGAGGAGGTTGGCGCCGCGCAGGCCCTCGGCCACCGCCGTGCTCTGGGGCGTCGAAGCCACCGACTTCTCACCCGAGTTGGCCAGGCTGAAGCCGATCAGCTCGCCGGCCCGCTCGTAGGTGCTGGCGCCGTCGGTGACGGCGCCATCGGGGAGCTGCGCCATGAGCTGGCTCCCCAGGGTGTCCACGAGCGACTTCTCGCCCTCGTTGACGAGACTCGAACCGATGGACTGGGTGACGGTCACCTTGCCGCCGGCAGCAGCGATGCGCTCGGTGAGTCCTTCGACGACCTTCGCGTCCGCTCCGGGCAGCGTCACGACGGCCACCTCACGGTCGGACAGGCGGCTGCCCAGCAGCGTGGCGGAGACGTCGTCGGCGAAGGACTGGCCGAACTCCGCCTCGCTGCGGGCCTGGGAGGCGTCGGCGCGCAACGCCTCGGCGTCCTCGGTGCCGCGTCCCACCTCGCTGAGCGGTCCGCCTCCGAGCACGACGCCGACGGCGAGTGCGAGGAAGACGGCCACGAGGGTGACGACATGGGTACGGAACGAGATCACTGGAACATCCCCTGGAGCTGGTCGAAGAGTGAGGAGAGCTGACTGGTGAGGGCCTCGGCCCACTCCTGGCCCACCGGCGTGGTGCCGACGGCGGCGGCAAGGGCGACGAGGCCCGCGACCGTGACGGCCAGCAGGTGGCGCGGGCGGACCCGACCGGAGTAGAGCGTGGGCACGGCGGTGGCGTCGACGAGCCTCGGACCGACCTTGAGTCGGGTGAGGTAGGTCGAGGCGAGTCCGGCCCGCTGCCTGTCGAGGAACTCGTCGAGGGTGGCGTGCATCCCGACCCCGATGATGACGCGGGCGTGCTGGGAGTCGGCGAGGATCAGCGCCGCGTCCTCGGTGGTGGCGGTCGACTCGAAGAGCAGCGGCGTCACCCCGAGCTGGGTGAACCGCTCCCCCACGTGCCGGTTGGCGCCGCGGTCGACGCGCAGGACGACGTCACGGGCGGCCTTGAGGGTCTTCGGGTCGGGCAGCTCGTCGTCCCCCGCGTCCGCCGAGACGACCACGACATCGGGGCGCAGCCCTGCCTGGCGGATCGCGTCGGCGCCCCGGTCGACGCCCACGAGCACGGGACGGTGGTCGGCCACGAAGCGGCGTACGGCAGCGAGCTCGTTGACGTAGTCGCGGCCGGGAACGACCACGACGACCGGGCGGTCGGCGATGACGGTGCGCGGGACGGGCACGCCCTGCCCGTGCAGCAGGACGTCCTGCTCGCGTCGGAGGAACTCGGTGCTGTTGTGCGTGAAGCTCTCGAGCTGGTGACTGAGGCCGGCACGGGCCTCCTCGACGAGCTGGCGTACGACGTCGGGGCCGAGCAGGCGACCGGAGAACGCGCGTCCCTCGCCGACGTGGACGGTCTCCCCGTCCACGCGCACCGTGTCGCCGTCCTTCACGCTGGCGAACAGCGTGTCGCCGAGCTGGTCGACCATCAGCACCCCGGCGTCGGCCAGGACCTGTGGCCCCAGGTTGGGGTAGCGACCGGAGATCATCGCGGAGGCGTTGAGCACGGCCACGACACCGGAGTCGACCAGGGCCTGGGCCGTGGCACGGTCCAGGTCCAGGAGGTCGATGACGGCGACGTCTCCCGGAACCAGCCGGCTCAGGAGGGCCCGGGCGCGACGGTCGACCCGGGCGGTACCGCGGGTACCGGGCAGGTCGGGGGCAGGGCGGGTTCTGGAGGCAAACTTCATGACCCGTCCATGGTTCCAAACTGCGGGGCGCTGACCGCGCACCCTCCCGCGTTCAGCGAGTCGCGCGGGCTGCCTCGATCAGCTCCCGGGCGTGCGCCAGGGCCGTGTCGGAGTCCTCAAGACCGGCCAGCATGCGACTGAGCTCACGCTCACGCTCGTCCTCGGCCAAGGTCACCAGGCCGGACGTCGTCACGCTGCCGTCGCTCGACTTCGCGACCACGATGTGACGGTCCGCGAAGGCGGCGACCTGCGGCAGGTGGGTGACGACCAGCACCTGGGCGTTGCGGGCCAGGGTCGCGAGGCGCCGGCCGATCTCGATGGCGGCCTTGCCGCCGACGCCGGCGTCGACCTCGTCGAAGACGAAGGTGGGCACGGTGGTGGTGGCGGCGAGGACGACCTCGACGGCCAGCATCACCCGCGACAGCTCACCGCCGGAGGCCCCCTTGTCGAGGGGGCGCGGGTTCATCCCGGCGTTGGCCGCCAGCAGGAACTCGACCTCGTCGAAGCCGTGCACCGTGCCGCGGAGGTGGCGCCCGTCGACGTCGACCACGGGACCGGACTCCTCCCCGGGCGCGGGAGTGACCTCCTGCTGCGTGACGGAGATCTGGAGCGTGGCGTGCGGCATCGCCAGCAGCGTCAGCTCATCGCTGACGGCTGCACCGAGTCGGGCAGCGGCAGCGGTGCGCAGCCGGGTGAGTTCGGCGCCCAGACGCGCCACCCGCGCCCGGGCCTCGGTACGCGCGACGCGCAGCTCCTCGATCCGACCGTCGGTGTCGTCGAGCTGGGTGAGCCGCTGGACCGCCTCGGAGCTCCATTCCAGGACCTCGTCGATGGTCTCGCCGTACTTGCGGGTGAGCGCGATGAGGGCAGCGCGACGTTCACTCACCGCGGCCAGCCTCAGGGGATCGGTGTCCAGCTTGGAGGCGTAGGAGGCGACGTCCGCCCCGAGGTCGGAGAGGAGGTAGGTCAGCTCGGCGAGACGGTCCGCCAGGTCTGCCGCCTCCGGGTCGTGCTCGCGTACGCCCTCGAGGGCGCCCCGCGCCGCTGCTGCGGCGCCCAGGGCGTCGGAACTCCCCTGGTCCGACGAGAGGGCCTCACGTGCGGTCTCGGCGGCCACACGCAGCGTGTCGGCGAAGCCCAGACGGGTCTCCTCCGCCGCCAGCGCGACGTCCTCGCCAGGCTCTGGCGACACCTTCTCGATCTCCTCGAGGGCGAAGCGCAGCTGGTCCGCCTCGCGGGCGCGCTCGCGGGCGCTGCTGACGACGTCACGCAGCTCGCGCTCCACGCCAGCGAGGTGGCGCCAGGCGTCGGCGAACTCGCCCGCCACGCTGGCGACCTCGTCGCCCCCGAACCGGTCGAGGGCCTCGCGCTGGGCCGTCGCCCTGAGCAGGCGGTGCTGGTCGGACTGGCCATGGACTGCGACGAGCGGCTCGGCCACCTGGGCGAGCTTGGCGGCCGGGACCCCGGCCCCTCCCACCCATGCCCGTGAGCGCCCCTCGGCGGAGATGTTGCGGGCGAGCACGACGCGGCCGTCCTCGACCTCGCCTCCGTGCTCCTCGACCTGGGTCACGAAGTCGCCCAGGCCGTCGGTGACGACCACGCCCTCGACCCGCGCGTTGGCGGCGCCACGACGCACGGCCCCGCTGTCGGCACGACCGCCCAGGAGCAGCCCCAGCGCGGTGACGACCATCGTCTTGCCGGCACCGGTCTCACCCGTGATGACCGTGAACCCGGGGCCGAGCTCGAGTGTCGAGGAGTCGATCACTCCGAGCTGACTGATGCGGATCTCTTCAAACAACGGTGTCCTCCGTCGGCTTCGTGGCGGACTGGACGTCCTCGGCGGCGCGACGCCGGCGCTCGGCCGAACCGCGCCACCCCTCGATCGAGAGTCCGAACTTGGCGACCAACCGGTCGGTGAACGGGGCCTCGTGCAGGCGTACGAGGCGCACCGGGCTGGCGCCGCGCCTCACCTCGATGCGGGCTCCCGGAGGCAGGTCGACGGCACGTCGTCCGTCGCACCACAGCACTCCGGAGCTCTCGTTGCCTGCCAGGACCTCGACGACCATCACCGAGGTGGGGGCGACGACCATGGGTCGCGCGAAGAGCGCGTGGGCGCTGATCGGGACCATGAGCAACGCCTCGACGCCCGGCCACACGACCGGGCCGCCGGCGCTGAAGTTGTAGGCGGTCGACCCCGTGGGGGTGGCGCACACGACGCCGTCGCAGCCCCACCGCGACAGCGGACGCCCGTCGATGCCGACGACGACCTCGAGCATGCGCTCGCGCGCCGCCTTCTCGACGCTCGCCTCGTTGAGGGCGAAGGTGCTCGTGACCAGCTCCTTGCCCTGGTAGACGTCGACGTCGAGGGTCAGCCTGTCCTCGATCGTGTAGCGGCGGTGGGCGATGGCCTCGATGGTGGTCTCGACGTCGTCGACCTCGGCCTCCGCGAGGAAGCCGACGTGGCCGAGGTTGACGCCCAGGAGTGGGGTGCCGCTGTGGTGGGTGTACTCCGCGGCCCGCAGGATCGTCCCGTCACCCCCGACCACGAGGGCGACCTCGCAGTCATGGCCCACGTCCTCGCCCTCGGGGACGACCTCGAGCACGGGGTCGTGGTCGGTGGGGACGACACCGAGCTCGTGCGCCTGGGTGTCGATCAGCCGGACGACCATGCCATGGCCGGTCAGGGCGACGATGAACTCGAGCGCCACCTCACGGGCGGCCTCGCGTCCGGTGTGGGCCAGCAGCAGGACTCGCCGCGGCACGCTGTCGTGGGTCACGGTCCCACCTTCTCACCCGAGTCGCCCCAGGTGGCGGAGCGTTCCACCTCGGCGCGGATCTCCTCGGCGCCCACGGCGGCCTCGCCGCGGCGCAGCAGCAGGAAGAACTCGACGTTGCCCGAGGGCCCCGGCAGTGGACTGGTCGTCACGGCCACGGCTCCCCAGCCCCGTTCGGCGGCGGCCCGGGCGACCTCCGCGACGGCCTCGGCCCGCAGGTCGAGGTCACGCACCACCCCGCCCTTGCCCACCCGGTCCTTGCCGACCTCGAACTGCGGCTTGACCATCAGCGCCAGGGCGCCGTCAGGGGCCATGACGGAGAGGAGCGCGTCGAGCACCAGCCTGAGGGAGATGAACGAGAGGTCTCCCACCACGAGGTCGACGGGCTCGCCCACCTGGTCGAGACTGAGGTCGCGGATGTTGGTGCGGTCGAGCACGAGCACCCGGTCATCGTTCTGGAGGCGCCAGATCAGCTGTCCGTAGCCGACGTCGACGGCGACGACCTCGCGTGCTCCCGCGCGCAGCAGCACGTCGGTGAACCCTCCGGTCGACGCGCCGGCGTCGAGGCACCTCTTGCCCTCGACGGTGAGGCCCTCGCCGGCAAAGGCCTCCAGCGCACCCAGGAGCTTGTGGGCACCCCTCGAGGCGTAGTCCGGACGGTCGGGGTCGTCGGCCACGACGATCGCCACGTCGGTGGTCACCCCGGTGGCGGGCTTGGTGGCCACTGCCCCGGAGACCTTCACCCGTCGTTGGGCCACCAGCGTGCTGGCGTGCTCGCGGGAGCGGGCCAGTCCCCGCCGGACGAGTTCCTGGTCGAGGCGCAGACGGCGCGGAGGCACAGCCCGGTCACCGCCCCGCGACGTCGCGGGTGGGGTCGGCGTCGAGGGCGCGCCGCAGCTCGTCGTGCACGCGTTCGAAGACCCGGACACGCTCCGCGATCGGGAGGGTGCCGACGGACTCGACCTCCGCGAGCGCCCGGTCCACCGACGGCACGCCCGTACGCTCCGAGGCGGCCGCAGTCGCCGTCTCCTCACCCTCGTGGTGCTCCACCGGAGCCGCAGGTGGCCTCTCTTCGCTCATGCGACGAGGTTACCGGGCAGCACGGACGAATCAGCTCGGCGGCACGAGGCTGTTGACGAGCACCGGTCGTCCTGTGACGTCCCTGTGGCTCCAGGCCGCCCCGGCCACGGCTCGCCACCAGTCGTCGGGGTCTCCCCCGCCCTCCACGACGAGCTGGTCGTCGGGGCCGACCAGCGCCGACCACCCTGCACACCGGGCACCGCCGGAGAACCCGCGCGGCAGGTCCCCGCCCTCCAGGAGGACAGGGGCGGGATGCGGCACGAAGAGACCGTCCAGCGTGCTGGCGATGTAGGTCGGACGCTCGTGCGGCTCGGCGGCCACGACCTCGGCGAGACCACTGACCCCGGTGAGCACGAGCAGGGTGTCGACACCGGCGTTGGCTCCGCCCTCGATGTCGGTGTCCAGCCGGTCCCCCACCATCAGCGGCCGCTGGCCTCCGACGCGCTTCACGGTCTCGTCGAGCAGCGGCCGCGCAGGCTTCCCAGCCACCGTGGGCGTACGCCCCGAGAAGCGCTCCAGCATTTCCACCTGGACTCCGTGCCCGGGAGCCAGCCCGAACCCCGTCGGGAAGCTGAGGTCGGTGTTGCTCGCGACCCAGGGCAGGCCCTCCTGGATGCGTACCGCCACCCGCATCAGGTCCTTCCAGACCACGTCCGGACCGAATCCGGTCACGACTCCCACGACATCGGGATCGGCCGGGTCGAGAACAGCGACCAGCCCGACCTCCTCGAGGGCGCGGACCAGGCCAGCGGCACCGAGCACCAGGATGCGAGCCCCGGCCCCGTGCCGCTCGGCGAGCACGCCGGCCGCGGCCTGCGCCGAGGTCACCACGTCGTGCGCCTCGGCTGGTACCCCCAGGTCGGTGAGGTGCTCGGCCACGGTCTCGGCCGTGCGCGAGGCGTTGTTGGTCACGAACGCCACGTGGACGCCCTGTTCACGCAGGCGATGAAGCGCCTCGGGGACGCCCGGGACTGCCGTGCCACTGATGTAGACGACTCCGTCCAGGTCCAGCATCACCAGGTCGTGACTGTGGGCCAACGCCGTCGTGGACTCCTGCAACAACTGATCCTCCTTGGCCGCGCCTGCACGACGGGCCCTACGATGCTTCGATGCACGAGAACGGTGACACTCCCACGCCGGACGTCGAGATCCCCGCGTCACCAGCGCACCCGGTCGAGCTGCGACCGTTCCGGGGCGTACGACTGTCGCCGCAGAAGGTGGCCAACCCGTCCACTGCCCGTGCTTTCGCCCGACCTTACCGCGACGTGGCGACCCGCCTGTCGCGCTGGCAGGACGAGGGCCTGGTGGAGCTCGACCTCGAACCGGCCCTCTACCTGCACGAGTACTCCGTGCACGGCATGACCATCCGCGGGCTGGTGGGAGGGCTGCAGCTCTCGACGCGCGCCACGCACCACGACGAACGTTCCGTCTTCGCCCACGAGGCCATCCACCCGGAGCAGGCCGACGAGCTGGCCGCCCGCATGTACGAGATGGGCATGAACCCCGGGCCGATCCTCCTGGTGCACCGCGGCCCTGCCACCGTCCGCGCCCTGCAGCGCCGGGTCATGGAACGGCAGCCCGACCACGCCTACACCGACCGCAGCGGCCAGGAGCATCGCCTCTGGCGGATCACTGACGAGGCCCAGCTGCAGACCATCGCCGAGGGACTGTCCGACTCCCGGTTCATGATCGCTGACGGACATCACCGCTACGCGGCGTACCTCCGCCTCCAGGAGATGCACCCGGGCACTCCTTGGGACCGCGGACTCACCATGGTCGTCGACCAGGAGGACACCCCGTTCTTCCTCGGCCCGATCCACCGGACCTTCAAGCGACGCAGCCTCCTGGCGCTCAAGACTGCCGCGGCCTCTGTCTCGGCTACCACCCGAGAGGTGACGGAGACCGAGGCACTGCGTGCCCTGGGGCCGAAGACGCTCGTGGCCACCGACGGACGTCGTTGGATGGTCATCGACCTTCCCGAGGGTCCTCGCACGAGCGCCGTGGAGTTCCTGCACCAGCGCCTGCTGCCCACCGCCGGCTCCGACGACGTCGTCTACCACCACTCCGTCGAGGAGGCGATCACCGCGGCGACGGCGTCGTACGTCAGCGTCCTGCTGCCCGCTCCCGACTACTCGCTGCTCGACCGCGCCATGGAGCGGGGCCACCTGCTCCCCGAGAAGGCCACGTCGTTCCAGCCCAAGCCGAGCCTGGGCGTCCTCATGCGTTCCGTGGACTCGGAACTGATGGCACCGCCCAGCAACTAGGCGTTCCCTGCATGGACCGGGGAGACCTGCGCACCAACACAGGCACTTTCCACGGGCGCGGCGGGTGGCAGCCCCCTCCTTGATCGAGTACAAGATCAGGAACGGGAAATGCCCACCAGGAGCGAGTTGCCGATGACGCCCAGAAAGCACGAGGTCTGACATGGCCACGAGGACTGACATGAGTGATCTCCCTCCGCCTCGTGCCAAGGGGAACGTCATCGCGGCGACCGCCGTGGCCGCCGGCGTCGCCGCGGCGGCACTGGCCGCGTACGCCTTCCTGGGACCCGGCGATGACACCCCAGGATCCGACGCGGTACCTGCCCCTGATGCCAGCTTGGAGGAGTTCGCCACCGCAAAGGTCGCCACCGTGCCTGGAGCACGGCTGGCCGGGGACGACGACGTCCTTGTTCTACCGGCTTCCGAGGCCGGCGCGACTGAAGGGACGCCCTTCCCGGTCGGGCAGGTCGGTCCCCTGGTGAAGCTGCCAGCGAACTCCTACGAGACGCTCAAGGCCTGGGACGACGAATCTTCCGAACGCGCGAAGGGCGAAGTCGCAGGGCTGATGGTCGCAGACCGCGGGCAGGCCTACTTGGCCTGCACGAGGTGGCCGGGACAATCTGGCTGCACGGTGTCGGTCGGACACCTGGAAGATGACACCTTCATCTACGACTTCGGGCTCGGATCCGACGCCTTCCAGGCGCAGGGTTCGGAGATGGAAGTCTTCACGATCCCCCAGTACTCCCCCGAGGGCACACGCACTCTCGTCATCGCAGGGAGTCCGGCCTCGGCGCAGAGCGCCGACATCGTGCTGGACGACGGGACGCGACAGCCCGCGATCCTCACCCGCGCAGTCGGACTGCCCACCGGGGCGATCTTCTTCGCGGTCACCACGGCGGCTCCGACGAAGGTGGTGACCTACGGCGCCGACGGCCACGTGATCGAGGACCACACACTGCGGACGTGCGCTGAGGGCGAGAACTGCGAAGTGCGATAGCTGGCTGGCTTCGCGTCGATGTCGTAGATGTAGCCCGCGAGGTGGGCCACCACCTCGTCCACAGCTGCTGAGCCGGCCTCGTGCGACCGTCTCTGGGCCACCGGAAATGACGAGAGCCCCACCGGACAACCGGTGGGGCTCTCGTCATCAACACTGCGACTGATCCACGCAGGGGACTCACGTCACCGTGTTGCGGGGAAATGCAGAAGAGGGAGCACTCTCACGTGGGGTGCTCCCTCTTCTGTGAAGGAATGTCCGGCGGCGTCCTACTCTCCCACGACCTCTCGGTCGCAGTACCATCGGCGCTGAAAGGCTTAACTTCCGGGTTCGGGATGGGACCGGGTGTTTCCCTTTCGCTATGGCCGCCGTAACTCTTGCGATACACCCACCCCGATCAAACGGGGCCTGTGGTGTACCAAGCCATATGTGTATCCAGTTGTGGAACTTGTCCAGGCCAACACGGGTGTGTTGTCTGGGAACTGGTTAGTGGACGCGTGCGGTCTTCGCAACATGTGTTGCGTTGAGTGGTTTTGTACGGTGTTGGGACAAGCCCTCGGCCTATTAGTACCGGTCGGCTAGGCATTACTGCTGTACACCTCCGGCCTATCAACCCAGTGTTCTGCTGGGGGCCTTAACCACTCAAGGTGGTGGGAAACCTCATCTTGAAACATGCTTCCCGCTTAGATGCATTCAGCGGTTATCACTTCCGAACGTAGCCAACCAGCCGTGCCCCTGGCGGGACAACTGGCACACCAGAGGTTCGTCCACCCCGGTCCTCTCGTACTAGGGGCAGCCTTTCTCAAGTTTCCAACGCGCGCGGCGGATAGGGACCGAACTGTCTCACGACGTTCTAAACCCAGCTCGCGTGCCGCTTTAATGGGCGAACAGCCCAACCCTTGGGACCTACTCCAGCCCCAGGATGCGACGAGCCGACATCGAGGTGCCAAACCATCCCGTCGATATGGACTCTTGGGGAAGATCAGCCTGTTATCCCCGGGGTACCTTTTATCCGTTGAGCGACGCCGCTTCCACATGCCGACGCCGGATCACTAGTTCCGACTTTCGTCCCTGCTCGACATGTCTGTCTCACAGTCAAGCTCCCTTGTGCACTTACACTCGCCACCTGATTGCCAACCAGGCTGAGGGAACCTTTGAGCGCCTCCGTTACATTTTAGGAGGCAACCGCCCCAGTTAAACTACCCATCAGGCACTGTCCCTGATCCGGATTACGGACCTAGGTTAGACATCTAGTACGACCAGAGTGGTATTTCAACGTTGACTCCACAAACACTGGCGTGAATGCTTCACAGTCTCCCACCTATCCTACACAAGCCGAACCAAACACCAATACCAAACTATAGTAAAGGTCCCGGGGTCTTTCCGTCCTGCCGCGCGTAACGAGCATCTTTACTCGTAGTGCAATTTCGCCGAGTCCATGGTTGAGACAGCGCCCAAGTCGTTACTCCATTCGTGCAGGTCGGAACTTACCCGACAAGGAATTTCGCTACCTTAGGATGGTTATAGTTACCACCGCCGTTTACTGGGGCTTAAGTTCTCAGCTTCGACTTGCGTCTAACCGGTCCCCTTAACCTTCCAGCACCGGGCAGGAGTCAGTCCGTATACATCGTCTTACAACTTCGCACGGACCTGTGTTTTTAGTAAACAGTCGCTTGGGCCTGGTCTCTGCGGCCATCACCGCTGCCACTCGAAAAGAGTTTGACGGATCCGGCCCCCCTTCTCCCGAAGTTACGGGGGCATTTTGCCGAGTTCCTTAACCATGGTTCACTCGATCGCCTTAGTATTCTCTACCTGATCACCTGAGTCGGTTTGGGGTACGGGCGGCTCATAGCTCGCTAGAGGTTTTTCTCGACAGCATAGGATCATCCACTTCACCACTAATGGCTCCCCATCAGGTCTCAGACATACAGACGGCGGATTTGCCTACCGTCAGTCCTACACCCTTAGCCGTGGTCTACCATCGCCACGGTTGGACTACCTTCCTGCGTCACCCCATCGCTTGACTACTACTGGATCGGTTCCCGCGCTCCACACACACGTCCTCACCCCGAAGGGATCAGATCACGGCGCTTCGGACGGTTAGCATCACCAGCCTCGTCATGGGCGCTACTTCGCCGGTACGGGAATATCAACCCGTTGTCCATCGACTACGCCTGTCGGCCTCGCCTTAGGTCCCGACTTACCCAGGGCAGATTAGCTTGACCCTGGAACCCTTGATCATTCGGCGGAAATGTTTCTCGCATTTCATTCGCTACTCATGCCTGCATTCTCACTCGTGTGGCCTCCACGGCTAGATCACTCTGCCGCTTCACTGCCCACACGACGCTCCCCTACCCATCCACACACCTGGACCACGAAGGCCTAGCTTAATATGTGAATGCCATAGCTTCGGCGGATGACTTGAGCCCCGCTACATTGTCGGCGCGGAATCACTTGACCAGTGAGCTATTACGCACTCTTTCAAGGGTGGCTGCTTCCAAGCCAACCTCCTGGTTGTCAATGCGACTCCACATCCTTTTCCACTTAGTCACCGCTTAGGGGCCTTAGCTGATGGTCTGGGCTGTTTCCCTCTCGACTACGGAGCTTATCCCCCGCAGTCTCACTGCCACGCTCTCACTTACCGGCATTCGGAGTTTGGCTAACGTCAGTAACCTTGTAGGGCCCATCGGCTATCCAGTGCTCTACCTCCGGCAAGAAACACGTGACGCTGCACCTAAATGCATTTCGGGGAGAACCAGCTATCACGAAGTTTGATTGGCCTTTCACCCCTATCCACAGGTCATCCCCTCAGTTTTCAACCTAAGTGGGTTCGGTCCTCCACGCGGTCTTACCCGCGCTTCAACCTGCCCATGGATAGATCACTTCGCTTCGGGTCTAGAGCGTGCAACTGAATCGCCCTATTCGGACTCGCTTTCGCTACGGCTTCCCCACACGGGTTAACCTCGCTACACACCGCTAACTCGCAGGCTCATTCTTCAAAAGGCACGCCGTCACAAGAACAAGTTCTCGCTCCGACGGATTGTAGGCACACGGTTTCAGGTACTATTTCACTCCCCGCCAGGGGTACTTTTCACCTTTCCCTCACGGTACTTGTCCGCTATCGGTCACCAAGGAGTATTTAGGCTTAACGGGTGGTCCCGCCAGATTCACACGGAATTTCAGGGGTTCCGTGTTACTTGGGGTGACGCTCCAGAGACACACACTTACACGTACGGGGCTATCACCCTCTACGGCCAGGCTTTCCAACCTGCTTCGGCTTCGCGTGTGTTTTCTTACTCTGTACCACGCCGGCAGACGTGATCGAGCGGCCCCACAACCCCATGACTGCAACCCCTGCCGGGTATCACACAGCCATGGTTTGGCCTCTTCCGATTTCGCTCGCCACTACTCTCGGAATCACTGTTGTTTTCTCTTCCTGTGGGTACTGAGATGTTTCACTTCCCCACGTTCCCTCCACTCACCCTATGTGTTCAGGTGAGGGTAACTGGACATGACTCCAGCTGGGTTTCCCCATTCGGACACCCCCGGATCACAGCTCGGTTGCCAACTCCCCGGGGCTTATCGCAGGCTCCTACGTCCTTCATCGGCTCTTGGTGCCAAGGCATCCACCGTGTGCCCTTAGTAGCTTGTCTCAACAACGTCAGAACAACTCAACGCGTCAACACATACATTTACTGCTACAAAGACCAACCACCACACCACAATCAGGTGCGATGGCTCATTTGCTTATTGCACATCCATGCTCCACCACCAGCCACACCCAACCCCTCCAACGAGGAACCAGGCGAACCAATCGTGAGCATGGGATGCTCGCGTCCACTATCCAGATCTCAAACAACAACCCCACCAACCCCATCCACCAGGCAACAACCCGGCATCAGGCGAAGGAGGCCAGAAGAACCAACCACCACACCCTCAGGTGCGATCGTTCGATCCTTCAGGACCCAACAGCGTGTCACGACCCTCCCCCTACCCACCAACTGCTCACTTTCCACACACACCCCCCGAAGGAGACATGCCGTACTGAGAACAACTGGTCGACCAGGTTCAAGCCATTCATCGACGATTCCACTAGTGAGACACCACCATGCGCACCCATACATTCGATGGGCGTCGGGGTGTGTGCTCCTTAGAAAGG
Organism: Nocardioides jishulii; assembly: GCF_006007965.1. Taxonomy (NCBI): domain Bacteria; kingdom Bacillati; phylum Actinomycetota; class Actinomycetes; order Propionibacteriales; family Nocardioidaceae; genus Nocardioides; species Nocardioides jishulii. The sequence goes on along the minus strand of NZ_CP040748.1, from coordinate 1,539,587 downwards.
AGGTGATCCAGCCGCACCTTCCGGTACGGCTACCTTGTTACGACTTCGTCCCAATCGCCAGCCCCACCTTCGACGGCTCCCTCCACAAGGGTTGGGCCACCGGCTTCGGGTGTTGCCGACTTTCGTGACGTGACGGGCGGTGTGTACAAGGCCCGGGAACGTATTCACCGCAGCGTTGCTGATCTGCGATTACTAGCGACTCCGACTTCATGGGGTCGAGTTGCAGACCCCAATCCGAACTGAGACCGGCTTTTTGGGATTCGCTCCCCCTCACGGGATCGCAGCCCTTTGTACCGGCCATTGTAGCATGCGTGAAGCCCTGGACATAAGGGGCATGATGACTTGACGTCATCCCCACCTTCCTCCGAGTTGACCCCGGCAGTCTCCTATGAGTCCCCACCATTACGTGCTGGCAACATAGGACGAGGGTTGCGCTCGTTGCGGGACTTAACCCAACATCTCACGACACGAGCTGACGACAGCCATGCACCACCTGTACACCGACTAAAAGGGGCTCTATCTCTAGAGCTTTCCGGCGTATGTCAAACCCAGGTAAGGTTCTTCGCGTTGCATCGAATTAATCCGCATGCTCCGCCGCTTGTGCGGGCCCCCGTCAATTCCTTTGAGTTTTAGCCTTGCGGCCGTACTCCCCAGGCGGGGCGCTTAATGCGTTAGCTGCGGCACGGAACCCATGGAATAGGCCCCACACCTAGCGCCCAACGTTTACGGTGTGGACTACCAGGGTATCTAATCCTGTTCGCTCCCCACACTTTCGCTCCTCAGCGTCAGGTAATGCCCAGAGAACCGCCTTCGCCACCGGTGTTCCTCCTGATATCTGCGCATTTCACCGCTACACCAGGAATTCCGTTCTCCCCTGCATACCTCTAGTCTGCCCGTATCGGAAGCAAGCTCAGAGTTAAGCCCTGAGTTTTCACTCCCGACGCGACAAACCGCCTACGAGCCCTTTACGCCCAATAATTCCGGACAACGCTCGCACCCTACGTATTACCGCGGCTGCTGGCACGTAGTTGGCCGGTGCTTCTTCTGTAGGTACCGTCACTTGCGCTTCGTCCCTACTGAAAGAGGTTTACAACCCGAAGGCAGTCATCCCTCACGCGGCGTTGCTGGATCAGGCTTTCGCCCATTGTCCAATATTCCCCACTGCTGCCTCCCGTAGGAGTCTGGGCCGTGTCTCAGTCCCAGTGTGGCCGGTCACCCTCTCAGGCCGGCTACCCGTCGAAGCCTTGGTGAGCCATTACCTCACCAACAAGCTGATAGGCCGCGAGCACATCCTCCACCGCCGGAACTTTCCACCCCCAACCATGCGGAAGGGAGTCATATCCGGTATTAGCCACCGTTTCCGGTAGTTATCCCGAAGTGAAGGGCAGATTACTCACGTGTTACTCACCCGTTCGCCGCTCGTGTACCCCGAAGGGCCTTACCGCTCGACTTGCATGTGTTAAGCACGCCGCCAGCGTTCGTCCTGAGCCAGGATCAAACTCTCCATTGAAAAACAAACCCCACCAGCAAACTGGAGAAAAAGAGAGCCACATCCATGACAGAACAAACCCCGACAATTTACGTTGTCAGAATTCATTGTCAAAGAAACCATCAACACACTCCCGAAGAAGTAGTGCCGACGGGGCATTCAAACTAATTCGTCGACTATGACACACTGTTGAGTTCTCAAGGATCAAACGCACCCAGCTTCCACCCCCGAAACCTCGGGACCTTCTTGCTGAGACAACCCGACCAAACTTACTTGGTCTGACCGACTCCGTCAAACTGACCGGACCCGTTCGTTCGGCCACCACACCAGGCTCCCTCAGATCCGGACCTTCTGGCCCGGGAGGGCGTCCCTTGCGGCGACAAGAAGAACATTAGCCCAGCCCCGACCACCACGCAAAACCGGGGGGTACCCCCCACACAAAACCGCAGGTCAGAGGCCACTTGTCTGCTGCTGAGGGCTCTGGCGTCGTCCGGACGACGCTTTCGCGCCCTGCTCTGATGGGCGTCCCTGAGGACCCCACTCCCCCGAAATGACGTCGTCCCCACCGGCACCTGGCCAGTGGGGACGACGTACGAGGAACGGGTGCGACGGGGCGCCGTCCTCAGACGAGACGGTTGCGCAGCGCCCTGGCGCGCTCGCGTGCCTCCGCGAGCTGCTCGGCCACCCGCACCGGGGCGGTGCCCCCGCGGCCCGTGCGGGCGCCGACGGAGCCCTCCACGGTCAGGACCTCACGCACGGCCGGCGTGAGCGCCGGGTTGATCTGGGCGAACTGCTCGTCGGTGAGCTCGTGGAGCTCGATGCCGTTCTCCTCGCACACCCGCACGCAGGCACCCGCCACCTCGTGGGCGATCCGGAAGGGAGTGCCCTCACGCACCAGCCACTCCGCGATGTCGGTCGCCAACGAGAACCCCTGGGGAGCGAGCTCAGCCATGCGCTCGGTGTGGAAGGTCAGCGTGGCCACCATCCCGGTGAAGGCCGGAAGGAGCACCTCGAGTGTGTCCACCGAGTCGAAGACGGGCTCCTTGTCCTCCTGCAGGTCGCGGTTGTAGGCCAGGGGCAGTGCCTTGAGCGTGGCCAGCAGACCGGAGACGTTGCCGATCAGACGTCCAGCCTTGCCACGCGCCAGCTCGGCGATGTCGGGGTTCTTCTTCTGCGGCATGATGCTCGACCCCGTCGACCAGGAGTCGTGGAGCGTCACGAAGTCGAACTCGCGGGTCGACCAGAGGATGACCTCCTCCGCGAGGCGGCTCATGTCGACACCCACCATGGCCGTCACGAAGGCGAACTCGGCCACGAAGTCACGAGCGGCGGTGCCGTCGATCGAGTTGGCCGACGAACCGGTGAAGCCCAGCTCGGTGGCGACCGCCTCGGGGTCGAGCCCGAGGGTTTGCCCGGCGAGGGCGCCCGAGCCGTACGGGGAGTCAGCGGCCACCCGCGCGTCCCAGTCGGCCAAGCGGTCCACGTCCCGCAGCAACGGCCAGACGTGGGCGAGCAGGTGGTGCGCCAGCAGCACGGGCTGGGCGTGCTGCAGGTGCGTACGCCCCGGCATCACGGCGTCACCCGCGGCAGCGGCCTGCTGGGTCAGGGCGTCGACGAGGTCCAGCACCTGCCCGCTGAGCACCCGTGCGTGGTCGCGCAGGAACATCTTGAAGAGCGTCGCCACCTGGTCGTTGCGGCTGCGGCCGGCACGGAGCCGCCCGCCCACCTCGGCGCCGACCTCGTCGATCAGCAGGCGCTCGAGCGCACCGTGGACGTCCTCGTCGGAGACGTCCGGCACCAGGGTGCCCGCGGCGTACCGCTCCCCCAGCACGTCGAGCCCACGCAGGAGCTCGGCGTGGTCGGCGTCGGACAGCAACCCCGCACGGTGGAGCGCGTTGGCGTGGGCCCGGGAGCCCGCGAGGTCGTACGGCGTCAGGCGCCAGTCGAAGTGGGTCGAGCGCGACAGCGCCTCCAGCTCCGGCGACGGACCGCCGGCGAAACGACCACCCCAGAGCTTGCCCTGATTGGTGGTGCCCTCGTTCTCGCTCACTTCTGCTCCTTGCTGGCTGTGGTTCCGGGATCGGCGTGGGGACCGAGGTCAGTCGGCGCCGAACTCCATGGCAGCGGCGTCGCTGGCGTTCTCCACGGCGGACTCGTCCTCGACGTCGGCGTTCGCCGTGATGACGGCGGCGCCACCGGCGGGCAGCTCACCGAAGAGCGTGCCGTTCTCGACGAGCACCTGGCCCTGGTCGAGCGGCTGGTTGGCGTACTGCTCGAGCTTGAAGCGCGAGTCGGCGATGTCCAGGTTGCGCATGGTGAGCTGCCCGATCCGGTCGACCGGCCCGAAGGCGGCGTTCTCGGTGCGCTCCATCGAGAGCTTCTCCGGGTGGTAGGAGAAGTTGTCACCCTCGGTGCTCAGGATCGTGTAGTCCTCCCCGCGGCGCAGTCGCAGGGTGACGTCGCCGGTGACCAGGGAGGCGATCCAGCGCTGGATCGACTCACGGATCATCAGCGCCTGCGGGTCGAGCCAGCGGCCCTCGTACAGCAGGCGACCGAGCTTGCGGCCCTCGTTGTGGTACTGCGCGACCGTGTCCTCGTTGTGGATCGCGTTGACCAGGCGCTCGTAGGTGATCCACAGCAGCGCCATGCCCGGCGCCTCGTAGATGCCGCGCGACTTGGCCTCGATGATGCGGTTCTCGATCTGGTCGCTCATCCCCAGGCCGTGGCGTCCGCCGATGCGGTTCGCCTCCATGACCAGCGCGACCGGGTCGTCGAAGCGCTGACCGTTGATCGCGACCGGGCGACCGGCCTCGAAACGGACGGTGACGTCCTCGGTCTCGATGGCGACCGACGGGTCCCAGAACTTCACGCCCATGATCGGCTCGACCGTCTCCAGCGAGACGTCGAGGTGCTCCAGCGTCTTGGCCTCGTGCGTCGCGCCCCAGATGTTGGCGTCGGTCGAGTACGCCTTCTCCACCGAGTCGCGGTACGGGAGGTTGTGCTCGAGCAGGAACTGGCTCATCTCCGAACGACCACCGAGCTCGGTCACGAAGTCGGCGTCCAGCCACGGCTTGTAGATCTGCAGGGCCGGGTTGGCCATCAGGCCGTAGCGGTAGAACCGCTCGATGTCGTTGCCCTTGTAGGTGGAGCCGTCGCCCCAGATGTTGACGCCGTCCTCCATCATCGCGCGCACCAGCTGGGTGCCCGTGACGGCACGTCCCAGCGGCGTGGTGTTGAAGTACGAGCGGCCACCCGAGCGGATGTGGAAGGCACCGCAGGCGATGGCGGCCAGGCCCTCCTCGACCAGCTGGGGCTTGATGTCCACCGCGCGGGCGATCTCGGCGCCGTACAGCTTGGCCCGGTCCGGGACGCCGGAGATGTCCGGCTCGTCGGGCTGGCCGATGTCGGCGGTGTAGGTGCACGGGATGGCGCCGTGGTGGCGCATCCACGCGACGGCGACCGAGGTGTCGAGGCCACCGGAGAAGGCGATGCCGACGCGCTCGCCGACGGGAAGGGAGGTGAGGACCTTGCTCACTGGTCGTCCTTTGCTGTGCTTCGTGCGGGGATGTGGGGAGGATTCTGCTGGGTGGTGCTGCTGGCCGTCGCGGAGGACTCCGCCAGCTCGAGGAACCGCGCGGCCAGTGCGGCCCCGCCCTGCGGGTCACGGGCGATCACCATGACGGTGTCGTCACCTGCAATGGTGCCAAGGACGTCATGGAACTCGGCCCGGTCGAAGGCACTCGCCAGGAACTGCGCGGCGCCCGGGGGCGTACGCAGCACCGCGAGGTTGGCGCTCGCCTCGGCGCTCACCAGGAGCTCGTTGCAGAGCCTGGCGACGCGCTCGAGGGCAGCGGCGGTCTCGCGCGGCGCGGTCGGCGAACGGTCGCCGCCCTCGGCCGGCACCGCGTACACGAGGGCGCCGTCGGGGTTGCGCACCTTGACCGCGTCGAGCTCGACGAGGTCACGGCTGAGCGTGGCCTGCGTGACCGTGACGCCCTGCGCGCTGAGGAGGGCAGCCAGCTCTGCCTGGGACCGCACCTCGTGGTGGGTCACCAGGTCGATGATGCGCGAGTGTCGCGCACCCTTCGTGAGCGGGCTGACGGCGGTCATCGGCGTGCCTGCAGCCAGGTCATCACGGCCTTCTGGGCGTGGCGGCGGTTCTCCGCCTCGTCCCAGACGACGCTCGCCGGGCCCTCGAGCACCTCGGCGGTGATCTCCTTGCCCCGGTAGGCGGGCAGGCAGTGCATGACGATCGCGTCCGGCGCGGCCCGGTCGAGAAGCGCCTGGTCGAGGCGGTACGGCGCGAGGTCGGCGAGTCGCGTGGCGGCCTCGTCCTCCTTGCCCATCGAGACCCACGTGTCGGTGACCACGACGTCGGCGCCGGCGACGGCGGTCGACGGGTCGACCTCGACCGTCACCGAGCCACCGGTGGTGGCGGCGATGGCGCGGGCACGCTCGACCATGTCCTCCCGCGGCTGGTAGCCCTTCGGGCCGCTCAGCACCACGTGCATGCCGGCGGTGGCTCCCGCGAGCGCCCACGAGTGCCCCATGTTGCAGGCGGCGTCGCCCAGGAAGACCACGCGCAGCCCTGCGAGCTCGCCCTTGTGCTCCGAGATCGTGAGGAGGTCGGCGAGCAGCTGGCAGGGGTGGAAGTCGTCGGTGAGGGCGTTGATGACCGGGACGCCGGAGAACGCAGCCATCTCCTCGAGGGCGCTCTGCGCGTAGGTGCGCCACACGATCTGGCCCGCCTGGCGACCGAGCACCCGGGCGACGTCGGGCACCGACTCGCGCACCCCGACGCCGGCGAGCGCTCCGTCGACCAGCATCGGGTGACCACCGAGCTCGGCGATGCCGGCTGCGAAGGAGGCCTGCGTGCGCAGGGTGGGCTTGTCGAAGATCATCGCGACGGTGACGGGACCGTCGAGCGGCTTGTGGTCGTACGGCGCGGCCTTGAGGTCGGCGGCAAGGGCGAGGACCTCGGCCTGCTCGGCGGGAGAGAGGTCGTCGTCGGCCAACAGGTGTCGGGTCATGGGGACACTCCAGCTGCATCGAGGGCGGTGGCGAAGGCGGTCAGGAAGCGCTCGGCGTCGTCGACCGTGAGGACCAGGGGCGGCACCAGGCGGACCCGGCCGACGCGGGGGACGTTGATGATCAGCCCCGCGGCGAGCGCGGCGTCGACCAACGTGGCGGTGTCGACGGAGTCGGCCAGGGTGAGGCCGAGCATCAGGCCGGCGCCACGGATCTCCGTGACGCGGGGGTCGGCCTCGAGACCCTTGCGCAGGATCTCCCCCACCCCCTCGACGTGGGTGAGGAGGTCGTCGTCCTCGATCGTGTCGAGCACGGCGTTGGCGGCCGCCGTCGCGATCGGGTTGCCCCCGAACGTCGTGCCGTGGTTGCCCGGCACGAGGAGGGAGGCGGTCGCGCCGAGGGCCACGGTCGCCCCGATCGGGACGCCGCCACCGAGACCCTTGGCGAGCGTGACCAGGTCGGGCACGACCTCGCCGTCGAAGAGCTCGGGGTTGCGGTGGGCCAGCAGGGTGCCGGTCCGGCCGATGCCGGTCTGGATCTCGTCGATCCACATCAGGGCACCGTGGCGCGAGGTGATCTCACGGACGGCGAGCAGGTAGTCGCGCGGGGGAACGTTGACGCCGGCCTCACCCTGGAGCGGCTCGACGATGACGGCCGCAGTCTGCTCGTCGACGGCCGCGGCCAGCGCCTCCGCGTCACCGAAGGGCACCCAGACGACGTCGCCGGGCAGCGGCTCGAACGGGGCGCGGTAGGCCTCGGTCGCCGTCAAGGCCAGCGCTCCCATCGTCCGGCCGTGGAAGGCGTCCTCGGTGGCGACGATCTTCGTGCGCCCCGTGCGGCGGGTCACCTTGAGGGCTGCCTCGTTGGCCTCGGTGCCGGAGTTCGACAAGAAGACCCGGGCGTCGCCGCCAACCATCTCCACCAGCCGCTCGGCCAGCCGGAGCTGGGGCTCGGTGGCGAACAGGTTGGAGACGTGGCCCAGCGTGGCGAGCTGCGTGGAAACCGCCTGGACGAGGGCCGGGTGGGCATGGCCGAGCGAGTTGACCGCGATGCCAGCCAGCATGTCGAGGTACTCGTTGCCGTCGGCGTCCCACACGTGGGCACCGGCACCGCGCTCGAGCATGAGCTTGGGCACGCCGAAGGTGTTCATCACCGCGCCCGAGTAGCGGTCCTGCCAGGTCGTGGTCACCGGTCGCTGCCTTCCGAGGAGTAGGAGTTGCGGATCCGCGTCGCGACGCCGGGGAGCACCTGGGTGCCCACGCCCTCGTCGGTGAAGATCTCGAGGAGCACGGCGTGGGGTTCGCGCCCGTCGACGACGGTTGCGCGCGCCACTCCCCCGGTGACCGCGTCGTAGCAGGCCCGCATCTTGGGAACCATGCCCGCGTCGAGGGTCGGCAGCATCTCGGCCAGCGACTCCGGGTTGATCTCCTGGATCACGTCGTCGGAGTTGCCGTAGTCGCGGTAGAGCCCCTCCACGTCGGTGAGCACGAGGAGCTTCTCCGCACCCAGCGCCACGGCCAGCGCTGCGGCGGCGGTGTCGGCGTTGACGTTGTGCACCTGACCCTCGACGTCCGGGGCAACCGACGAGATCACCGGGATGCGGCCGGCCTCGACCAGGTCGAGCACAGCCTCGGGGCGCACCTGGGAGACCTCGCCCACGAGGCCGAGGTCGACCTCCTCGCCGTCGACGACGGTGACCGCCGGCGTGGCCGTGAAGAGGCCGGCGTCCTCACCCGACAACCCGACGGCGAGCGGACCGTGGGAGTTGATCAACCCGACCAGCTCCCGCTGCACCTGACCGACGAGCACCATGCGGACGACGTCCATGGCCTCGGGGGTGGTGACCCGCAGGCCACCGCGGAACTCCGACTCGATGCCGAGCTTCTTCAGCATCCGGTTGATCTGCGGACCGCCGCCGTGCACGACGACCGGCTTGAAGCCGGCGAAGCGCAGGAAGGCGATGTCCTCGGCGAAGGCGACCTTGAGGGAGTCGTCGGTCATGGCGTTGCCGCCGTACTTCACCACGATGGTCTGGCCGTGGTACTTCTTCAGCCAAGGCAGGGCTGCGGCCAGGGTGGCGGCCTTCTTGGGGTCTGGCCGGTTCGACATCTTCTCGCTCATGAGCTGTAGGCGCTGTTCTCGTGGACGTAGGCGTGGGTGAGGTCGTTGGTCCAGATCGTCGCCCGGGCGTCACCCGACTTCAGGTCGACGGTGACGCTGACCTCGCGACCGGTGAGGTCGACGGACGCCGGGTCCTCGTGCGGCGTGGAGTTGCGGCACACCCAGACCCCGTTCATCGCCACGTCGAGGTCGGCCGGGTCGAAGGCCGCCTGCGTGGTGCCGACGGAGGCCAGGACCCGGCCCCAGTTCGGGTCGTTGCCGAAGACGGCGGCCTTGAAGAGGTTGGACCGGGCGATGGAGCGCCCCACCTCCACCGCGTCCTCCTCGCTGGCCGCGTTGAGCACCGTGATGGCGATCTCGTGGTCGGCACCCTCGGCGTCCTTCAGCAGCTGCATGGCCAGGTCGGTGCAGAGCTGGGTGAGGGCAGCGGTGAAGTCGGCGAGCGGGGGCGTGATGCCCGAGGCGCCCGACGCCATGAGCGTGACCGTGTCGTTGGTGGACTGGCAGCCGTCGGAGTCGAGGCGGTCGAAGGAGACCCGGGTCGCGGTCCGCAGGGCGGTGTCGAGGTCAGCGGCGGGGACGACCGCATCGGTGGTGATGACCACGAGCATCGTCGCCAGCGCGGGGGCCAGCATGCCGGCGCCCTTGGCCATGCCACCGATCGTCCATCCCGGCCCCTCGACGACTGCCTGCTTGGAGACCGTGTCGGTGGTCATGATGGCGGTCGCCGCGTCGGCACCGCCGTCGGACGAGAGGGCGGCGTGCGCCGCCTCCACGCCGTCGAGCAGGTTCTGTCGCGGGTTGGCCAGGCCGATCAGCCCGGTGGAGCACACGACGACGTCGATCGCCCCGATCCCGACCTTCTCGGCGACCTTCTCGGCGACCGCGTGGGTGGTCTGGAAGCCCTCGGCGCCGGTGTAGCAGTTGGCTCCCCCGGAGTTCAGGACGACGGCACGCACGACGCCGTCCTTGACGACCTCCTGGCTCCACAGGACCGGGTTGGCCTTGCAGCGGTTGGAGGTGAAGACGGTCGCGGAGTCGGAGGTCGGGCCGGTGTTGACGACCAGTGCCAAGTCCTTGGCGCCGGTCGACTTGAGTCCGGCCGGGACTCCGGACGCGAGGAAACCGGCAGGGGTGGTGACGCTCATGGGCGAGCCTTTCGGGGAACGAGGTCAGACGGGGACGGCGGGAGCAACGGTGTGCCCTCGTCGTCGCCATGCCTCGGCCGCAGCGTCCGCGTGCTGCTTGGGCACCAGGATCCAGTCGGTGTCGAAGGTCGAGAGCGTGAAGACGCTGATGTCGGCCTCCGCCATCGGCGTCAGCAGGGCGATCAGCACGCCGGTCTGGGCGAAGTCGAGCGGGCCCTTGACGGCGAACGCGGTGAACGAACGCTCGTGGCGAGCCTTGGTCGGGACGTTGCGCGCGGCGCACACGACGGAGGTCTCGGTAGCGGTCGCGGTCACCGAGAAGATCGAGGACGACTCGGCCCAGGCCGGGATCGGTGCCCCCGGTCCGAGCCGGACCACGGCCAGCTGCTCGGGGAACTGCTCAAGGGTGTAGGTCTGTTCGGTCATGGTGCCAACCCCACGGTGGTGAGTCCGGTCGCCTCGGGAAGTCCGAGGGCGATGTTCATGCACTGCACGGCGGCGCCGGCAGTGCCCTTCGCCAAGTTGTCGACGACGCCGACAGCCACCAGGCGCTGAGCGGCCTGGTCGACGGTGACCTGGAGGTGCACGGCGTTGGAGCCGAGCACGGACTGCGTCTGGGGCCACATGCCCTCAGGCAGCAGGTGGACGAACTGCTCGTCCGCGTACGCGGCGGCGTACGCCTCGCGGGCCTGGGCTGCGGTGGTACCGGCGTCGACCAGGGGCGCGGAGACGGTGGCCAGGATGCCGCGCGGCATCGGCACGAGCAGGGGCGTGAAGGAGACGACGACGTCGGTGCCCGCGACGGCGCGCAGGTTCTGGGCGATCTCGGGCGTGTGCCGGTGGACCCCGCCGACGCCGTAGGCGCTGACGTTGCCCATCACCTCGGAGCCGAGGAGGTTGGTCTTGGCAGCCTTGCCGGCACCCGAGGTCCCGGAGGCGGCGACCACGGTGACCTCGGGCTTCACCAGACCGGCGCCGAGCGCCGGGGCGATGGTGAGGCTGGAGATGGTCGGGTAGCAGCCGGGCACTGCGATCCGGGTGGCGTCGGTGAGCGCATCGCGCTGCCCGGGCAGCTCGGGGAGCCCGTAGGGCCACGTCCCGGCGTGCGGCGAGCCGTAGAACTTCTCCCACACCTCTGCATCGGCGAGCCGGAAGTCGGCCCCGCAGTCGATGACGACGGTGCTCTCGGGGAGCGCCTTCGCGATCTCGGCGGACTGGCCGTGGGGCAGGCCGAGGAAGACGACGTCGTGGCCGGAGAGGACCTCGACGGTGGTGGGTTCGAGCACCCGGTCTGACAGCGGGACCAGGTGCGGCTGGAGGCGTCCGAAGGACTCCCCTGCGTTGCTGCCACCGGTGAGCGCGCCGATCGTGACCCCGGGGTGGCCGAGCAGCAGGCGGGCCACCTCACCCCCGGCGTACCCGCTCGCTCCTGCGATGGCGACTCTGACCTGACTCATGTGCATGAATATACATGACCTCGCATGATCATTACACCAGCGGGGGCGGGGGTAGCGCTGAGGTCTGACCCTACCGCCTCACTCGCGCCGCACGCGGTGCGGACCACCTGCCCGAGTTCACCGCACCCACTGCACGCACCCTGACCGTCACCGTGGCACCCGGGGGAAGGTCGCGTACGACCAGCCGCGGCCTGACGCCCCCTCGCTTCAGCACGGTCTCCTCCCCTCGGTGGACGACACTGATCCGCACTCCGTAGGAGCACGCTCCCGCCACGCGGTTCCAGCTGAGCCGGACGTGTCGCGACCCGGGACGCACGGTGGGTGTCGTCCGTGCGCCGACCCGCGGGCCGACCCGTGCACTGACGACGTTGGAGGCCATGTCGGGGGCGGCCAGCGTCCATCCCTTGCGGGCACGCACCCGGAACTCGTAGCGACGACAGGAGGCCAGGCGCCTGGCCCCGTACGACGTCCCGGCCCGGGCACGAGCCACCCTCACCCACCGCCTGCCAGGGGCGCGTCGCCACACGTCGTGGCTGGTGGCGCCCGGCGGAACGCGCCAGCCGAGCCTGACCCTGGCCGTGCCGTTCGCGGCGCGGAGCACGGGGGCGGTGCGGGGTCCCTCCGCGGGGAACGTCAGTGGTCGGGGGTAGGCGACCCCGATCCCGAGGCTGGCCAGAGCGTCCGTCACCGCCGCCGCGATCTTCACCTGCCCACGGGTGTTGGGGTGCACGTCGTCGTAGGTGTCGCCCGGACGGTCGTCATCCTTGCCCATCACGTAACCCTTGGACGTGCGAGCCACGACCACCCGTGACTCGGCCGTCGAGAGCTCCGCGGCCACCTTCTGCAAGGAGGCGTTGTAGGTCTTCACCCGCTTGTGGGTCACCCAGGGGATCTCCACCAGGACGAACTCCGCGGAATGCACCACCGAACGAGCCACCGTCACCCAGGTACGTGCGCTGGCGACGACATCGGCTGCCTTGCGCTTCCACACACCGAAGTCGTTGGTGCCCAGGGCCAGCACGACGACCTCGGGACGCGCGGCGACCATCGGGGACCAGTGGTCCTGGTTGGGGTAGTAGAAGGAGTCGCCCCACATCGCGGTGTGGTCGCGGTCGAAGTCGTCGTCGCTGTAGCGAGCTGCCCACGTCTGCCCCGCGGGGACGTGGGGCGTGGTCCGGGCCCCGACGAAGTCGACGCCGGCGCCCACAGCCGTGAGGTGACGGGACGCGAAGTAGCGCCACGAGTAGTCACCGACCGAGGCCTGGGAGACGGAGTCGCCGACGACCATCACCGAGGTGGCGGCCGCCGCCCGACGCTCGTCCTCTCCGCGTACGTCTCCCGTCGGGCGTGCCGCGGCCGCCGTCGAAACCGTCAGCCCGCCCACCAGTGTCGTCGCCACCAGCGCCGACAGGCGCGCGAGCCCTGCGCGTGACCGTGTCTCCCCCATGGCCGCCATTGGAGCAGATCCGGAGCGTGACGACAGGCGAACGGCCCACCCGTCGGGACCTGGGTCCCCCGGGTGGGCCGTTCGTCAGCGAGTCGCTGCGGTCGTGCTCAGCGCTGGACGGCGCCGACCTTCTCGACCGCCGCAGCGACCGCAGCCTCCCGGAAGGCAGCCGTCTCCTTCTCGGTGAGCGTCCTGTCGGGGGCACGGAAGCGCAGGGCGTAGGCCAGGGACTTGCGCCCCTCCCCCACCTGCTCGCCGGTGTAGACGTCGAAGAGACGGATCGACTCGAGCAAGTCGCCCGCCCCCTCGCGCAAGGCAGCCTCCACGTCCGCGGCGGGGACGTCGGCGTCGACGGCGAGCGCCACGTCCTCCTTCGCCAACGGCTGGGTGGAGAAGACGGACGCCGGACGTAGGTGGACCGAGCGCTCGATCAGCACGTCGAGGTCGACCTCGGCGGCCACCGATCCACGCGGGAGCCCGAGGGCCGCGCACACCTTCGGGTGCAGCTCGCCGGCATGCCCGATGACCTTGCCGTCGACGGAGAGCTCCGCACAGCGACCGGGGTGCCACGGAGCGTGCTCGACCCCACGCGTGGTGACCTCGAGGGCGACCGAGTCGGCCACGGCACGCACGGCCTCCACCGCGTCGGCCCACGTGACGGGACGTCCCTCGCCCCACCAGCCGGAGCCGTCGGCCTCGCCGACGGCCACGAGCGCCAGGTGCAGGGGCTGCTCCGGCACGGCGGCGTTGAGCGCCTCGAGCTCCTCGGCACTCGGTCCGCGGTCGACGGGGAGGATCGGCGCCGCGACGTCGCGCGGCAGGGTCACGGTCGCGGTCTCGAAGATCCCGAACGAGCCCGCGCCCTGTCCGACGTTGCGCGCAGCGGTGCGCAGCAGGCCGGGCAGGACCGTCGTCGTCATGTACGGCTGCTCGCTGCTCAGCGGGTTGACCAGTCGCAGGGCGTGGCGGCGCGTGTCGTCGGCCGGGATCCCGAGGACGTCGAAGTCGGCCTCGCCGACGAACGGGAAGGTGAGGACCTCGACGTACCCCTCGGCCGCGGCCGCGCGACCGAAACGGCGACGCAGCTGCTGGGCGCGGGTGAGACCCCGCCCGGCGGGCGGGATCGGCAGGACCGAGGGCACCTTGTCGTAGCCGACGAGGCGGACGACCTCCTCGGTGGTGTCCTGGGGGTCGGTGATGTCCGGGCGCCACGGCGGCGGGACGACCGTGAGAGTCCCGGTGCCGGAGACCTCGCAACCCACGGCGCGCAGGGCCTCGATCGCCGTCTGCTCGGAGATGTCCATCCCGGAGACCCGGGCCGCCTTGTCGCCGGCCACGGTGATCGCAGGGATGACGGGCGGGGTGCCGACGACGGTGACGCCGGGGTCGGCGGTGGCACCGCCGTGGGCCACCAGCAGCTCGACGACACGGTCGGCGGCTGCCTCGCAGATCGTCGGGTCGACGCCGCGCTCGTTGCGCTTGCCGGCCTCCGAGGAGATCTTGTGGCGCTTGCCGGTGCGGAACATCGACACGGCTTCCCAGTGGGCCGACTCGACGAGGATCGAGGTGGTCGTCGCGGACATCTCCGTCGTCTCACCGCCCATCACGCCACCGAGCCCGATGATGCCGGAGTCGTCGGTGACGACCAGGTCCTCGGGGTGCAGCTGGCGCTCGGTGCCGTCGAGCGTGGTCAGGGTCTCGCCCGCCTGCGCGCGGCGCACCACGACGGGACCGCGCAGCTTGTCGGCGTCGTAGCCGTGGATCGGCTGACCGGTCTCGAGCATCACGTAGTTGGTGACGTCCACGGCCAGCGAGATCGAGCGCATGCCGGCGGCCACGAGGCGGTCGGCGATGAACGCGGGGGTGGGAGCCGTCGGGTCGAAACCAGTGACCTTGCGGGCCACGAAGACCGGGCAGCCGACGGTGTCCTCGAGCACGACGGGGTGCCCGGCGTCGTTGGCCGGCGGGGTGTCGCGCAGCGCGGGGTCACGGAAGTTGCTCGCGCCCTCGACCGAGACGAGCACGTCGCGGGCGATGCCGCGCAGGCTCAGGCCGTACGCCCGGTCGGGGTTGACCTCGAACTCGATGACCTCCTCGTCGAGACCGAGCACCGGACGTACGTCGTCGCCCGGCTGGCCGGCGTCGGCCGGCAGCACGATGATGCCCTCGCCCGAGCCGAACGAGCCCTCGGGGAGGCCCAGCTCCGAGGCGGAGCAGATCATGCCGGCGGAGACGTGGCCGTAGGTCTTGCGGGCGGAGATCGCGAAGTTCCCGGGCAGCACGCCGCCCGGGAGGATCACCACGACCAGGTCGCCGGGCTCGAAGTTGTGCGCGCCGCAGACGATGCCCTGGGGCTCACCGGTGCCGTTCGCGTCGCCGACGTCGACGGTGCACCAGTTGATGACCTTGCCGTTCTTCTGCGGCTCGGGCTCCTTGGTGAGCACCTTGCCGATGACCAGCGGGCCGGAGATGGCCGCACCGGGGCTGACGATCGCCTCGAGCTTGAGGCCGGTCATGGTGAGGCGACGGGTGATCTCGTCGGTCGTGACGCCCTCGGGGACGTCGACGTACTCCTTGATCCAGGAGATGGGTGCCTTCATGGTCTGATCCTCAGATCTCGGTGCCGAACGCGGACGCGAAGCGCACGTCGCCCTCGAAGAGCGGGCGCAGGTCGGTCAGGTTGTGGCGGAACATGAACGTGCGGTCGATGCCGAAGCCGAACGCGAAGCCGGAGTAGACCTCAGGGTCGATGCCGCAGGCGATGAGCACGCGCGGGTTGACCACACCGCAGCCGCCCCACTCGATCCAGCCCTCGCCACGGCAGGTGCGGCACTCCTCGGAGTTGTCGCCCAGGCAGACGAAGCAGCGCAGGTCGACCTCGGCGCTGGGCTCGGTGAACGGGAAGTACGACGGACGGAAGCGCGTCGTGACGCCCTCGCCGTAGAGCTGCGCGGCGAGGTGGTCGAGCGAGCCCTTGAGGTGGGCCATCGTGATGCCCTCGTCGACGACCAGGCCCTCGACCTGGTGGAACATCGGGCTGTGGGTCGCGTCGTACTCGTCGGTGCGGAAGACGCGACCGGGGCAGGCGACGTAGATCGGCGGCTTGCGGGTCAGCATCGTGCGCGCCTGCACCGGGGAGGTGTGGGTGCGCAGCACGACGTGGTTCTCGGCCGGCTCGGTCCAGAAGGTGTCCTGCATCGTGCGTGCCGGGTGGTCCGGACCGAGGTTGAGGGCGTCGAAGTTGAGCCACTCCGCCTCGACCATCGGCCCCTCGGCGATCTCCCAGCCCATCGCGACGAAGATGTCGGCGATGGTCTCGGACTGCATGGTGATCGGGTGGCGCGAGCCGCGGCGACGACGCGTCGTGGGCAGCGTGACGTCGACCGTCTCGGTCGCCAGCATCCGCTCCTCGTGCTCGGCCTCGAGCACCGCGGAGCGCTCGGCCAGCGCCTTGTTGACCGCGCCGCGCGCCTGGCCGATGCGCTGACCGGCCTCCTTGCGCGCCTGCGGGGGCAGCGCCCCGATCTCCCGGTTGGCCAGGGCCAGCGGGGAGCGGTCGCCGGCATGGTCGAGCCGGGCCTGCTTGAGCTCGTCGAGGTCGGCTGCTGCGGCGATCGCGGCGAGGGCGGCGTCGCGCTGGGCGTCGACCTCCTCCGCCTTGAGCGGGGTCACTTCGACAGGGTCGTAGTCGTTGTTGGGGCCGGACATGGCTCCCTTTCCAGCTGCGTGCACGGACGCAGCGAATTCTAGGGGTCGGACGGGGCGGGGCTTCTCCCCGGACCCGGCGACGGAGGTGAGTCGTACGCCCAGGACGTGGCGCGCGGTCAGACCCCCCGAACCGCGACGGGTCCGGGGCAGGTAAATCGCTGGGTCCACCTCACGCGCCCAGACTACGCCCCGGCGAGCTGCGCCGAACCGCGTGGACTGCTCAAGCCCGCTCAGTACTCGTCGTAGCACCCCGCAGGCAGGTCCTCGACCTCCTGGTCCCGGAGGTGGGAGAGGGCCTCCTCCGCCCGCGCCCGGTCCCACGTCCACTCACGTAGTCCCACCGGCTCGGACGCCTCCATCGGCAGCATGCCGTCACCGTGCGGACCGAACTCCCACACGCAGGCGGCAGTCGAGGCGGGCAGCCGCTCCACCACGACCGGGAAGGCTGCGTCCCCGAGGTCGCTGAGGTAGTGGAGGTCGAGCTTGCCGGTGGCCTCGTAGCGATCGATGTTGCGCTCGGCCACCCACGCCGAGGTGTTGAACCAGCTCAGGGCGACGATGATCGCCGTCCCGGAGACGAGCGCCACCCGCGGGACGAACGCACCGCGTCCCACGGCACCGAGGACCATCACGGCGAGGACGACCAGTCCGAGCCATCCCTCGACGGCGTAGGCCAGGACCCGCGCGACGGTGTAGCCGTACGCGTCCTGGTAGACGGCGAGGCGACCCAGCGCCGTCGCCACCACGCCCAGCACCAACAGGCAGAGCGCGCCCGTGGTGCCGATCAGCCAGCGGCGATCGCGCGTGGTCGTCCCCGCGCGTCGGGCGGCCAGCCAGACGACGACGAGGGCCAGCGCGGTCGCCAGCACCATCTGGAAGAAGCCTTGGCGGGCGTACTCGGAGTAGGTCAGTCCGGTGGTGCGACGCACGTAGGCGTCACCACCGATCACCACGGTGACCTGGACGACGACGAAGACCGCGAAGACCGCCACCACGGCCAGGACCGGGACCACCCACTCCCAGCGGTTGGTAGCCGTCAGGCCGTGCCCGGGGCGCGGGTCGACCTCAGGTGGGTTGAGGGCCAGGTAGGCCGCGGCCAAGGTCATGCCGCCGATGGCCAGGGCGACGAACGTGCGCGCCACGGCGGTGTCCACGCTGATGTCCGGGACCAGGCGGGTGACCCAGTCGGTGAGCATGGCGTCCGCGCTGACGAGCAGGAAGCCGAAGACGGCCAGGCCGACCAGCGAGGCGGCAACGGTCCGCACCACGGCCGTCCGTCGCGACCGGTGGCCTGTGACCTGGAGCGAGCGTCCCAGCCAGGCCAGGCCACGCAGTGCGGACATCGGCCAGGCCAGTCCGGACACGAGCATGCCCCGCAGCGTCGTCGCCCCGGTGACACCGGCGAGGAAGGTGCCCGCGGCCGCGAAGAGGGCCAACGCGGTCACACCCCCCTGCAGGTGGATCGTCATGCTCAGGACCGCGGCCGTGGCCAGCGTCGTGCACAGCACCGTGAACGGCTGCGTACGTCGGGGCGAGGCCGTCCAGGCCACCGCTCCGGCCGCCACCAGCACGAGCGACCACATGAGCCCCGGGCCGACCCCGACCACCGTGGCCGCAGCCAGCACCCCGACGAGGGCGGCAGCCGCGACGATCCATGGCGCCCGGTCAGGACGACGTTCGGGCCAACGCCCCCCGAAGAGGAACGCCGTGGAGTCGTCCGCCGGGACCGGGGTGGTGCCGGGCGCGGACCCGACGGGAACCGTGAACGCCGGAGCGGGAACGACCTGCTGCGGGGTGGCTCCGCTGCGGGCGGCCACGAGGCGTGGTCCGGGCACCTCCAGGCGCAACCGCGCGCCCGTACGACCGGGCTCGGGGTCGACGAAGGCCAACGAGCCGCCGTGCAGGCGAGCGACCCAGCGCGAGACCGCGAGGCCCAGACCGGTGCCGCCGCCCTCGGCATCGGTGCCGAAGCGCTCGAAGACGCGCTCGCGGTCAGCGGGGGCGACTCCGGCTCCGGCGTCCAGCACCTCGAGCCACCACGAGCCGTCCTCGCCACCCCCGGCGTGGACCTCGACGGCCGTCCCCTCAGGGGCGTGCCGGGCGGCGTTGTCGAGTCCGTTGATGAGCAGCTGGCGCAACCTGACCGGGTCGGCCCAGACCTGCATGTCGGCGGGCACGTCGACCTCGATGTCGACGTCCCTCCCCGCGGCAGCCACCTCCTCGGCGCAGCCCGCGACGAGTGAGGAGAGGTCCACCGCCACCGGGTCGAGGTCGACGACCCCGGCCTCCAGGCGCGACAGGGCGAGCAGGTCGGCCAGCAGGTCACCCAGACGCTCGGCACTGGCCAGGGTGGAGCCGAGCCGCTCCGGGGTCGGCTCGACCACACCGTCGGCCAGGTTCTCCAGCTGGGCGCTGAGGGCAGCCACCGGCGTACGCAGCTCGTGCGACACGGTCGCGATCAGGTCACGGCGCTCGGCGTCGACGCGTTGCAGGTCAGCGGCCATCACGTTGAAGGAGCGCGCCAGCTCACCCACCTCGTCGGCGTTGGCGGTGAGGACGCGGGCGTCGTAGGCACCCCTCGCCATCGCCCGGGCGGCCTCGGTCATCTGCACGAGCGGGGCGACCATCCCCGAGGCGAGCAGCTGGGTCACGAGCAGGGCGAGGAACAGGGTCACCGGCAGGGTGAGCCAGGGCGAGACGCCGGCGGCGCTGCCCACCGTGGCGACCAACGCCGTGACGAGGGAGGCCGCGACGACCAGCAGACCGAGCTTCACCTTGATGGAGCTGATCCGGGTGAGCGCGCTCATCGCACCGCTTCCAGGGCGTACCCCACGCCGTGCACGGTGCGGATGCGCTCGGGACCGATCTTCTGCCGCACCGCCTTCACGTGGCTGTCGACCGTGCGGGTGCCGGCGGCGTCGGCCCAGTCCCAGACCTCGGCGAGCAGGCGCTCGCGACTCTGCACCCGGCCCGGCTCACCTGCCAGCACCGCGAGCAGGTCGAACTCGGTGCGAGTCAGGTGGACCTCTCCCCCGGCGACGCGCACCCGACGCTCGGCCAGGTCGACCTCGAGGTCACCCACCCGCAGCACCTCCGCGTCGGCCGGTGCGTCCTGGGAGGAGAGCGCCGAGGCCCGTTCGACGCGGCGCAGCAGGGCCGCCACCCGGGCGACGACCTCGCGGATCCGGAAGGGCTTCGTCAGGTAGTCGTCGGCTCCGACGCCGAGTCCGACGAGCACGTCGGCCTCCTCGTCCCGGGCCGTCAGCATGAGGACGGGGACGGGGCGCGTCGCCTGGATGCGTCGGCAGACCTCGTGCCCGTCGAAGCCCGGCAGCATGACGTCGAGCACCACGACGTCCGGCTGGAACGCCTCGGCGGTCTGGACGGCCGAGGGGCCGTCGAAGGCCTGGGCCACCTCGTAGCCCTCGGACCGGAACCGGTCAGCCAGGGCGTCGCTGATGGTGCGCTCGTCCTCGACCAGCAGCACTGTGCGTCTCTTCATGCCCCTGACCCTAGGAACCGGGCCGTGCAGGAAGGTCGCTCAACTCGTGAAGGTTCTGTGCGGGTCCGGACCGGGTCCGTCGCGAGCGCGCTCATCGCACGTGGTCGCGCCAGTCGACCGATGGCCAGCGCACCGTGACGAGGGCTCCCCCGCCCTCCCGGTCACCGATGGCGAGGTCCCCGCCGTGGGCCCGCGTCAAGCCGTGGGCGATGTACATGCCCAACCCGCTGCCGCCGCTCGACCCCTGGGTCCAGAACTTGGTGAGCACCCGCTTGCGCAGGATCTCGGGGATGCCCTCGCCCTCGTCGCTGACCTCGACGCTGACGCCGGGGAAGTCGGACTCCTCCCCGAGGTGACGTACGCGTACGACGACCTCGCCGCCGCCGTGGCGCACCGCGTTCTCGACCAGGTTGGTGACCACCTGGGTGAACTTGTCGGGATCGGCGAAGGCCTCCAGGGCTCCCTCGTCGAACTCGGCCACGTCCAGCCGCAGGGGGCGTGCCGTGGCCGAGGAGACCGAGTCGACGACGCGTCCGACGAGCACCTGCGCGTCGACCTCGCGGGGATAGATGCTCAGTCGCCCGGTGTCGAGCCGGGCCACGTCGAGGAGCTCCGCGATCAGCCGCACCAGTCGGTCGGCGTCGGAGTTGACGGTGGCGAGCATGAGCTTCTTCTGCTCGTCGTTGAGCACGTCCCACCGGTTGAGCAGCGCCTGCACGAAGCCCTTGACCCCGGTCAGCGGCGAGCGCAGCTCGTGGGCGACCGTGGCGACGAGGTCCGACCGCTCGCGGTCCAGGCGTGCACGACCCCGACCGCTGCGCAGGGTGAGGGCGACCTGCTCGATCGGAGCGCCGGGAGCGACGCGGTGCAGCCGCGCGACGACCAGGACCTCGCTGCCGTCGGGCAGGAGCCACGACTGCTCCGGCACCCCGGAACGGATGCCGAGACCCGCGTACGGCTGGTTGTGCTCCCACCAGCTGGTGCCGCGGTGGTCGACCAGCGCGAGGACGTCCTCCAACGCCTGCCCGGGCCGGGCCCCCTCGCCGAGCATGGCGCGAGCCGGGGCGTTGACGAACTCCGCCCGGCCATGGCGGTCGGCGATGACCACCCCGTCGGGGAGCTGGTCGAGCCACTCGTGAGTCACGCGCCGAATGTAGCGAGTTGAATGGGGGCGTGTCCTCCGACCCTGCCCCACCGCCCTCGCTCGCTGCCTGGTGGCCCCTGCCCGGGCGCACCGACCTGCGCGACGCCCTGACGCGCGCCTACGCCTCGTCGAGCCGCGGTCACCACGGCCTGACTCACCTGAGCGAGGTGCTGGCCCACCTGGACGAGCTGGCCGACCACGTCGACGACCTGGCGACGGTACGGCTCGCCGCCTGGTTCCACGACGCGGTGTACGACGCCGAACCCGACCCCGAGGGTCGCTCCGCCGCGTGGGCCGAGCGCGAGCTGGCGGAGCATCCCGAGCGCGCCGAGGTCGTACGCCTCGTCCTGCTCACCCGGGACCACGACCCCGCTCCGGGTGACCGCGACGGTGAAGCGCTCTGCGACGCCGACCTGGCGATCCTCGCTGCTCCCTCCGAGCGCTACGACGAGTACGCGGCCGGGGTGCGGCACGAGTACGCCACCGTGCCCGACGCGCTCTTCCGGCAGGGGCGCGCCGAGGTCCTGCGTACGCTCCTCCAGCGCCCCGCGCTCTTCCGCACCGCCCACGGCCGCGCTGCCTGGGAGGACAGGGCACGCGACAACGTCGCCCGCGAGCTGCAGCAGCTCAGTCGGCCAGCGGCTTCGGACGACGCAGGCCGGCCCGGCGCAGGAGGATGACGAGCTCGCGCGAGGTCACCTCGACCGCGCCGGCGGCCACCATCGCCGCGTGGTACTCGGCGGGTACGTCGTAGTGGTCGCGGTCGAAGCCCCGCTCAGGGATCCCCTGGGCGCGGGCGAAGGCGTGCAGCTCCGTCAACGAGGTGTCGCTGGCCAGGTGGGACCAGGTGCGGCCGTAGCGGTGCACGGCCGGAGGATCGATGACGATCACCGTTGGGCGCGAGCGCTCGCGTAGAGGCAGACGGCCGCCGCCGTGGCGAGGTTGAGGCTCTCGGCGCTGCCGTGGATCGGGATCGAGACGCGGTGGTCGGCCAGGGCCGCGAGCTCGTCGGGCAGCCCCCACGCCTCGTTGCCGAAGAGCCACGCCGTGGCCGGCGCGAGGTCAGCGTCGAAGAGGTCGACCTCACCGGCTCCGTCGGCCGCCAGGACGGTGAGGCCCGCTTCCTGGAGCGCCCGGACGACCTGGCCCGGGTCGTCGACCAGGACGACGGGAAGGTGGAAGAGGCTGCCGACGCTGGCCCGGACGGTCTTGGGGTTGTAGGGGTCGACGCTGTGGCCGGCCAGCACGACGGCCTGGGCACCGGCGGCGTCGCTGGTACGGATCACCGTGCCGGCGTTGCCGGGGTCGCGCACGTCGGCGCAGACGGTGACGAGACGGGGGGACGACGAGAGGACGTCAGCCAGGTCGACGTCGAGGAAGCGGCAGACGGCGACGACGCCCGCGGGGCTGACGGAGTCGGAGAGCGAGTCCATCGCCCGGTCCTCGACGAGCCAGAGCTGGGGCACGTCGACCAGGAGCGCCGCGTACTGCTCGGCGGCGGCGACGGTGGCGAAGACCTCGACCACGCAACCGGGCACCGTGAGGGCGCCCTCGACGGCCTTGGGGCCGTCGGCAAGGAAAAGCCGCCGCTCGGTTCTCACCGAGCGGCGGCTGAGCTTCCGTGCCTCCTTGACGCGGCTGTTCGCGTGCGACAGAGGAGTGTTCACGTCAGAGGATCAAGAGGCCTTGGGGGCGTTGACGTCCTCGGGCAGGGCGGCCTTGGCAGCCTCGACCAGGGTGGCGAACGCCGGGGCGTCGCTGACGGCCAGCTCGGCCAGGATCTTGCGGTCGACCTCGATGCCAGCCAGGTTCAGGCCCTGGATGAAGCGGTTGTAGGTCATGCCGTTGGCGCGGGCAGCAGCGTTGATGCGCTGGATCCACAGCTTGCGGAAGTTGCCCTTGTTCTTGCGGCGGTCGTTGTAGTTGTAGACCAGGGAGTGGGTGACCTGCTCCTTGGCCTTGCGGTAGAGGCGCGAACGCTGACCGCGGTAGCCCGATGCGCGCTCGAGGATTACCCGGCGCTTCTTCTGGGCGTTGACTGCCCGCTTGACGCGTGCCATTTCTTACTCCTTGTTGCTTGAAAGACCGGCGGACTGCTTCGAGGCAGTCACCGAAAGTCGGGGGTGGGGATACGACGCAGGATCAGCGACCGAGCAGCTTCTTGGCGCGGGGCACGTCGGCCGCGGCGAGCTCGACGGTGCCAGTCATGCGACGGGTGACCTTCGAAGACTTCTTCTCGAGGTTGTGGCGCTTGCCAGCCTTCTCGCGAAGGATCTTGCCCGAGCCGGTCACGCGGAAGCGCTTGCCGGCACCGGAGTGGCTCTTGTTCTTCGGCATCTCGATGCTCTCTCTACTCGTGGTGCGTACGACGACCTCACAGGCCGCCGAAGTATGGGGGTGGAGCTCAGGCCTCGATCTCGGGGTCCAGGTTCTCGGAGCGCTTGCGCTCCTTCTTCTGCGCGACGGCCTGGCCTTCCTTCGGCGCCCGGCCTGCGCGGTCCTCCTCGGCAGCCGCGGCGCGCTCGGCGACCTTGGCGTCCTTCTCGGCCTGCACGTCGACCTTGGCGTCGGCCTTCTTCTTGTGCGGGCCCAGGACCATGATCATGTTGCGACCGTCCTGCTTGGGCGACGACTCGACGAAGCCCAGCTCCTCCACGTCCTCGGCCAGCTTCTGCAGCAGGCGGAAGCCGAGCTCGGGGCGGTGCTGCTCACGACCACGGAACATGATCGTGATCTTGACCTTGTCGCCAGCCTTGAGGAAGCGGACCACGTGGCCCTTCTTCGTCTCGTAGTCGTGCTGGTCGATCTTGGGACGAAGCTTCATCTCCTTGATGATGACGTTCGTCTGGTTCCGTCGTGCGTCACGGGCCTTCTGGGCGTTCTCGTACTTGAACTTCCCGTAGTCCATGAGCTTGCAGACGGGGGGCCGGCCCTGAGGAGCGATCTCGACGAGGTCGAGGTCGGCTTCCTGGGCAAGCTTCAGTGCCTGGTCGGTCGGAACGATGCCGACCGTCTCGCCGTTGGGACCCACGAGCCGGACCTCGGGAACTCGGATCCGGTCGTTGATGCGCAACTCAGTACTGATGTGTCCTCCAGTGGTTGTGTGCGTGGTCGTTCGCCGCAAATGACGAATGGCTCCCGCTCGTCGATAGCGGAAGCCAGTCACGCACGTCCTCCGGACGTGTGCCGGACACGATCCTTGCGAGATCATGCCCTGACCGGACCCGACGACCTGTCTCGGTCGATGCGGGTGGGAGACGTGGTGCTTGCCTCCGCTTGGTGATCCGTCCGACGGTGCCGGACAGATCGGTCAACGCGCCAACCATAGCGGAGCATTCCCGCCGCGCCAATTCACGGGGCGGTGTCCCGGGGGAAGAACCCGTGGAGGTCACTCCCCGGGGCGGATCCAACCGGTCCGGTCGCCGATCCGCGCGAGCGTCCATCCCGCCGCGAAGGCGTCGAGGTCGTTCTCCTCGAGCACGAAGGTGACCGGGCCAGCGATGTCGACGACCAGGGCGGCTGCCTTCTCCTGCACGGCGCTCTGCGCTGCCACGGGCGCGGGGACCGGGACGGGGCGTGCCTGCGGGTTCCAGCGGTGCAGCGCCTCGGTGGAGGTGAAGGCGAGCAGCGCCTGACGACCGTCCGCACCCGTGATGAGCACCGTCGCCATGTCGCTCGACTTGTCGTGGGCCAGCCCCTGCTCGTCGTACTCCACCTCGCCGAGCACTGCCACCACTGGCACGAGCAGACGGCTGGGCGCCAGGGCGTGGATGACGTCGGCGAAGGCGCCGGGATCGGCGTCGTACGCCTCGAGGGCAGCGGCAAGTGCGGGCGAGATGCTGCCGTCGTCGTTGGGGAAGGACGACTGGAGGATCTCGGCTCCGGCGAAGCGGTTCGGGTCGACCATGGTGCTCCCAGCCTAGTCTCCGGTGTGGGACGCTGGCGCAGTGGACAACGTGACCTGGGCAGCACTCGCGCTGACCCTCACCGTGCTGGGCTCCCTGTACTCCTGGTGGGCCTTCCGGCACCGTGGCCTCGCGCCCGGTCTGCGAGGCGTGGCGGTGACGCTTCTCGTCCCCGCAGCGTGGCTGACCGGGACCCTGAGCATGTTCACCCGGATCGCCACCGCAATCTCCCAGTGGGCCACCACCCTCGCCTTCTCGCCCCAGGTGTGGGTCGGCATCGGTTCCGCCGCCCTGTCCGGGCTGCTCCTGGTGGTCGCCCGGGCGGTCGACCACCGGCGGCCCGGGGCAGGCCGCGCCGGGCGGGGTGAGCTCGTCGAGGGCAGGGGCGCTGTCACTGGCAGAGGCACCCGCCAGGTCTCCCCCGGCACGAAGCCGGGCAGCCGGCCGCAGGCGCCGGCGCACGACGACGAGTTCGACGACATCGAGGAGCTGCTGCGCCGGAGAGGCATCCAGTGACCGATCCCTCCTGGGTCGAGCGCAACCAGCTCTGGACCCGGCTCCGGCGTGCCGTCGACCAGCACCCCGAGCCACTCCCCACGCCCCTGGCCGTGGTCGACCTCGACGCCTTCGACGCCAACGCCGACGACCTGGTGCGCCGCGCCGCGGGCACACCGATCCGGGTCGCATCGAAGTCGTTGCGCGTCCCCGCGCTCATCCGTCGCGCCCTGGAAGTCCCCGGCTTCGCCGGCGTGCTCTCCTACTCACTCCGTGAGGCCCTGTGGTTGCACGACGAAGGGGTGTGCGACGACCTGCTCGTGGCCTACCCCAGCGTCGACCGCGGAGCGCTGGCCCGCCTCACGACGTCGGACTCCGCGGCTCGCGCCGTGACCCTGATGGTCGACGACCCGGCCCACCTGGACCTCGTGGACGCCGTCCGGGGCAGCGACGTGGAGGTGCGGGTGGCGCTCGACGTCGACGCGGGCCTGCGCCTGGCCGGCCAGCACGTCGGGCCCAAGCGGTCGCCCCTGCACTCCCCCGAGCAGGTCCTCGGCCTCGCCCGCCTCGTCGCCGGGCGACCGGGCTTCCGTCTCGTCGGGGTCATGACCTACGAAGGCCAGGTCGCCGGCCTTCCTGACGTCGTGCCCGGCCAGCGCGCCCGGTCGGCGATCGTGCGTCAGCTCAAGAAGGCGTCGCTGCACCAGCTGGCCGAGCGACGGCACCACCTCGCCTCGGCCCTGCGCGAGATCGCCCCGCTGGAGTTCTGGAACGCCGGGGGGTCGGGCTCGCTCGAGACGACCGGCGCTGACCCTGCCGTCACCGAGCTGGCTGCCGGGTCAGGGCTCCTGGTGCCCACGCTGTTCGACCACTACCAGTCCTTCACGCCTCGACCGGCCGCCTTCTTCGGCCTCCCGGTCACCCGGCGTCCGACGGCCACCATGGCCACGGTCCACGGCGGCGGGCTGGTCGGCTCCGGCGCCCCGGGGCTCGACCGGGCACCCCTGCCGTGGGCTCCCCCGGGCCTCCACCTGACCGGGCTCGAAGGGGCGGGCGAGGTGCAGACCCCGTTGGTCGGCGACCCTGCGTCCAGCCTCGCCATCGGTGATCTGGTGTGGTTCCGGCACGCGAAGTCGGGCGAGCTCTTCGAGCACGTCACCACGGCGCACCTGGTGCGGGGTGACCGCATCGTCGACTCCGTGCCGAGCTACCGCGGCCAGGGCCAGGCCTTCTGACCGTGCCCACCGACGACGTACGGCGGGTGCTCGACCTGGTCGCGGCAGGCCCCGCTCGTCTGGGCACCGCCGACCGCCCCGGGCGGCTGCTCTGCCTCGACGGCCCTGCCGGGTCGGGCAAGACCACGCTGGCGCGCGCCGTGGTCGCCGCCGCGCCGGATGCCCACCTGCTCCACCTCGACCTGCTCCTGGACGGGTGGCAGGGCCTGGCCGACGTCGCCGCGACCCTGGTGCGGGACGTGCTCGAACCGTTGTCGCGGGGGCAGGCTGCGTCGTACCGCCGTTACGACTGGCACGCCGGGCGCTTCGCCGACCGGGTGCCCGTGCCCCCGAGCGCGCTCCTCGTGGTCGAGGGCGTCGGCGCCGGGTCGCGGGCGACGGCGCCCTACCGGTCGGCGAGCGTGTGGCTCGAGGCGTCGGCACCCCTGCGGCGGGCACGCGCCCTCGAACGCGACGGCGACGACTTCGCTCCGCACTGGGACTCCTGGGCCGCGCAGGAGGAGCAACTCTTCTCGCGGGAGCGCACCCGGGCGAGCGCCGACCTGCGGATCACGACCGAGCTCTGACCTCCCGCTGCGCTTCTACTGAGTTCATCCTGCGTTCCTCTGACAGCGCCCCCTCGGCTCCCTACAGTCGTCGCCATGGCTGAACCGGCTGCTGCCACCTCCTACAAGCCGCGTACGTACGCGGCGGTCAAGGTGCTGCCCCCGGCCCAGCGCCACCTCGTGAGCCGGTTCTCCTACGGCGTGACGCCCACGCTCGCCACCCAGGTGCGCCAGCGCCGTGGGGCGGCGAAGTGGTTCACCTGGCAGCTGAAGGGCGCCGCGATCACGGACGCGACCCACCGCACCACCAAGGCGTGGTGGCCTGACCTCGCGCGCAGCCCCGAGTCGTTGTGGAAGCGCAGCAGCGACGGCGTACGCGGTGGTTGGGAGGTGATGGCCGACTACCAGCGCTGGGTGATCACCCGCCGGCGGCAGTCGAAGCAGCAGGTGCTCGAGACCATGACCCAGTTCTGGGAGAACCACCTCTACGTGCCGACCAACGGTGAGCAGTGGTTCGTGCACCGGGTCTCCTACGGAGAGACCATCCGCAAGCACGCGCTCGGCCGGTTCGACAACCTCCTCTACAGCGCCATCACGCACCCGGCGATGCTGCTCTACCTGGACAACGCCACGTCGACGGCGGCCAAGCCCAACGAGAACCTCGGACGTGAGCTCCTCGAGCTGCACACCGTCGGCCGCGGACGGTTCACCGAGTCGGACGTGAAGGACTCCGCCCGGATCCTCACCGGCTGGTACGTCGACATGTGGAAGACGTGGAAGCCGTCCTACCGTCCCGACATGCACGCGACCGGCCGGGTGAAGGTCAAGGGCTTCAGCCACGCCAACTCCAGGGCCGACGGACGTGAGGTCACCCGCCTCTACCTGCGCTACCTGGCCCGTCACCCCGACACCGCACGGCGGATCGCGACCAAGCTCGTCACCAAGTTCGTCGGCGACGCCCCGGCACCCGCCCTGGTCGACAAGCTGGCGAAGGTCTACCTCAAGAACAACACCGCGATCGCACCCGTGCTCCAGACGCTCATCGCCTCCAAGCAGTTCAAGGCGGCCGCGGGCAAGAAGGTGCGCGACCCCATCGAGGACGTCGTGGCGACCTACCGCGCGCTCGGTGTGAAGGTGGCCCGACCCACCACCTCGAACTCTGCCGCCAACGCGGTGCTGTGGCAGACCCAGTCGGTGGGTGCGACCCCCTTCGGCTGGCCGCGACCCGACGGCACCCCGATCGACAACGCCTCGTGGTCGTCCACCTCGCGCGTCATCGCCTCGCTCAGCATGCACTACTCGATGTCGGGGGGCTGGTGGCCCAAGGAGCGGGCCACCTTCCGCACCGCCCGCGCCTGGGTGCCGAAGTCCGGGATGCGCTTCGACGAGCTCGTCGACCACCTGTCGCGCAGCCTGCTCCACCGTCCCTCCACGGCGCGGCTCCTCCAGGCCTGCTGCGAGGCGACCGGCCTCAGGCCTTCCGACCGGATCACCCACGACCACGGACTGGTCAAGTGGGAGATGCCCCGGTTGCTGACGTGCGTCCTCGACTCTCCCGACTTCTTCCGGCGGTGACCCCGATGACCTCCCAGCCTTCTGCCTCCCAGCCTCGCGCCTCCCGCCTCCCACCCTCAGGGCCCTCCTGCTGCGAGGAGTTCGCCCAGGTCGGGCTCTCGCGTCGCGGCTTCCTCGGTGGCGCGATGGCGACCGGCGTGGCCACCACCTTCGGCTCCACCGTCGTGCAGGTCGCCAGTGCCCCGGGGGCGGACGCGGCACCGGCCCCCGCCCGCGCGGTGATGGTGGTGCTCTCGCTGCGTGGTGCCGCCGACGGACTTTCCCTGGTCGTCCCGCACGGTGACCCCGTCTATGCCCGGGCTCGTCCCCGGATCGCCGTCCCCGCCGAGCGCCTGCTGGCCAAGGACGACTTCTTCGGTCTGCACCCCTCCCTCGCCCCTCTGCTGGGGATGTGGGACAGCGGACGGATGGCGGCCGTGCACGCGGCTGGCCTCCCGGCTCGCAACCGGTCGCACTTCTCCGCCATGGAGGAGCTCGAGGCAGCGGCCCCCGGGTCGGCGACGCGCAGCGGATGGCTCAACCGCCTGATCGGCGCCGACCGGAACCCCTCTCCGCTCCAGGCGCTGCAGCTCGGCGGCGGCACTCCCCCGGCAGCCCTCTACGGCCCGCAGCCGTTCCTCAGCGCCAGCAGCATCGAGAACGTGAAGCTCGCGGGCGCCGACCAGTGGGACACCCGCAAGGGGCGTCCCCGTTCGCTGCGCACCCTCTGGGCCAGTCAGAAGGACGGGCTCGGGGCAGCCATGCAGGCGGCGTTCACGGCCGTCGACACCTTCGAGCCGGCTCGCACCAGCAGCACCACCCCGTCTCACGGCGCCACCTACCCCGGCAACGACCTCGGGCGCGCCCTGGCGCAGGTCGCCCGCGTCGTACGCTCCGGCGTCGGCACCGAGGTCGTCACCGTGGATCACGGCGACTGGGACATGCACACCGACGTGGGCAACCTCGAGTGGGGCGCGATGAAGCGCAACGCCGGCGAGGTCGCCGGGGCGCTCGCGGCCTTCTTCACCGACCTGGGCCCGCTCGGCGACACGGTCACCGTGGTCTGCCTCAGCGAGTTCGGCCGCCGGGTGGTGGAGAACGCCAACTGGGGCCTCGACCACGGCTACGGCACCGTCATGCTGCTGCTCGGAGCGGGCGTACGCGGTGGCTACCACGGCCGCTGGCCCGGGCTCAGCGCCGGACCCGACAGCGACCTGCTCGTGACGACCGACTATCGCAGCGTGCTCGCCGAGGTGGTCAGGGCACGGTTCGCGACGAGCACCGCGAGCGTGTTCCCGGGCTTCACCCCCAGTCGCGTCGGCGCCATGGTGGGCCAGTAGCGCTCCCCCGCCAGCGGTGGGCGAACCCGGGTCGAGCTCAGTGCCGGTCGATCAGTGCCGGTCGATCACTCCTGGTCGAGCCAGTGCTGGTCGATCAGGGCCTGGACCTCGGCCACGCCGCGCGTGGCGCGGGCACCGTCGGATCCCTGCAGGGCAGTCACGGAGTAGACCGTGCCGTCGACGAGACGCAGGCGGGCCCACGGGGCGCCGGAGGGCAGGCGGATCGTCTGGGCCTGCTCCCACGCGACCTCGTGGCGGCGGAAGCCGTTGACGACGACCAGTCCCTGCTCCGTGGCGTCGATCCTGGCGCGTGCGACCCCGTAGCCCACGGCCGCGCCACCCAGGACCATGACGGCCAGGGTGCCGAGCTGGAAGGGCGTGTAGGTGTCGCGGACCTCCTGGTCGAAGAGGAACCAGGCAGCCAGGAAGACCACGGCCAGCATGACGCCGAAGAAGATGACCGCCAGCCGCACGCCCAGCGGGCGCCAGGTGTGCGGGAGTGCCACGGTCACGTCGTGCTCCTCAGAGTCGGCAGGCATTGATCTCGGTCAGCAGGATGCCGCGAGCACCCAGGTCGTAGAGCTCGTCCATGAGGCGCTGGGAGCCGTCACGCGGGACCATCGCCCGCACCGCCACCCACCCCTCGCGGTGCAGCGGCGAGACGGTCGGGCTCTCGATGCCGGGCGTGAGGGCCACCGCGGCCTGCACCTGCTCGGAGCGGATGTCGTAGTCCATCATCACGTAGCTGCGGGCCACCAGCACGCCCTCGACGCGACGGCGGAAGACCTCGAAGCCGGGGTGCGACTCGGCGCCGTCACGCGTGACCATCACGGCGGAGGAGCGAAGGATCTCCTCGCCGAAGGTGGCCAGGCCCGCGGCGCGCAGGGTGGAGCCGGTCTCGACGACATCGGCGATCACGTCGGCCACGCCGAGCTGGATACTGGTCTCGACCGCACCGTCCAGGCGGATCACCTCGGCCTCGATCCCGCGCTCCGCGAGGAAGGCCTCCACCACGCCGGTGTACGAGGTGGCGATGCGCTTGCCGGCCAGGTCGTCGAGGGACGAGTAGCGCCCCGCCGGACCTGCGAAGTGGAAGCGGGACTGGCCGAAGCCCAGGTCGCGGATCTCCTTGGCGCTGGCGCCGGAGTCGAGCAGGAGGTCGCGTCCGGTGATGCCGATGTCCAGGGTGCCTGAGCCGACGTACAGCGCGATGTCACGCGGGCGGAGGTAGAAGAACTCGACGCCGTTCTCGGCGTCGGTCAGCGCGAGCTCCTTGGAGTCGCGCCGCTGGCGGTAGCCGGACTCCTTGAGGATCTCCGAGGCCGCCACCGACAGGGCGCCCTTGTTGGGAACGGCGACGCGCAGGAGCGTGCCGTGGGTGGTCTGCGTCATGGAGTGGTCCTCAGAGGTGTGCGTAGACGTCGTCAAGGGTCAGGCCGCTGGCGATCATCAGCACCTGGGCGTGGTACAGCAGCTGGCTGATCTCCTCGGCTGCGGCGTCCTTGCCCTCGAAGCGAGCGGCCATCCAGGACTCCGCGGCCTCCTCGACCAGCTTCTTGCCGATCGTATGGACGCCGGCGTCCAGTGCGCGCACCGTGCCGGATCCCTCGGGGCGGGTCCGGGCGATCTCGTTGAGCTCGTCCCACAGACCTTCGAACGTCTTCACGTGCCCAGCCTAAGCGGTCGCCGCTGGCGGCCCGACCTCGGTCCGCTCACCTGTCGGAGCGGATGTCGCGCAGGAGGCGGGCGGTCTCGAGCGCGGCCGACGTCGCCTCCCACCCCTTGTCCTCCCCCGAGCCGGGCAGCCCGGCGCGGTCGAGGGCCTGTGCGTCGGTGTCGCAGGTGAGCACGCCGAAGCCGATCGCGACGCGGTGGTCGAGCGCGACCCGGGTCAGGCCGTCGGTCGCCGCGGAGCAGACGTACTCGAAGTGCGGGGTGCCGCCGCGGATCACGACGCCGAGCGCGACGACCGCGTCGTAGCCCTCGGCGGCCAGCGCCTGCGCGACGACCGGCAGCTCGAAGGTGCCCGGCACGCGCAGTTCCTGGGCCTGTGCCCCGTACGCCCGCAGGGCGCGACGGGCACCGGCCAGCAGACCGTCCATCACCTCGGTGTGCCAGCTCGCGGCGACGACCGCGACCCGCAGGTCGCTGCAGTCGACCAGCCTGCTCCGGGGTGCTCCTGCTCCACTCACTGCTGCTCCTCCAGGTTGTCGATCGTGTGACCCATGCGGTCGCGCTTGGTGCGCAGGTAGTGCACGTTGTGCTCGGTGGGGCGGGTGGTCAGGGCGACCGTCTCGGCCACCGGCACCCCGAAGTCACCCAGGTCCTGCGACTTCACCGGGTTGTTGGTGAGCAGCCGCACCGACTGCACGCCCAGGTCGCGCAGCACCTGGGTCGCGGCGCCGTAGTTGCGCGCGTCGGCGGGCAGCCCGAGGTCGAGGTTGGCGTCGACGGTGTCGCGTCCCTGGTCCTGCAGCGCGTACGCCTGGAGCTTGGCGACCAGGCCGATGCCGCGCCCCTCGTGACCACGGAGGTAGACGACGACCCCGCGTCCCTCGGCAGCGATCCGCTCCAGCGCCTCCTCCAGCTGCGGACCGCAGTCGCAGCGCAGGGAGCCGAACACGTCGCCGGTGAGGCACTCGGAGTGCACGCGCGCGAGCACCGGCTCGTCGCTGGTGACGTCGCCCATCACCAGGGCCACGTGCTCGGAGTCCTCGACCGGGTTGCGGTAGCCGTAGGCAGTGAACTCGCCGAACCGGGTGGGCAGTGCCGTCACGGCAGCCCGCTCCACGTTGATCTCGTGGCGTCGGCGGAAGCGCACCAGTTCCTCGATGGAGATCATCGACAGGCCGTGCTCGTCGGCGAACTCGCGCAGCTGCGCCGCCCGCTTCATGGTGCCGTCGTCGTTGACGACCTCGACCAGCACGCCGACCGGCGCCAGCCCGGCGAGGCGGGCGAGGTCGACGGCCGCCTCGGTGTGGCCGCGACGCACCAGGACGCCGCCCTCGCGGTAGCGCAGCGGGAACACGTGCCCGGGCCGGGTGAGCTCGAAGGGCTGCGTCTCCGGGTCGGCCAGCAGGCGGGCGGTGCGGGCTCGGTCGGCCGCGGAGATGCCCGTGGAGACGCCGTCGCGGGCGTCCACGGAGACCGTGTAGGCGGTCTTCAGCGGGTCCTGGTTGTGCGGCGTCATCAGGCCGATGTCCAGGGCCGCGAGCTCGGCGGCCGGCATCGGCACGCAGATCACGCCACTGGAGTGGCGGATGGTGAAGGCCATCAGCTCGGTGGTCGCCTTGGAGGCAGCGAAGATGATGTCGCCCTCGTTCTCCCGGTCCTCGTCGTCGACGACCACCACGGCCTTGCCCGCGGCGATGTCGGCGATGGCCTGCTCCACGGAGTCGAGTCGAATGCTCATGCCGTCACCTGTCCGGTCTCGGCGGCCTCGCCGGTGCCCAGGTCCTGCGGGGCAGTGCCGTCGGCCTCGTTGCGCGCGACCTTCCACCAGGTGAAGAAGCCGAGCAGGACGAAGAAGGCGTAGAAGAGGTACATGCCGATCGTGGCGTGCGCGGGGTAGTCGGAGGTGGCCAGGCTCCACACGCCGACGACGTCGACGAGGATCCAGACCAGCCAGAACTCCACCCACCCGCGCGCCATGCCCCAGGTGGCGAGCATCGAGCCGGCCACGATCCACGCCTCGGTGGGCGGGTTCCAGGAACCGATCTGGGTGAAGACGCCCCACGTCACCACCCACGCCACGACACCGACCGCGAGCAGCTGTGCGCGTTCCGACCAGGTGGCCCACCGCGGAGTGATGGCAGCCGAGCCGCTGCCGGCACCCCTGCGCTTCTCCTGGGTCCAGCGCCACCAGCCGTAGAGGCTCACCGCGGCGAAGAAGATCTGCCGTCCGGCCTGGCCCCACAGGGGCTCCTGACCGACCTGGGCGATCGAACCGGTGGTGAAGACGAAGAAGAGCAGGATGTTGCCGACCAGCCCGATCGGCCAGGCGAGCATCCAGCGCTTCATGCCGAGGATGGCGCTGGTGAGCCCGAAGACGTTGCCCAGCACCTCCGGCACGCTGAGGAAGCTGTTGCCGACGGGGATGGTGCCGTCGAAGAGCCAGGCCAGGACATTCATGCGTTGTTCTCCTCGTGCTGCGTGCCGGCGGGCAGGTAGGCCCTGACCAGCTTGGCGACGTGCTTGGCGATGACGTCGGTCTCCAGGTTGACCCGGTCGCCCACCGCTCGGAATCCCAGCGTGGTGCGGGCGAGCGTCTCGGGGATCAGGCTGACGGTGAAGGTCGTGTCGGTGACGTCGACGACGGTCAGGCTCACGCCGTCGACGGTGATGGAGCCCTTCTCCACCAGGAAGGGGGCGAGCTCCGGCGGGAGGGTGATCTCGACGACCTCCCAGTGCTCGCTGGGGGTACGCCGGACGACCTCACCGACGCCGTCGACGTGCCCCTGGACGATGTGGCCGCCCAGCCGCTTGTCGGCGGTCACGGCGCGCTCCAGGTTGACCCGGTCGCCCGGACTCACGCCCGCCAGGCTGGTCCGGTCCAGCGTCTCCTGCATGAGGTCGGCGGTCCACAGGTCCACCGCTCCCCCCTCGTGCGTGGTGTCGACGGCGCTGACGGTGAGGCAACAGCCGTTGACCGCGATCGAGTCGCCCAGGTGGACGTCGTCGAGCACGGTCTCGGCCCGGACGGTGAGGCGGATGGCGTCGGACTGGTCCTCCACGGCGTGGACGGTGCCCAGCTCCTCGACGATGCCGGTGAACATCTCAGTGGTCCTCTCGCAGGGCAGCGCGCGAGGCACTGCCGGACGGGTGCGCGGCGACGACGGTGTCGTGGCGCGGGGTCATGGTCAGGCGTACGTTGGTCTCGACGCCGCTGCCCAGCACCGTGACGTCGGTGGGCTCCAGACGCATGGCGGCGGCGATGGTGTCGATGCCCAGGTCGGCCACGGCCGAGCGGCCGGCCCCCAGGAGCATCGGCGCGACGTAGGTGACGACCTCGTCGACCAGGCGGGCGCGCAGGAAGGCCGCAGCCAGCCGCGGACCGCCCTCGAGGAAGACGTGTCGACGCCCCAGCGAGAAGAGGTCGGCCAACGCTGCCGCGGGGTCGCGGGTGACCA
The DNA here is from genome assembly GCF_006007965.1 of Nocardioides jishulii. NCBI lineage: Bacteria > Bacillati > Actinomycetota > Actinomycetes > Propionibacteriales > Nocardioidaceae > Nocardioides > Nocardioides jishulii. The sequence goes on along the minus strand of NZ_CP040748.1, from coordinate 1,504,340 downwards.
GGTGGAGCGACTCGGCGCTGTCGTCGAGGACGCGGCGCCCAGCCGGCAGTTCGCGCAGCCCCATCACCGCGCGCAGGGGCTGGTGGGCCACCGGCAGGTCGTGCTCGTCACGCACCGTCAGCCGGGGGTCGTCGATGACCACGGTGCTGGTGCCGACGAGCACGGTGTCGCACTCGCCGCGCAGGCGGTGGGTGTCCAGTCGGGACGGTCGGCTGCTGACCCAGCGACTCGTGCCGTCGGCGGCGGCGCTGCGTCCGTCGAGGGTGGCCGCGAACTTCCAGGTGACGAAGGGCCGCTGGTGGACGAGGCCGAAGGTCCACGCCCGGTTGAGGCGAGCGGACTCGTCGGCCAGGAGGCCGGACTCCACGTCGACCCCCGCCGTACGCAGTGCCTCGGCCCCTCCGGCGGCGACCGGGTTGGGGTCGGACTGGGCGAAGACGACGCGGGCCACGCCCGCAGCGAGCAGGGCCTCGGAGCAGGGCCCGGTACGCCCGGTGTGGTGGCAGGGCTCGAGGGTGACCACGGCCGTCGCCCCCCGGGCGTGGGCCCCGGCGCGCGCCAGGGCGTCGGCCTCGGCGTGCGGGGCACCGGCGCCGCGGTGGAAGCCTTCAGCGACGACGTCGCCGGCAGGGCTCAGCAGGACGCACCCGACGCGGGGGTTGGGACCGAGGGGCACGCCCGGCGTCGCAGCCAACGCGAGAGCGCGCTGCATCGCTGCACGCTCCACCGTCGTGCGCGTCGCAGTGCTGTGCGTCATGGCCACTCTCCTGTCCGCTCGCGCGGGACCTGGAGGGTGGCTGGATGGGTCGGGTGCACGACGACGCGATGCACCGACTCACCTGCGTGCGCTTCTCATCCGGACTTTAACCGTCGGTGCAGGAATTTCACCTGCTCAACCGACCACTGGAGGTGGCCGGGTCGCGGACTTTCACCGCCGGTGCGGAATTTCACCGCCCCCAGAGCACGCGAGTTTGTCAACTCGTCCGCTCAGGATAACCCAGCGGGGCGACCAACCGAAGGACGACCCGGGTGGCGAGACTCCCCGGCGAGCCGCAGCCTCAGGTGAGGGGGCTGACGGCTTCGGCCGTCGCCTTCAGCTGTTGGACCATCGCGTCGGGGTCGGCGGCCGAGTAGACGGCCGAACCGGCGACGAAGACGTCGGCGCCGGCCTCCGCGCAGCGCTCGATGGTCTCAAGGCTGACGCCGCCGTCGACCTGCAGCCAGGTCTCCACGCCGTGCTTCTCCATCAGGGCGCGGGCGCGGCGGATCTTCGGGAGGCACAGGTCAAGGAACTTCTGGCCGCCGAACCCGGGCTCCACGGTCATGATCAGGAGCATGTCGAGCTCGGGCAGCAGGTCCTCGTAGGGCTCGATCGGGGTGGCCGGCTTCAGCGCCATCGACGCCCGCGCGCCCTGGGAGCGGATCTCCCGGGCGAGCCTGATCGGCGCCTTCGTGGCCTCGACGTGGAAGGTGACACTGCTCGCGCCGGCCTCGGCGTACGCCGGGGCGTTGCGGTCGGCGTCCTCAATCATCAGGTGCGCGTCGAGCGGGAGGTCGGTGGCCCGGCTCAGGGCCTCGACCATCGACGGCCCGAAGGTCAGGTTGGGCACGAAGTGGTTGTCCATGACGTCCACGTGCACCATGTCGGCACTGGAGATCCGGGCGACCTCCTCGCCCAGGCGGGAGAAGTCGGCGTTGAGGATGGACGGCGTGATCTGGATACCCACGCGGCGAGTCTAGGTGGTGCCGTCGCCCTCCACCTCGCCCGGTGCGGGCTCCTCGGAGGCGCCCTCTGCCTCGTCCCGCTCGGCCCACTCCAGCAGGGGCGCCAGGTCGAACGGGTGCTCGTCGATCGAGGCGTGCAGGTCGCCCAGTCGGGCGTAGCGCTGCGGCACGGTGCGGATGGTGAAGTCGGCCGGCTCGCAGTCGTCCACCTCCTCCCACGCGACCGGCGTGCTGACCTGGGCGTTGGGCACCCCGCGCACGGAGTAGGCCGAGGCGATCGTGTGGTCGCGAGTGTTCTGGTTGTAGTCGACGAAGAGCTGGGCGGGGTCACGGTCCTTGCGCCACCACGCGGTCGTCACGAGATCAGGCGCGCGGCGCTCCACCTCACGGGCGAAGGCGTGCGCGGCCCGGCGTACGTCGGCGAAACCGTGGTCGGGAGGCACGCGCACGTAGACGTGCAGCCCGCTGCCCCCGCTGGTCTTGGGGAACCCCACCGCTCCCAGCTCGTCGAGCACCTCGTGGACGACGCCCGCGACCTGCTGCACCCGCGCCCAGTCGCACTCGGGCCCGGGGTCCAGGTCGATGCGCCACTCGTCGGGCTTCTCGGTGTCGGCGCGGCGACTGTTCCACGGATGGAACTCCACGGTCGACATCTGCACCGCCCACGCCACGGCCGCCAAGGAGGTCACGCACAGCTCGTCCGCCGTACGCCCGTAGCGCGGGAAGAAGAGCTCGACGGTCTCCACCCAGCCGGGCGTCCCCTGGGGGATGCGCTTCTGGTGCACCTTCTCCCCCGCCAACCCCTTCGGGAAGCGGTGCAGCATGCAGGGGCGCTCCCACAACGCGTTGACGATCCCGTCACCCACGCTGAGGTAGTACTCCAGGAGGTCGAGCTTGGTCGCCCCGATCTCCGGGAAGTAGACGCGCTCGGGGTTGGTCACCTTGACCACGCGGTCCTCGACCTCGATCTCGACGTGGGGAGAGGCGGCCATGGCCGTCACGCTAGGACATGGAACGGCTCCGCGCCCAGCACCTAGGCTTCGCGCCATGCGACTCGACCAGCCCTCCGTGGTGCGTCTCGACGTCACGGAGCCGGGCTCACTCCCCCCGGACCGCTGGCCGCTGACGGTGCCAGCGGTGGCGCAGTTCGTGGCCAAGGGCCTACCCCTGGCTCCGGGCGTCACGTTCCTCGTCGGCGACAACGGGTCGGGCAAGTCGACCCTCGTCGAGGCGGCCGCAGCCGCGTACGGGCTCTCCCCGGAAGGCGGCACGATCCACGGCCAGCACTCGACCCGGGCCACCGAGTCACCTCTCGGGTCCTTGGTGCACGCCCAGCGCGGCGTCGGCACCAGACGTTGGGGCTTCTTCCTCCGCGCGGAGACCATGCACTCCTGGTACACCTTCAGCGAGCAGCTCGGCGGACCGCGATTCCACGAGCTCAGCCACGGGGAGTCGTTCCTGGCCGTGGTGCGCCACTACCTCACCGGTCCCGGTTTCTACGTCCTGGACGAACCGGAGGCGGCGTTGTCCTTCGAAGGGACGATGGGACTCATGGTGACGCTCACCGACGTCGTCGCCGCTGGAGGACAGGTGCTCTGCGCCACCCACTCCCCGATCCTCGCCGCGCTCCCCGGAGCGACGCTGCTCGAGGTCGGCGACTGGGGCCTGCGCGAAGCCAGCTGGGACGACCTCGACCTGGTCCGGCACTGGAAGACGTTCTTCGCCTCCCCGCAGAACTACCTGCGCCACCTCGCCGACTGAGGCAGGAGCGGGACCACAGGGCTCAGGTACGACGCAGGGTGGCGGCGTACATCGCGTCGCAGCCGTCGGTGTGGGGCCACAGCTGCCACGACGACTCCAGGTGGGCGTCGTCGCGGGCCCGCAGCACCGCTGAGACCACGCCGATGGTCTCGGCGACCACCGGGGAGCAGGTGGCGTAGACGACGACCCCGCCGGGCCGCACGGCGTCCAGCGCGGAGACCAGCAGGGCTCGCTGGAGCCTGACCAGCACCTCGACGTCGCGGGGCTGACGGCGCCATCGCGACTCCGGACGGCGTCGCAGCGCACCGAGACCCGAGCAGGGAGCGTCGACCAACGCGCGGTCGAAGGTGTCAGGGCGCCACGCCGGACGGGTCCCGTCGCCGGTGACGACTCCGAGGATGCCGTCGCGCACCGAGCGCACCCCGCGCTGGACCAGCTGCGCCCGGTGGTGCTGCGACTCGTTGGCCAGCACCTTGGCACCGCGCTGCGCAGCCAGCGCGGCCAGCAGGGCGCTCTTGCCGCCGGGGCCGGCGCAGAGGTCCAGCCACCTCTCGTCGCGCCCCTCGACCGAGGCGTCCGCCAGGGCCAGCGCCACCCGCTGGGACCCCTCGTCCTGCACCCCGGCGCGGCCCTGCACCAGGGCCGGGAGGCTGGTCAGGTCACCGCCGCCCCACGTCCAGGCGTAGGGCGAGCGACCGGTCGGTTCCGCACCTGCCGCGCGCATCTCGTCCTCGTCCACGAGGCCGGGCCGGGCGACGAGGGTGACCTGCGGCGCGGCGTTGTCGGCCTCCAGCAGCGCCGGCAGCTCGGCACGGTCGCGACCGTGACCCTCCAGTGCCTCGGCGAGCGCGTCGACCACCCACGCCGGGTGTGACGTGGCGACCGCCAGCTGCGCCGCGCTGCCGGGCTCTCCGGGCGCCACCTGATCGATCCAGGCGTCGAGGTCCTGGGACGCCACCTTGCGCAGCACCGCGTTGACCAGACCTGTGGGCCCCTGGCCGACGCGGTCGCGCGTGAGCTCGACGCTGGTCGCGATCGCGGCGTGGTCCGGGACGCGCATGGCCAGCAGCTGGTGGACGCCGAGCCGGAGCACGTCACGCACCTTTCCCTCCAGCTTGGGCTTGGTCAGGCAGGCGTCGATGATCGCGTCGTACGTTCCCTGCCCGCGCAGAGCACCGGAGGCCAGCTCGGTGACGAAGCCGGCGTCGCGTCCGGAGAGGTCGTACTTCTCCAGCATCTGCGGCAGAACGAGGTTGGCGTAGGCGTCGTCGACGCGCACCGCCTTGAGCACCTCCCACGCAGCGCGGCGCGCCGGGTCGACCTTCGGGCGCGACGGCGGGGCGCTCCCCGCGGGTCCGGGGCGGCTCTGACGGCCTCGACCCGCTCGGCGGCGGTCGTGATCACCCATCGGCGAAGAACTCCTTGACCAGTCTCTTGGGGGCCCGGGCGGCCCAGGCATCGGTGATGATCTCGCGCAGCTCGTCGAGCGTGAGCTCGCCCAGCCTGGACTGCTGCACCAGGACGGCGTTGGTGCGTCGGAAGTGGTCGATCGTGAAGAAGGGCGTGGCCACCTCGTCCACCAGTGCGGCCTTCTCCCCCGGTCCGGCGGTCACGATGACGAGCAGGTCGTCGTACATCTCCCCCGTCGCCGGGTCGATCGCGCTGGAGTGCGGGTGGCGGTAGAGCACGAAGCCGCGCCCCTTCTCGCCAGCCGGCACCTTCCAGGTGGGGACGTCGCCCCACGTGGTGCCGAACTCGGTGGCGGGCAGCGCCGCGCAGATGGCGTCCACGTCCTCGGGGCGCGCGGCTCGACTCATGCCTGCGAGCGTACGCACCCCCGACGGCCTGCGTCAGCCCTCGTCGCCGAACCGCACGCCGGACTCGAGACGTACGCCCCGTGCCCAGTCGGCGGCGGCCATCTGCTTCTTGCCGAACGCCTTGACCTCCCCGAGCTGCACCGGGACGGTGCCGGTGCCGACCAGGACAGCCTTCTTGGTGACCTCCAGGACGCCCGGCTCGAGCGGCTCGTGGTCGGTGAGGGTGACCGGACCGATCTTGATCCGCTCGCCCTCGTGCGTGCTCCAGGCGCCCGGCGCAGGCGTGCAGGCACGGATCTGGCGGTCGATGGCGACCGCCGGGGCGGTCCAGTCGACCCGGGCGTGCTCGACGAGGATCTTGGGGGCGATCGTGACCCCGTCCTCGGGCTGCTCGCGGGCCTCGATCTCGCCGGACTCGATGCCCGAGATGGTCTGGACCAGCAGGGGGGCGCCCGCCTCCGCGAGACGTCCGAGCAGGGTGCCGGAGGTGTCGTCGGGGCGGATCCGCTCGGTCATCACGCCGAACGTGGGACCGGCGTCCAGCGCCTTGACGATGCGGAACGTGGTTGCCCCGGTGTACTCGTCGCCGGCCCACACGGCGTGCTGGACGGGAGCGGCCCCGCGCCAGGCCGGCAGCAGCGAGAAGTGCAGGTTGATCCAGCCGTGGGTGGGGATGTCGAGGGCTGACTGCGGCAGGAGCGCGCCGTAGGCGACCACCGGGCAGGCGTCGGGGGCCAGCTCGCGGAGCTGCGCCTGGAACTCCTCGTCACGCGGGTGCTCGGGCTTCAGCACCGGGATGCCGAGCTCCTCGGCGCGCTGCGCCACGGGACTGGCGACCAGCTTGCGGCCGCGGCCCGAGGGAGCGTCGGGTCGGGTGACGACCGCGACGACCTCGTGATCGGACTCGACGAAGGCGTTGAGGGAGGGAACGGCGACCTCGGGGGTGCCGGCGAAGACGATGCGCATCAGAATCCGAATCCGTTCGTGGCGTGGGGTGAGACCTTGACGACGGGCTGCTCCAGCCCGAACCACTCCGACTCCCGGATCTCGCGCATCGCGGCCCGGCGGGCCTCGGCGTCGAGGCGGTCGATGAACAGGACGCCGTCGAGGTGGTCGGTCTCGTGCTGGATGCAGCGGGCGAGCAGGTCGGAGCCCTCCACCGTGATGGGCTCGCCGTGCATGGTGAAGCCCTTGGCGACGACCCGCAGCGCGCGCTGGCAGTCGTAGGTCAGGTGGGGCAGCGAGAGGCAGCCCTCGGGGCCGTCCTGGACCTCGTCGGAGAGGTCGAGCACCGGGTTGACGAGATGACCGAGCTCACCGTCGATGTTCCAGGTGAAGACCCGCATGCCCACGCCGAGCTGCGGCGCAGCGAGTCCGGCTCCCGACGCCTCCAGCATCGTGTCGGTGAGGTCCTGCACGAGGGTGCGCAGCTCCTTGTCGAACGTGACGACCTCGAGCGCTGGCTTGCGCAGGATCGGGTCGCCGAACAGGCGGATGGGCTGGACTGCCACGCGGGGGCTCCTCGTCAGGTCGGTGCAACCGCTCAGTCTACGGAGCCGTCGACCGCGAGCCGGGACCGCCCGCTGCCTCAGAGCACGTGCGGGTCGACCTGGACCCGCACCGCGGCGAGCCTGCGGGCCGAGCGCAGCCGCTGCATGGCGAGCAGCGACTCGCTGAGGACGCTGCCCTGGTGCCGGGGCACCCGCAGCACCACCCGCACCTCGTCGGGCTCCTCGGGGGCGCCGGCGCGGTCCTGGGCCCGCCGTTCCACCGGCACGGGGCCGAGCACCTCCGCGACGTCGGGCAGGGTCACCAGGGCGAGGGCCTCCTCGACAGCGTCGGCCTCCCCGGTCACCGTCGCCATCCGGACGGCGGGTGGCAGGTGGGCGCTGACCCGCTCCTCGAGCTCGCGCGCGGCGAACCCCGCCGGGTCCCAGCGCACGAGCGACTGCAACATCGCAGACCCCGGGTCTCCCACCGCCACGACGCGTCCGTGGGGGCGTACCAGGGACGCGGCGTTGAACCAGCGGCGTACGACTTCCTCGTCGCTGCGCAGCTCGGGTCGCCCCAGGCCCAGCCAGGTGTCGAGGAGCAGCACGGCGGCGTAGCCCCGCGAGGCGGGCGGCTCGGCCCCGGGGGTCGCGACGACGATGTCGGCGTCCTCCCCCACCGCGGCGATGATCCGGTCGCCACCCGAGCTGCGCACCGTGTGCCCGGGAAACATGCGCCCCATCTCCTCGGCCGTGCGGTCGCGCCCAAGGACCGGAGCCCGCAGGCCCTGCGCCCCGCAGGTGGAGCACCGCCACTGGTGGTCGACCACACCGCACCAGCCGCACGAGGGAGGGGACGCCGGATCGGTCAGCTGGAGAGGTCCGCGGCAGGCGCCGCACCGGGCCGGCGTCCGGCACCGCTCGCAGGCCAGGTGGGGTACGTAGCCCGAGCGCGGCGTCTGGACCAGCACCGGCCCCTCGTCAAGGGCGCGGCGCACCATGCCCATGGCGGGACCGGGCACGCGCGCCCCCCGGTTGCGCTCGTCGTTGGCGACCACGTCGACCCGGACCTGTTCGCGCACGACGGCGCGCGACGGCGCGATCGGGTGGGCCCAACCGGTGCGGACGAGGTACTCGGCCTCCACGGTGCGGGTGGCCCCGCCCAGCAGGACGGCGCACCCCTGCACCTCCGCGCGGGTCAGCAGCACCTCCCGGGCGTGCGGGTAGGGAGCGCGGGGCTCGCAGTGCAGGTCGTCACCGTCGTCCCACATCACCACCAGCCCCAGGTCGCGGACCGGGGCGAAGGCAGCCGACCTCGTGCCGATGACCACCTGCACGTCGCCCCGCAGGGCGGCGAGGAAGGCGGCGTACCGCTTCGCGGGCCCCTGGTCGGCGGTCAGGACGGCGTACTGCTCGGGACCGACGACGTCGTCGAGCGCCGCGCCCAGTCGGGCGACGTCGCGGTGGTCGGGCACGCAGACCAGCGCGCCGCGGCCGGAGACACGGGCCCGGGCGACGGCCTGGGCGACGAGCAGGGCCCAGTCGGCGCCCGGCAGGCACTGCCACACCGCGCGTGGTGCGCCCCCCTCGGCCAGGTGCTCCAGGAACGGGCCGGCCGCCTCGTGGCCGGCCCAGGCACTCGCGGCAGCCACCGAGGTGGAGTCCAGTGGCGGGGTTCGCGGCACACGCTCGGCCTTCTCCGTCGTCGCGTGGCGCGGCGGCACGGCGAGGCGCAGGACGTCGGCACGGGCCCCCGCGTAGCGAGCGGCCACGAGTGCGGTGAGTCGCTCGACCTCAGGCGTGAGCACCTGCTCGGGGCTCACGACCCGGCGCAGAGGGCTCAGTCGTCCGTCGTGGTCACTGCCGGCGGCCCGCTCGACGACGAAGCCGTCGACGTCCTGCCCGGCGAAGCGGACCTTGACCCGTACGCCGGGGCGGGCGGAGGCGTCCATGCTGGCAGGCACGAGGTAGTCGAACGGGCGGTCCAGGTGGGCCAGCGGCACGTCGACCAGCACCCGGGCCACCGGGTCGACCTCGGCCGGCGCCTCCTCGCTGCGGCGGCGCATCTCGGCCTCCCCGCGGCGCGCGCGTCCCCCGGCCACGGACGCACGAAGGCCGGGCAGCATGTCCAGCTGCCCGGCCTCGTGCGTCTCACTCATGTGCGCATTGATACCAGCCCGCGCCGACAGCCGAGCCGTCGACGGGTCCTGCCCCCGGAGGGGCCGGACTCACACGCCGGCAGCGGCCCGCAGGGCCTCGGCACGGTCGGTGACCTCCCAGGTGAAGCCGGGGAGCTCACGACCGAAGTGCCCGTACGCCGCGGTCTGCGCGTACTTGGGCTTGAGCAGGTCGAGGTCACGGATGATCGCGGCGGGACGCAGGTCGAAGACCTCCAGCACCGCCTCCTGGATCTTCTCGTCCGGGACGACGCCCGTGCCGAAGGTCTCGATGAAGATGCCCACCGGGGCGGCCTTGCCGATGGCGTAGGCGACCTGCGCCTCGCAACGACGGGCGAGGCCGGCGGCGACCACGTTCTTCGCGACCCAGCGCATGGCGTACGCAGCGGAACGGTCGACCTTCGAGGGGTCCTTGCCCGAAAAGGCACCACCACCGTGGCGGGCCATGCCGCCGTAGGTGTCGATGATGATCTTGCGACCGGTCAGGCCGGCGTCACCCATCGGGCCGCCGACGACGAAGCGACCGGTCGGGTTGACCAGCAGGCGGTAGCCCTCGCTGGGGATGTCGAAGCTGGCGAGCACGGGCTCGACCACGTGCTGCTTGATCTCGACCTCGAGCTTCTCCAGGTCGGTCTCCTCGGAGTGCTGCGTGGAGAGGACCACGGTGTCGACGCGCACGGGACGGTTCTCCGCGTCGTACTCGATGGTGACCTGGGTCTTGCCGTCGGGACGCAGGTTCGGCATCGTGCCGTCCTTACGGACCGTCGAGAGCCGCTCCGAGAGGCGCTGCGCGATGGTGATCGGCAGCGGCATGAGCTCGGGGGTGTCGTCGCAGGCGTAGCCGAACATCAGGCCCTGGTCGCCGGCACCCTGCTTGTCGAGCTCGTCCTCGGAGGTCTCGACGCGGTCCTCGTAGGCGTCGTCGACGCCCTGGGCGATGTCGGGCGACTGGGCCCCGATGGCGACGCTGACGCCGCACGAGCTGCCGTCGAAGCCCTTCTCGGAGGAGTCGTAGCCGATCTCGAGGATCTTCTCGCGCACGAGCTGGGCGATGGGCGCGTACGCCTTCGTCGTCACCTCGCCCGCGACGACGACCAGACCCGTCGTCAGCAACGTCTCGACCGCCACGCGGCTGGCCGGGTCGTGCTCGAGCAGGTAGTCGAGGATGGTGTCGCTGATCTGGTCGGCGATCTTGTCCGGATGACCTTCGGTCACGGACTCGGAGGTGAAAAGGCGTCCTGCCACAGCTGACTCTCTCCCCAGGGTGATTGGTGGACCTGCAAGCCTAAAGAAGTTCCAGCATGCAAGAAAGGCGTCTCACATCACGAATCGACGCACGACCTGGTCCCAGATGGCGTGGGCCACGGTGGTCTTCGACGCCCGCTCGACCTCGACGGCGTCGCCCGACGCGCTGAGGATCACCGCCGCGTTGTCCTCGGCTCCGAAGACCGCTCCCCCGCTGACGTCGTTGACCACGAGCAGGTCGCAGCCCTTGCGGGCGAGCTTGGCCCGCCCGAGCTCGAGGACGCTGCCGGTGTCGTCGCCTGTCTCGGCGGCGAACCCGACGACGACCTGGTCGTCGCGGTGACGCTCGTGCGAGATCTCGGCGAGGATGTCGGGGTTCTGCTCGAGGTGCACCGCGGGGGCGGAGCCGTCGGAGGCCTTCTTGATCTTGGCCTCGCTCGTCGTGGTGGGCCGGAAGTCGGCCGGGGCCGCGGCCATGACCACGGCGTCGGCCTCGGGTGCGGCGGCGAGCACGGCCTCGCGCAGCTCGTTGGTCGTCTCGACGCGCACGACCCGTACGCCGGCGGGGTCCGGGAGCGTCACGTTGGCGGCCACCAACGTCACCCGGGCGCCCCGGGCGGCGGCGGCGCGGGCCAGGGCGTACCCCTGAAGGCCCGAGGAGCGGTTGCCCAGGAAACGGACCGGGTCGAGGTACTCGCGGGTGCCTCCGGCCGAGACGAGGACGTGACGCCCCGCCAGGTCGGCGGAACCGACGCCGCGGGCGAGCACCTGGACGCTCGTCTCGAAGATCTCGGCGGGCTCGGGCAACCGGCCCTTGCCGGTGTCCTTGCCGGTGAGGCGACCCTCGGCCGGCTCGATGACGACCGCGCCACGCTCGCGCAGGGTCGCGACGTTGGCCTGCGTGGCCGGGTGCTCCCACATCTCGGTGTGCATCGCGGGGGCGAAGACCACCGGGCAGCGAGCTGTGAGCAGCGTGTTGGTCAGCAGGTCGTCGGCCAGGCCGTGGGCCGCCTTGGCCATCACGTCAGCGGTGGCGGGGGCGACGACGACGAGGTCGGCCTGCTGGCCGATGCGTACGTGCGGCACCTCGTGGACGCTGGCCCACACGTCGGTCGAGACGGGCTTGCCCGACAGCGCGGCCCACGTCGGGGCTCCCACGAACTCGAGGGCGGCGGCCGTCGGGACGACGGTGACGTCGTGGCCCGACTCCGTGAAGCGACGGAGGAGCTCGCAGGCCTTGTACGCGGCGATGCCGCCACTGACCCCGAGGACGACACGCGGCCGCATCCCGGTGGGGGGTGCGGCCGGCGCGGTCGTGGTCACCGGTGAGGTCACTCGGAGTGAGCAGCCTCAGACTGGGCAGCAGACTGGGCTGCAGCCTCGGCGGCCAGCTCAGCCGGGTCGACGTCCTCGCAGGTGAGCAGGTCCTCGTTGATCTCGCGCAGCGCGATGCTGAGCGGCTTCTCCTGGACGTGGGTGTCCACGAGGGGGCCGACGTACTCGAGCAGGCCTTCGCCGAGCTGCGAGTAGTAGGCGTTGATCTGGCGGGCGCGCTTGGCGCTGTAGAGGACCAGCTTGTACTTGCTGTCGGTCTTGGTGAGCAGGTCGTCGATCGAGGGGTTGGTGACGCCCTCGGCATCGATCAGGGGAGCAGACACGCGTGGCCTCGCAGATGTTCGTAGTGGGCCGTACGCGGTGCGGCGTACGGCAGTCGTGCACGTTCGTTGGCGGGTCTCACGACCCAGACCGGATCAAGGCTACCAATTCATCCACGGCAGCGGGAACTTCGTGGTTGACGATGGTGACGTCGAACTCACTCTCGGCGGCCAGTTCCTCGCGCGCGGTCTCGAGCCGGCGGGTCCGTTCCGCCTCGGTCTCGGTGCCGCGGCCGACCAGGCGGCGCTCCAGCTCCTCGAACGACGGAGGCGCCAGGAAGACGAAGAGAGCCTCGGGCATGGTCTGGCGGACCTGGCGCGCGCCCTGGAGGTCAATCTCCAGCATCGCGGGGCGACCGGCCTTCAGCGCCTCCTCGACCGGGCGGCGCGGCGTGCCGTAGCGGGCGGCCTTGTGGACCACGGCCCACTCGAGCAGCTCGCCCTGCTCGATCATCCGGTCGAACTCCTCGTCGGAGACGAACAGGTAGTGCACGCCGTCCACCTCGCCGGGGCGCGGGGCGCGCGTGGTGGCGCTGACGGAGATCCAGACGTCGGGGTTGGCGTCGCGCATCCGCGCGGCGACGGTCCCCTTGCCGACGGCAGTCGGGCCGGCCAGCACGACGAGTCGCGACGGGGCCTTCGCCTCGGGCGCTGCCGGGGTCTCGCTCGCCCGGGCGGTGGTCGCTGTGTCGTCAGCAGCGTTCACGGCGTTCACGCGCCGTCGGAGAACTCGCGCTCGAGCGCGGCGATCTGCTTGACGCCCAGCCCGCGCACCCGACGGCTCTCGGCGATCGCGAGGCGCTCCATCAGGGCGGTGGCCCGCACCTTGCCCAGACCCGGCATCGCCTGGAGCAGGTCGATCACGCGCATCTTGCCGACGACCTCGTTCACCTGACCCTCGCGGATCACGTCGATGATCGAGGCTCCGGAATTCTTGAGTCGGTTCTTCACCTCGGCCCGCTCCCGGCGAGATGCCGCCGCCTTGTCGAGCGCCGCCTGACGCTGTTCGGGGGTGAGCTGGGGCAGTGCCACGTCGGTGTTCCTCGTCGTCGTCGGTGGGGGGCCGCGCCGAGCGGCTGGGTCAATCTAGTCACCCGTGATCCGGGTGCCGCAACCAGGTGCCCGGGTCCGGGGCGGCTGGCCGTGGGGGTCAGCTCCCATTGTGGGCCACGCCGGATCAGCGGTCGAGGGCGGCCACGTCGTCGTTGGCCCGGCGCGCAGCCGCGACCAGTGCTGCGGCCTCGGGACCGGCCGCGAGGACCCCGCGGCTGGTGCTGGGGATCACCGCGCGGGCGGTCGCACCGAAGATGCGCCGCATGTCCTCCACCGTCCCGCCCTGGGCGCCGTAGCCCGGCACCAGGATCGGTCCGTTGACGTCGAGGTCGGTGCCCGCGTCGTCGATGGTGGCGCCCACCACGGGGCCGAAGCTGCCGAGCGGCTCCGCGCCCGCGTTGAGCTCACGCAGGGAGTCGAGCACCGTCGCCGCGACCGTACGCCCGTCGGCGGCCGTGGCGCGCTGCACCTCGTGCCCCTCCGGGTTGGACGTCAGCGCCAGCACGAAGAGGCCGGCGCCGTGGCGCCGGGCGGTCTCGACCATCGGGGTCAGCGAGCCGAAGCCCAGGAAGGGGCTGGCGGTGACCGCGTCGGAGAAGAGCGGCGAACGGGGGTCGAGGTAGGCGTCGGCGTAGGCCTGGGTGGTCGATCCGATGTCACCGCGCTTCACGTCCATGCAGACCAGGGCGCCACCCTGACGAGCCACCTCGACGACCCGCTCCAGCACGGCGACGCCGCGGCTGCCGAAGCGCTCGTAGAACGCGCTCTGCGGCTTGAGCACGGAGACCTCCGGTGCCAGCGCCTCGGCCACCGTCAGGGCGAACCGCTCGAGTCCGGCCACGTCGTCGTCGAGCCCCCACGCCTGGAGCAGCGAGGGGTGGGGGTCGATGCCCACGCAGAGCCGACCACGTTCACCGATGGAGCGGTGCAGGCGCGCGCCGAAGGGCGCGAGGGGCTGGGGCGTCGCGGCGGTGGTCATGAGGTCTCCTCGAGGTCGTGGACGAGCCGGGTGATCAGGGTGGGGTCGTGCAGCAGGCCGGTGCCGACCTGGACGGCCACCGCACCGGCCGCCAGGTAGTCCCGCACGTGCTCGGACGTCGTGATGCCCCCGCAGGCGACGACCGGGATCTCCGGAGCGGTGCGTACGAGCGTGCGGACGGCTGCCGTCGCCACGGGGCGCACGGCGGGACCGCTCAGCCCGGCCGGGCGGCCGTCCGGCATCGCGGCGGCCAGCGCTCCCCCGACCACCACGGCACCGGCCCCGGCGTCGCGCACGGCGCGGGCGGTCTCGACGACCCGCACGGGGTCAGGACGCACCTTCACCAGCAGCGCCAGGTCGGCGGGGAGCTCGCGGCGTACGGCTGCCACGGCGGAGGCGGCGTGGAACGGCTCGCGCGCGTCGAAGGCACCGACGCCGTCGGCGTCGGGTGAGGACAGGTTGACCTCGACGCCGACCAGTCCCGGCGCACTTGCCAGCAGGTGGGTGAGCTCGGCGTACTCACCGAGCGTCGACGCGCAGAAGGAGACGACGACGCGGGCCCCGGCGCGCACCAGCCAGGGCAGCTCCTCGGCGAGGAAGACCTCCAGGCCCGGGTTGTGGAGCCCCACGGCGTGCAGCAGCCCGCTGGGCGACTCCACCACCCTCGGCATCGCCCCTCCCGGGTGCGGGTGGCGGGTCAGGGTGCGGGTGACGAACCCGAGGCCGTCCAGGTCGACGAAGGGCGCCAGCTCGCGCCCCGTGCCGCCGCACCCCGACGCGACCATGACCGGGTGGTCGAGGCGGAGCGCGCCGAGGCCGGGCGCGCTCACGGCAGGGCCTCCCAGTCGATCCGGTGGCCGGGCAGGACCGGCCCCTCGGTGCAGGCCCGTACCTGGCGCGGGACGGCGTCGTCCCCCACGACGGCGACGACGCACCCGTGGCACAGGCCGGTGCCGCAGGGCATGGGCACCTCGAGCGCGACCTGGCTGGGGACGTCGGACGAGGCGGCGATCGAGGCCACGGCACGTACGGCGTCCGGGCGCCCTGCGGTGTAGAGCACGCCTGCCGACGAGGAGGCGAGCAACGAGCCCACGTGGTCGGCGACGACGCCACGGTGGCCCACCGACCCGTCCTCGGTGACGACGACGACCTGACGGACCAGGCGCCTCGCCTCACGCACGGCCAGGAGGTGCTTCTCGTCGCGTGCCCCCACCAGGAGGGTCACCGGGCACTCGCGGGCCCGGAGGCGCTCGGCGAGCGCCAGCAGCGGCGCGACGGCGTGCCCCTCCCCCACCAGCAACGCCGCGACGGGCTGCCGGGGCAGGGTGAAGGGGCGCCCCAGCGGCCCGGTGAGGGCGATCCGGGTGCCCACGGCCAGGTCGGCGAACCACGCGCCGGAAGGGCTGCCGGGGTCGACGACGACCTCGATGGTGGGGCCGAAGGCACTCGCGGGGTCGACCCGGTGGATCCACCAGGCTCGCGCAGCCAGGCGGTCGTCACCTGGGGAGGCGACCACGAAGGTGCCGGGCCGGAAGGCCGCTGGCACGCCCGGCGCCGCCAGGCTCAGGACGCGGAACGCCCCGGCGCGACCGACGGCCAGCACTTCCCCCCGGACACGCAGGGGTCCCGGGGCGGAGGTGGCGGCCCCCGTCACCCGCGCGCCAGACCGCTCACGATCCGGCGGGGCCACAGCGGTCCCTCGTAGACGAAGGCGGTGTAGCCCTGGAGCAGGGTGGCACCGGCCTCGAGTCGAGCACGGGCGTCCTCGACCGTGGTGATGCCGCCGACGCCGACCAGCGTCATGTCCGGCCCCACCCGTTCGCGCAGCAGACGCATGACCGCGAGCGAACGCTGGGTCAGGGGACGACCCGACAGGCCACCGGCGCCGACCTCGGCGACCTTCGCCGGGTCGGAGCGCAGGGCGTCACGACTGATCGTGGTGTTGGTCGCGATGATCCCGTCGAGGCCGACTGCGCCGGCCATGTCGGCGACCGCCACGACGTCCTCGTCGCTGAGGTCGGGGGCGATCTTGACCAGCAGCGGGACGCGGCGCTCCCCCGTCACCTCGTCGGCGCGCCGGCGTACGGCCCGCAGCAGCGGCTCGAGCTTCTCGACGGCCTGGAGGTCACGCAGTCCGGGCGTGTTGGGCGAGGAGACGTTGACCACCAGGTAGTCGGCGTGGGGGGCGAGCAGGCCCGTCGACTTCTCGTAGTCGGCGATGGCGTCGGACTCCGGGACGACCTTGGTCTTGCCGATGTTGACGCCCAGCACGACGTCGGACACCTTGCCGGAGGCAGTACGCGCGGCGAGCCGACGGGCGACCGCCTCGGCGCCGTCGTTGTTGAAGCCCATCCGGTTGATGATCGCGCGGTCCTCCGGCAGGCGGAAGAGCCGCGGGGTCGGGTTGCCGGGCTGCGGCTCCCCGGTCACCGTGCCGATCTCCACGTGGCCGAACCCGAGGGCCGCCAGTGCGTCGACACCGACGGCGTTCTTGTCGAAACCGGCGGCCAGGCCCAGGACGTGCGGGAACCGGATGCCCATGGCCTCGACCGGCTCGCCCAGCTGCGCGGTGCCCGCGCCGACCATCCGCTGCGTGAGCGGGCGGGCGGCGCGGACAGCGGCGAACGCCTTGTGGTGGATCCACTCGGGATCCGTGCGCGTGAAGACCTGGGTGAAGAGCTGGTCGTACGCCTTGCCTGCGAGGCCCCCCACGCCGGTCATCCGGCCGTGGGACGGGTGATCGCGGCCCACTCCTGGAGGGAGCGGACCCCGATGTCACCGCTGCGCAGGGCAGCGATGCCCTGGACCGCGGCTGCGGCGCCCTGGACCGTGGTGATGCAGGGGGTGCCGGTGAGTACGGCGGCAGCGCGGATCTCGTACCCGTCGTGGCGCGCGCCGGTGGCGGAGCCGTTCGGGGTGTTGACGATCAGGTCGATCTCACCGTCCTGGATCATGCCCACGATGGTCTTCTCACCGTCCGGGCCGATGCCCGAGGAGTGCTTGCGCACCACGGTGGAGGTGATGCCGTTGCGACGCAGCACCTCGGCCGTGCCTTCGGTGGCCAGCAGCTCGAAGCCGTAGTCGGCCAGGACGCGGGCCGGGAAGATCATCGTGCGCTTGTCGCGGTTGGCGATCGAGATGAACACCTTGCCCTCGACCGGCAGCGGACCGAACGAGCCGGCCTGCGCCTTGGCGAACGCGGTGCCGAAGTCGGCGTCGAAGCCCATGACCTCACCGGTCGACTTCATCTCCGGGCCCAGCACCGTGTCGACGAACTGGCCGTCATGGGTGCGGAAGCGGTTGAACGGGAGGACCGCCTCCTTGACCGCGACCGGGGAGTCGGCAGGCAGCAGGCCACCGTCGCCGGTCGCCGGGAGCAGGCCCTCGGCCCGCAGCTCGGCGATCGAAGCACCGAGCATGACCCGGGAGGCCGCCTTGGCCAGCGAGGTGCCGGTGGCCTTCGAGACGAACGGGACCGTGCGCGAGGCGCGCGGGTTGGCCTCGATGACGTAGAGGACGTCGGCGCCGATGGCGAACTGGATGTTGATCAGGCCGCGCACCCCGACCCCGGAGGCGATCGCCTCGGTGGCCGTGCGGATGCGCTCGATCTCGCTGCGTCCCAGGGTGATCGGCGGCAGCGCGC
Organism: Nocardioides jishulii; assembly: GCF_006007965.1. Classification (NCBI taxonomy): domain Bacteria; kingdom Bacillati; phylum Actinomycetota; class Actinomycetes; order Propionibacteriales; family Nocardioidaceae; genus Nocardioides; species Nocardioides jishulii. Next base: position 1,486,795 of record NZ_CP040748.1, on the reverse strand, counting down.
AGGAGGAGTCACCGGAGTGGATGCCGGCTTCCTCGATGTGCTCCATCACGCCGCCGAGGAAGAGCTCCTCGCCGTCGTACAGGGCGTCGACGTCGATCTCCACGGCGTCGTCGATGAACCGGTCGATCAGGACTGGCCGCTCCTCGCTGATCAGCTCGGTGGCGGCCTCGAGGTAGGTCTCCAGCGTGTCGTCGGAGTAGACGATCTGCATGCCGCGACCGCCCAGGACGTACGACGGGCGGACCAGGACCGGGTAGCCGATCTCGTGGGCGATGGCGCGAGCGTCCTCGAACGAGACCGCCGTGCCGTGCTTCGGTGCGGTGAGCCCCGCATCGGCCAGGATGCGGCCGAAGGCGCCGCGCTCCTCGGCCAGGTCGATCGCCTCGGGGCTGGTGCCCACGATCGTGACCCCGGCGTCCTGCAGGCCCTGGGCCAGACCCAGTGGGGTCTGTCCGCCCAGCGTCGCCACGACGCCCGCGATCGGGCCTGCGGCGCGCTCGGCCTCGACGATCTCGAGCACGTCCTCCAGGGTGAGCGGCTCGAAGTAGAGCCGGTCGGCGGTGTCGTAGTCGGTCGAGACGGTCTCGGGGTTGCAGTTGACCATGATGGTCTCGTAGCCGGCCTTCGACAGCTCCTGAGCGGCGTGCACGCAGGAGTAGTCGAACTCGATGCCCTGGCCGATCCGGTTGGGTCCCGACCCGAGGATGATCACTGCCTCGCGCTCGCGGGGAGCGACCTCGCTCTCCTCGTCGTACGAGGAGTAGTAGTACGGCGTCCGGGCCTCGAACTCGGCCGCGCAGGTGTCGACCGTCTTGTAGACCGGGCGTACGCCGAGCGAGTGGCGCAGCGCGCGCACCTCGGCCTCGCCCAGTCCTCGGATCTGGGCGACCTGGGCGTCGGACAGACCGTGGCGCTTGGCCAGGCGCAAGGTGGCTGCGTCGAGCTCCTCGGCGCCGGCGACCGCCTGGGCCACCTCGTTGACCAGGAAGAGCTGGTCGACGTACCAGGGGTCGATCTTGGTGGCGTCGAAGATCTCCTCGGGCGTGGCGCCGGCGCGGATGGCCAGCATCAGCTTCTGGATGCGGCCGTCGTGGGGACGCTTGACGTCCTCCAGGATGGCGTCCTTGTCGCCGGGCTCGCCGCTCCACGAGAACTGCGAGCCCTTCGACTCCATCGAGCGCAGGGCCTTGTTGAGGGCCTCGGAGAAGTTGCGCCCGATCGCCATCGCCTCACCGACCGACTTCATGTGGGTGGTCAGCGTGGAGTCGGCGGTGGGGAACTTCTCGAAGGCGAAGCGCGGGACCTTCACCACGACGTAGTCGAGCGTCGGCTCGAAGGAGGCTGCGGTCGAGCCCTGCGGCCCCGAGGTGATGTCGTTCTCGATCTCGTCGAGGGTGTAGCCGATCGCGACCTTGGCGGCGATCTTCGCGATCGGGTAGCCGGTCGCCTTCGACGCCAGGGCCGAGGAGCGCGAGACGCGCGGGTTCATCTCGATGACGATGACGCGCCCGTTCTCCGGGTTGACCGCGTACTGGATGTTGCAGCCACCGGTGTCGACGCCGACCTCGCGGATGACGGCGATCGCCAGGTCGCGCAGGTGCTGGTACTCGCGGTCGGTGAGCGTCATCGCTGGGGCGACGGTGATCGAGTCACCGGTGTGGACGCCGACCGGGTCGAAGTTCTCGATCGAGCAGATGATGACGACGTTGTCGTTCTTGTCGCGCATCACCTCCAGCTCGTACTCCTTCCACCCGAGGATCGACTCCTCGATGAGGACCTCGGTCGTCGGGGAGGCCGAGAGGCCGGCGCCGGCGATCCGGTGCAGGTCGTCGGCGTCGAAGGCGATGCCCGAGCCGAGTCCACCCATGGTGAAGGACGGACGGATGACGACGGGGAAGCCGAGCTCCTCGGTGGCCTTCTCGACCTCTTCCATCGAGTGGCAGACGAAGGAGCGGCAGACCTCGCCACCGACCTTGCGCACGATGTCGTTGAAGAGCTCGCGGTTCTCGCCGCGGTGGATGGCCTCGAACGAGGCCCCGATCATCTCGACGTCGTACTTGGCCAGGACGCCGTTCTCGTGCAGCGCGGTGGCCGTGTTGAGGGCGGTCTGCCCACCGAGGGTCGGCAGGATCGCGTCGGGCCGCTCCTTGGCGATGACCTTCTCGACGAACTCCGGGGTGATCGGCTCGACGTAGGTGGCGTCGGCGAACTCCGGGTCGGTCATGATCGTGGCCGGGTTGGAGTTGACGAGGATGACCCGCAGGCCCTCCTCCTTGAGGATGCGGCAAGCCTGGGTGCCCGAGTAGTCGAACTCGCAGGCCTGACCGATGACGATCGGGCCCGAGCCGATGACGAGGACGGACTTGATGTCTTCACGCTTCGGCATGGATCAGGCCTCCTGGGTGGTGCTGGCGGCCATCAGGTCGCAGAAACGGTCGAACAGGTACGAGGCGTCGTGCGGACCGGCCGCCGCCTCGGGGTGGTACTGCACCGAGAACGACCTGAGCTGGCCCGCGGCGTCGCGGAGCTCCAGCCCCTCGACCACGTCGTCGTTGAGGCAGACGTGCGAGACCGTCGCGGTGCCGTACGGGGTCTCGGTGGCGGCGTCCAGCGGGGCGTCGACGGCGAAACCGTGGTTGTGCGCGGTGACCTCGACCTTGCCGGTGGTGCGGTCCATCACCGGCTGGTTGATGCCGCGGTGGCCGTACTTCAGCTTGTAGGTGCCGAAGCCCAGGGCCCGGCCGAAGAGCTGGTTGCCGAAGCAGATGCCGAAGTAGGGCAGCTCCCGGGCGAGCGCGTCCTGCAGGAGCGCGACCTGGGCGGTCGTCGCAGCCGGGTCGCCCGGGCCGTTGGAGAAGAAGAGGCCGTCGGGGCTGACCGCGAGGACGTCGTCGATCGAGGCGTCGGCGGGCAGCACGTGCACCTCGATGCCGCGCTCGGCCATCATCCGCGGCGTGTTCGCCTTGAGGCCGAGGTCCACGGCGGCGACGGTGAAGCGCTTCTCGCCCACCGCGGGCACGACGTACGCCTGAGCAGTGGTGACGGCCTCGGAGAGGTTGGCTCCGGTCATCTCGGCGGATGCCTTGACCTTCTCCAGCAGCACGTCCGGGTCGGTGTCGAGGGTCGAGATGCCGACGCGCATCGCCCCCCGCTCGCGCAGGTGACGGGTGAGCGCTCGGGTGTCGATGCCGGAGATGCCGACGACGCCCTGCTCGCGCAACGAGTCGTCGAGCGTGCGCTGCGAGCGCCAGTTCGAGGGCACGCGGGCGGGGTCGCGCACGACGTAGCCGGCGACCCAGATGCGCGAGGACTCCGGGTCCTCGTCGTTCATCCCGGTGTTGCCGACGTGCGGGGCCGTCATGACGACGACCTGACGGTGGTACGACGGGTCGGTCAACGTCTCCTGGTAACCGGTCATGCCGGTCGAGAAGACGGCCTCGCCGAAGGTCTCACCCTCGGCACCGAAGGACTCACCGTGGAAGACGCGTCCGTCCTCGAGGACGAGGAGCGCGGACTTGGGGGCATGCAGAGGCACGCCTGACCTCCTTCTCCGCCTCACAGGACGGATCGTTAAAGGATGTGTGAGCGTCTCGAACCTTACCAGCGAGGAGCCGCTCCCCCGACGTCGACACCGCCCTTGGACCGTGCCGGGGCGCGCAACCGGCCAGGACGTGCCAAGGTGGACATGTGCAGATCGTCACCACGGAGGAACTCGTCCATCGCGCCCAGGCTCTCGGGCCCGGGGAACAACGGGTGGTGGCCAGTGGCAACTTCGCCACGCCCAGCACCGTCCTCGCCCCACTGCTGGGAGCGCTGGAACGGGTCAGGCTCCACGCGCTCAACCAGCAACCGGGCCTCGAGCTGCACGAAGGTGTCGTGCCCGAGACCTGCTTCGTGGGGCCGGGCGTACGCCGCCACCCTCGCCTCTCCTACGTGCCGGCACGCCTGTCGACCGTGCCGACGCTCTTCTCCCGAGCCCTTCCTCCCGACGTGGTGGTCGTCCACACGACGCTCCCCCGCGAGGGGAAGGTCTCCCTGGGCCTGGAGGTCAACATCCTCCCCGCGGCGATCGAGGCGGCCCGCGCTCGTGGCGCCCTGGTGGTGGCGCAGATGAACCCGCGCATGCCGTGGACCTTCGGGGACGCCGAGATCGACCTCGCGGCCGTCGACCTGGGTGTCGAGGTCGACGAGCCGCTCGCCTCCCACACCACCGCACCGCCCGGCGACGACGCGATCCAGATCGGCGCCCGGGTCGCTCGCGAGGTGCGGGACGGCTCGACCCTTCAGGCCGGGATCGGCGAGGTGCCCGACGCGACGATGGCCCGGTTGACCGATCGACAGGACCTGCGCATCTGGACCGAGATGTTCTCCGACGGGGTGCTCGCGCTCGAACGCCGCGGCGTCCTCGACCGTGACGTGGAGATCGTCTCCTCGTTCATCTTCGGCAGCGAGGAGCTGTACGCCTGGCTCGACCGCAACCCTCGAGTGCGGATGCGGCGTACGGAGGTGACCAACGCTCCGGCGCTGATCGCCCAGCAGCCGGCGATGACGTCGATCAACACGGCGCTGCAGGTCGACCTCTTCGACCAGGCCAACGCCTCACGGATCAAGGCCCGGATCTACAGCGGGTTCGGTGGTCAGACCGACTTCACGGTCGGGGCGACGCACTCCTCCGGCGGACAGGCCTTCATGGCGCTGCGCAGCTGGCACCCGCGCGCCGACGTCTCCACCATCGTGCCGCTCGTCGACGAGCCGGTCACGTCCTTCCAGCACAGCGCGGTGGTGACCGAGCAAGGGCTGGCCCAGCTCTCCGGGCGCAGCGAGAAGGAGCAGGCCGCCAACCTGATCACCCAGGCCGCGCACCCCGACGTCCGCGACGAGCTGTGGGAGGAGGCGGGCAACCTCGGCCTCGCCTGACTCCCCCGCAGAGCGACGGGGCCTCAGAGCGACGCGACGTGTTCCACCAGCTGCGCGAGGAGGTCGTACGTGCCCTGGTCGGTGTCGTTGCCCATCCCGATGATCGCGGTGTCCACCCCGACCTCGGCCAGCGAGCCGAGCTTGTCGACGGCCTGCTCGAGCGACATCGTCTCCTCGCCCGAGGCGACCTTCTCGCCACTGCGCTCGCTGAGGCTGATCCGGGTGAGCACGGTCTTGCGGATCTCGTCGTAGTCGCGTCCCTCCGCCTCGCAGTGCTGGCGGAGCACCCCCAGCTTCTGGGCCACGAAGTCGGGGCCGCCGTCGAAGATGTTGGTCGCGTCGGCGTACTTGGCCACGTAGCGGAGCGTCTTGCGCTCCCCCACCCCGCCGATCAGGATCGGCGGCGTACGCACGGGCTGCGGCACGTTGAGCGGGCGCGGCGCGGTGAACCCCTCACCCACGAAGGGAGAGTCGTCGCCGGACCACATCTGACGCGACAGGCGCAGTGTGTCCTCGAGCCGGACGAAGCGTTCGGCGGTGGGCGGGAAGTCGAGGCCGTAGCCGCGGTTCTCCTCCTCGAACCACGCAGCGCCGATGCCCAGCCAGGCGCGCCCGCCGGAGAGGACGTCCAGTGTCGTGACGGTCTTCACCAACAGCGCGGGGTTGCGCACCGTCGCCGCGGTGACCATGGCGCCGAGCTCGATGCGAGAGGTGACGCCGGCGGCGAAGCCCAGGGTCGTGTAGGCCTCCAGCATCTCCTCCTCCGGCGGACCGATCTGGGCGATCTGCCAGAAGTGGTCCATCACCCAGAGGCTCTCGACGCCGGCGGCCTCCGACCACCGTGCCATCGAGGCGAAGGTGGGGCCGATGGAGCCCGGCGACCCCGGCCAGGTGAAACGGGCGACCTGCTGTCCGATGCGCATGGGCCCATCCTGCCCACCCCGCGGCGCACGGACCACCCCAGCGGGAACGGGCGTACGCCGGGGGTTCAGGCCGGGTTCGAGCCGGATTCAGGCCAGGGCGCCGTCGCGCACGGTCACCTTGCCACCGAAGACGGTGTGCACCACGCGCGAGGTCAGCTCGTGGCCGTGCCACGGGTTGTTGCGCGACAGCGAGACCGAGGCGGCCCGGTCGACGGTGACGCGCGCCGTCGGGTCGACCAACGTGACGTGGGCGGCCTCACCGGGAGCCAGCTGACCGCCATGGTCGTCGAGGCCGGCGATCCGTGCCGGGGTGCGCGACATGACGCGGGCAATGTCGTTCCAGTCGAAGTCGTCGTCCATCGCGGTGCGTACGACCCCGAGCGCGGTCTCCAGGCCGAGCATGCCGAAGGCGGCGTCGACGAAGGCGTGCTCCTTGTCATGGCGGGCGTGCGGCGCGTGGTCGGTGGCGACCGCGTCGATGGTGCCGTCGGCCAGGGCCTCGCGCAGGGCGAGCACGTCCTCGGTGGGGCGCAGCGGCGGGTTGACCTTGTAGACCGGGTCGTAGCCGACGAGCAGGTCGGTGGTGAGGACCAGGTGGTGCGGCGTCACCTCGCAGGTGACGTCGATGCCCTGCGCCTTGGCCCAGCGGATCACGTCGATGGAGCCTGCCGAGGAGACGTGGGCGACGTGGACGCGCGAGCCGGTGTGCTTGGCCAGCATCACGTCGCGGGCCACGATGACCTCCTCCGCGATGCCCGGCCAGCCGGCCAGTCCGAGACGACCGGAGACCTCGCCCTCGTGGCAGCACGCGCCCGGGCCGGCCAGGGCAGGGTCCTGCGAGTGCTGCGAGACCACGCCACCGAAGGCCTTCACGTACTCCAGTGCCCGGCGCATCACGCGGGCGTCGTGCACGCACTTGCCGTCGTCGGAGAAGACCCGGACCCGAGCGGCGGAGCGAGCCATCAGACCGAGCTCGGCGAGCTCCTCGCCGGCCAGTCCCTTGGTCACGGCGCCCACCGGCTGCACGTCGACCAGCCCGGCCTCGCGGCCGAGCTCCCAGACCCGCAAGGCCGCCTCGGCGGTGTCGGTGACCGGGGTGGTGTTCGCCATGGCGAGCACGGCGGTGTAGCCACCCACGGCAGCGGCCTGCGACCCGGTGAGCACCGTCTCGGCGTCCTCCCGACCGGGCTGGCGCAGGTGCGTGTGCAGGTCGACGAGGCCCGGCAGCGCGACGAGTCCGTCAGCGTCCAAGGTCTCCACGCCCGCAGGCGCCTGCGACGCGGCGTCGCTGCCGACGGCAGCGATGCGACCGTCGACCACGAGCAGGTCAGAGGTCTCGGTGCCGAACAGCGCGGCCCCCTTGATCAGCAGGCTCACGCGCTGGACTCCTCTCCGGCAAGCAGGTGGTAGAGCACGGCCATCCGCACGGCGAGTCCGGCGGAGACCTGGTCGAGGATGGCCGACTGGGCCGCGTCGGCGGCGTCGGCGGCGATCTCGAGGCCCCGGTTCATGGGGCCGGGGTGGCAGATCGGCACGTCAGGGTGGAGCGTCGCCAGACGGTCACGCGTCAGGCCGTAGCCGACCGTGTACTCGCGCGCCGTCGGGAAGTAGCCGCCCGACATGCGCTCGCGCTGCACCCGCAGCATCATCACCGCGTCGGCGTGCGGCAGCACCTCGTCGACGTCGTACGAGGTCGCGAAGCCCGCGCTCTCGGACCACGGCCCGACCCCACTCGGCATCAGGGTCGGCGGAGCGACGACCGTGACCTCGGCCCCGAGCTTGGTGAGGCACTGGACGTTGGAGCGGAAGACCCGGCTGTGCGTCAGGTCGCCGATGATCGCAACGTGCTTGCCCTCGAGCGAGCCGAGCCGGCGCTGGAGCGTGTAGGCGTCGAGCAGTGCTTGGGTGGGGTGCTCGTGCATGCCGTCACCCGCATTGACGACGCTCGCGTCGACCCAGCCCGCGACCTGCTGGGCAGCCCCGCTGGCGGGGTGGCGGACGACGAGGCCGTCGACACCCATGGCGCAGACCGTCAGCACCGTGTCGCGCAGGCTCTCACCCTTGGAGGTGGAGGAACCCTTCGCGGAGATGTTGATGACGTCGGCGGAGAGCCACTTCCCGGCGATCTCGAAGCTGGAGCGTGTGCGGGTGGAGTCCTCGAAGAACATGTTGACCACGGTCCGGCCACGCAGGGCCGGCAGCTTCTTGACCGAACGGTGCTGGACGTCGTGCATGTCACCGGCGGTCGCGAAGATCTCCTGGATCTGGTCGACCGAGAGGTCGTCGATCGAGAGCAGGTGCTTCACGAGATGGTCACCTCGTCGTCTCCGTCGATCTCCTCGACCCGGACGCTGACGCGTTCGCTGCGGGCGCTGGGCAGGTTCTTGCCGACGTGGTCGGCGCGGATGGGGAGCTCGCGGTGGCCGCGGTCGACCAGGACGGCGAGGCGCACGGCAGCCGGCCGTCCGAGGTCGGCGAGGGCGTCGAGGGCGGCACGGATCGTGCGGCCCGAGAAGAGCACGTCATCGACGAGCACCACGACCTTGCCGTCGATCCCGGTGGCCGGGATCTCGGTACGGTGCGAGGGCCGCGTGGGCTGCGAGCGCAGGTCGTCGCGGTAGAGGGTGACGTCGAGCTCTCCGACGGCCACCTCCACGCCTTCGACGGCGGCGATGCGCTCAGCGATGCGACGGGCCAACGGCACGCCGCGGGTCTGCAGCCCCAGCAGGACGAGGTCGCTCGTGACGCGGTTGCGCTCGAGGATCTCGTGGGAGATGCGGGTGAGGGCCCGGGAGACGTCGCGGGCGTCGAGCACGGTGCGAGGCGCTGCCTCGGGACTTCCGGCGGTGGGGGCATCAGTCATGGCTGTTGCCGGACCTCCTTCTCCGCCTCACGGGACGGCTAGTTAAAGGATGTCGATCTCGCCGGAGACTACCAGCGCACCACACGCGGGTCCGCGCCCCGGCTCACCTCCGACCGGGACGCGGGCGCCAAGAGCTCGACCTCAGCGGTCGAGGTGCCGGGCGCGGGCGAAGCAGAAGAGTCCGTAGCAGGCGATCCCTGCCGCGATGACGCAGAGCAGCCACGGGCCGAAGGGCTGCTCCAGGACGGTGCTCAGGGCGTCGCCCAACCCCTGGTCCTTCTTGCCCTGGTGGGTCCACCCGGCGTGCGCAACCAGGATGCCGACGATGCCGGTGGACACCCCCTTGGCGATGTGGCCCACCTTGCCGAACCACCGGTACACCTTGCCGGTGTCTCCCACCCGACCTTCCTGGTCGAGGTGCTCCAGGAACTTGTCGCTCCATCCCCGGTGGACGAGGTAGGCGCCGTAGCCGATCACCGCCATCCCGGCCAGGACCACGAGCCACTGCCCGCCGGGCCAGTTCATGACGGTCGCCGTCATGGACTTGCCCTTGCCGCCACCCGCCCCGATGGCGGTCTTGAACGCCGAGAAGGCCAGCGCCGCATAGAGGGCGGCCTTGCCCGCAGCTGCGGCGCGCTTGCCCCACCCCTTGGCGTCGTCAGAACCGTCGTTCGAGTCGTCGTCGCCGAGCACGGCGTCCAGGAGGCGCCACGCCACGAGCAGGACCAGGCCGACGGCCAGGACCCAGAGGGCGAACCGGCCGAAGGGGTGGGACGCGAGCTCGTGGAAGGCGCCACCGCTGGAGGCCTCGCGGCCACCGTTGCCGAAGGCCAGCTGCACCGCGAGCCACGCCACGAGCAGGTGGACCACCCCGTACGCGACGAGTCCGGCGCGCGCGAGGTGGTCCATCCAACGACTGCGGTGGGCCTGTTCAGCCTGCCCCTTGACCGTGTGGGCGACGGAGTCCATGTTCACGGCGGCAGCCTGCCCACGAACGAGCCACCTCAACCAGCGTCACTCCACGGTGGCCGGGACGGTCGTGGTCACTTCTCCAGGATGGCGACCACGCCCTGGCCTCCAGCGGCGCAGATCGAGATCAGGCCACGGCCGGAACCCTTGGCGTCCAGCAGCTTGGCGAGCACCGGCACGATGCGTCCACCAGTGGCCGCGAACGGGTGCGCGGCGGCCAACGACGAGCCGTTGACGTTGAGCTTGTCGCGGTCGATCTCGCCCAGGGGGGCGTCCAGGCCGAGTCGCTCGGAGCAGAAGACGGGCGACTCCCACGCCTTCAGCGTCGACAGGACCTGCGAGGCGAAGGCCTCGTGGATCTCGTAGTAGTCGAAGTCCTGGAGCTTCAGGCCCTCGCGCTCCAGCATCCGCGGCACGGCGTACGCCGGCGCCATCAGGAGGCCTTCGTTGCCGTTGACGTAGTCGACCGCGGCGGTCTCGTAGGCGGTGAGGTAGGCCAGCACGGGAAGCCCGCGCTCAGCGGCCCACTCCTCGGAGGCGAGGAGCACGACGGAGGCGCCGTCGGAGAGCGGGGTCGAGTTGCCGGCCGTCATGGTGGCGGCGGCTCCCTTGCCGAAGACGGGCTTAAGCTTCGCCAGCTTCTCCACCGTGGAGTCGGCGCGCATGTTGGTGTCGCGCTCGACACCGCGGAAGGGCGTGACGAGGTCGTCCTGGAAGCCCTCCTCCCACGAGCGGGCGAGGTTCTGGTGGGAGCGGGCCGCGAGCTCGTCCTGCTCCTCGCGGCTGATCTTCCACTCGAGGGTGGTGAGGGCCTGGTGCTCACCCATCGACAGCCGGGTGCGGGGCTCGGAGTTCTGGGGCACCTCGAGGCCGATGTCGCCCGGGCGGATCTGGCCGAGGGCCAGGAGCTTGGACTTCGTGTCCTTGGCGGTGTTGACCTTCATCAACTTCTTGCGCAGCTTGTCGCTGATGGCGACCGGTGCGTCGGAGGTGGTGTCCGAACCGCCCGCGATGCCGACGTCGATCTGGCCGAGCGCGATCTTGTTCGCGACCTGGATGACCGCCTGGAGCCCGGTGCCACAGGCCTGCTGGATGTCGGTCGCCGGCGTCTCGGGGCTGAGCTTCGAGCCCAGCACGCTCTCCCGGGTGAGGTTGAAGTCGCGGGCGTGCTTGAGCACGGCCCCGGCCACGACCTCACCCACGCGCTCGCCCTCGAGGCCGAAGCGGGCGACCAGCCCGTCGATGGCGGCGGTGAGCATCTCCTGGTTGGAGACACCCGCGTAGACGGTGTTGGACCGGGCGAAGGGGATCCGGTTGCCGCCGATGATGGCAACGCGGCGGGTCTGGGCCTGCATCACGTGACTCCTGTCGCAGTCTCTGGGGTCTCAGTCTTTTGACTTCACAGTCTTGTGCTTGTGCTTCACAGTCTCTTGTCTCAGCCTTGCGCTCTCCAAGGCCGTCACACATGGTGGACGTATCGGGTCGAACTGTGAGTTACACCTACAGTTACACACTGTGCGTGACCGCTCCGCGGTGTCCATGGTCGGGCCGCGTGCCTCGTGTCCTGCACCCCACATCCAACGCCACACTCTCGTCGGAGGTCCACCCCCATGAGCGACAAGTACCAGGGCTTCGTCTCCTCGCCCGTCGGCAAGTTCCTCGTCAAGAACCTCGGACTTCCGAGCCCGACCCGCCTCGAACGCTGGTCGGAGGGCGCTCCCTTCGTGGACGGCACCGTGCTGGTCGGTGGCACGGGGCGCCTCGTCCCCCAGCTCCTCGCCCAGCTCAAGGAGCTCGAGGTCACCGCGACCGACCAGGACGCCGAGGGCGCGACGTACAAGGGTCTGGTCTTCGACGCCACCGGCCTGGAGTCACCCCAGGCCCTCGTCGCGCTGCGCGACTTCTTCACCCCCCTCATGCGCCGACTGACGTCGTGCCCGCGAGTGGTCGTGCTGGGCACCCCGCCGGAGCTGCTCGAGGGTGACGCCCGGATCGCCCAGCGCGCGCTGGAGGGCTTCACACGCTCGCTCGGCAAGGAGATCGGCCGCGGCGGCACCGCCCAGCTGGTCTACGTCGCCCCGGGCGCGGAGCGGGCCGCGGACTCCACCCTCTCCTTCTTCCTCTCCCCCAAGTCGGCCTACGTCTCGGGCCAGGTGGTGCGGATCGGCCTCGGCGGTCGTACGTCGGCCGGCGACGTCACCGACCTGCGTCGGCCGCTGGAGGGCAAGGTCGCCCTCGTCACCGGTGCCAGCCGCGGCATCGGCGAGCAGATCGCCCGGGTGCTGCACCGTGACGGCGCCACCGTGGTCGGCGTCGACGTGCCGCAGGCCGCCAGCGAGCTCGTCACCCTGATGGCCGAGCTCGACGGTGACCACCTCGCGCTCGACATCACCCACCCCGATGCGGCCCAGCGGATCGCCCACCACCTGGCCACCGAGCACGGCGGCGTCGACGTGGTCGTGCACAACGCCGGCATCACCCGCGACAAGAAGCTCGCCAACATGGCTGAGGACCGGTGGGACAGCGTCATCGCCGTCAATCTCACCGCGCCCGCGACGATCACCCGTGAGCTGCTCGCCCAGCGCGTCATCAACCCCAACGGCCGCGTCATCGGCGTCTCGTCGATCGCCGGTATCGCCGGCAACGTGGGCCAGACCAACTACGCCGCCTCCAAGGCGGGCGTCATCGGGTGGGTCCAGGACCTGGCCGACGACCTGACCGACGGCATCACCGTCAACGCCGTCGCCCCCGGCTTCATCATCACGGCGATGACCGCTGCCGTCCCGTTCGCCACCCGCGAGGTGGGTCAGCGCCTCAACGCCATGTCGCAGGGCGGCCTGCCGGTCGACGTCGCCGAGACGATCGCCTGGTACGCCTCCCCCGGCTCGACCGCGGTCAACGGCAACGTGGTCCGCGTCTGCGGCCAGATGATGCTCGGAGCCTGAGATGAGCGCCCTGGCCCAGCTGGGGAAGGCGGCACTGCCGTCGCTCCCCGTCGTCAACCAGCTGCCCGGCATCCGCAAGGTGAGGCCGGAGGAGTTCTCCGGCGTCACCGTGCGCACCCCGGCCGCGCCCATAGACCCCGCCCACGTGGCGCGGTACGCCGAGGTCTGCGGCTTCCCGCGCAAGGACACGGCCCCGGTCACCTACCCGCACCTGCTGACGTTCGATGCTCAGATGGAGGTCATGGCCAGTCCCGACTTCCCGTGGGCGCCCATGGGCAGCGTGCACCTGGAGAACACGATCACCTCGCACCGCCCCGTCGCGACTGACGAGGTCCTGGGCGTGGAGGTCTCCGTGACCACGACGCGCCCCCACGCCAAGGGCACGGTGGTCGACTTCGTGTCGACCGTCACCTCGGGCAGCGACGTGGTGTGGGAGTCGGTCTCGGCCTACCTGGTCCGTGGGCGCGGGAGCGAGGACGCTCCGCCCTCGATGTCGTTCGAGACCCCCGAGGGCCGGATCCAGTGGCGCCTGGACGAGGGCGCGGGCCGACGCTACGGCGCGGTCTCCGGCGACCTCAACCCGATCCACCTCTACCCGTGGACGGCCAGGGCGCTCGGCTTCAAGCGGCAGATCGCCCACGGCATGTGGACCCTGGCCCGCTGCGTCGCAGCGATCGAGAACCGGCTGCCCGACGCCGTGACGATCGAGGCCGCCTTCAAGAAGCCGATCTTCCTTCCGAGCACCGTGGCCTACGGTGTCAACGGCAGCCGTGAGGACTGGCGCTTCGCCCTGCGCAACCCACGGGACGGCTCACCGCACGTCCTCGGACGCGCGACCGCACGCTGATCGTCCACCCTGAGGCGCTCCGCTGAGCGCACCCTGAGGCGTCAGCGGGCGCGGCCGTACCGCACCGTCTGCACGCGCGGAGCAGCCTTGGGGGCTGTCACGACCCGCTTGCTGAAGGTCGCGTTGGCGGGCGTCCAGGTGCCCACGTCGGTCAGGCCGTCGCCGTCCCAGTCGGCAGCGAGCGGGATGTCGCCCGCCACGCCGTGACGCACTGTGGTCGTCACGGGCTTGGCGGCGCGCGTACGCAGCGTGAAGGTGGCGGTGGCGCGGTCGAAGACGCCCACGTCGGTCAGGCCGTCGCCGTCCCAGTCCCCCGTGACCGGCAGGTCGCCCGGCTTGCCGAGCTTGATGCTCGTCGTGCTGCCGCTGGCGCTGCGGAGCACGAAGGTGCTCGTCGCCGGCCGGTGCACGCCGACCTCCCACACGCCGTCGCCGTTCCAGTCCCCCGCCACCGGGCGGTCGCCCCGCTGGCCGAAGGTGATCGAGAAGAATCCGGCCTCGCCCGGCAGGGTGAAGCGCCGGGTGGCAGGGGCGAACGACCCGACCGACTGCAGTCCTTCGCCGGTCCAGTCCCCGAGGATCGGCTCGTCGTACGCCTGCCCGACGGACAGCAGGCGGGTCTTGCCGTCTGCGCGACGCACGTGCACCTGCCCGCCCGCGTCGCGACGGAAGACCGCCACCTGGGCGCCGTCGCCCTCGAAGATGGTGCCGGCCAGCGGGACGTCGACGCAGTTGGTGGAGGTGGAGGTGCCGTAGACGTACTTCGCCCGGTTCAGCCAGGGGGCGACGACCGTCTTGCCGACCTTCTGCTCGTAGTGCAGGTGGGGGCCCGAGCTGTTGCCGCTGGTGCCGAGCTGGCCGATCAGGGCTCCTTGGTCGACCCAGGTGCCGACGACCACGTGCGCGTGCTGCAGGTGGGCGTAGACGGTGGTCTCACCGTTGCCGTGCTCGAGGACGACATAGCGTCCGTAGCCGGAGGTGCTGGTGTTGTTCGAGGTGATCACGCGACCAGGGGCCGAGGCGACGACCGGCTGACCCAGGTCGTTGGGGGCGTTGAAGTCGATCGAGTGGGCGCTGGGCGAGTGGTGCGAGCGGGTGCTCCCGGTCCAGGACTGGCCGCACACGAACGGCATGTGGAAGGGCGTGACCGGCACGGGCGTCTTCGCCGCCGCCTTCTTCGCCGCCGCCTTCTTCGCCGCGGCTGCCTTCTTGGCTGCTGCCCTCTTCGCCGCCGCCTTCTTCTTCGCCGCCGCCTTCTTCTTCGCCGCGGCCTTCTTCTTCGCTGCGGCCTTCTTCACCGCGGCCTTCTTCGCTGCGGCCTTCCTCGCTGCGGCCTTCTTCGTGGCTGCCTTGGTGGCCGCCGCCATCGGCGTGGCGGTGGCCGCCGGGCCCGTCACCGCACCAGGCGACGCGGCAGCACCCGCCCCCGGAGCGGCATCAGCGGCGTACGCAGGCCCACCCATCCCGAAGCCGGATGTCACCAGCAGGGCGCTGAGCGCCAGACCCGTCAGGCGAAGACCTCGGGACGTCGGCACAGCGGCACCACCTAGGGACGAAGGACGACGCCACTCCTGCCCGACGAGCCCCGCTCGCCACACCAGAAACAGGCGTCACAACAGAGCCCACAGTAAACACGCACGGCGTGTCTGTCCCCAAATGTCTAGAACTACAACGATGTAGTGCTATAGGCGCCCGCCTCAGCCGATGCGTCGGATCAGCCCTTCCTGGGCCACGGTGGCGACGAGCTCCCCCGCCTGCGAGAAGACGCGCGCGATCGCGAGCCCGCGGCCTCCGGACGCCGACGGAGACGCCTGGTCGTAGAGCCACCAGTCGTCGGCGCGCAGGGGCCGGTGGAACCAGATGGTGTGGTCGAGCGAGGCCGGCTGGAGCTTGGGAGAGTTGATGTGGATGCCGTGGGGCACGAGCGTGGCGCCGATCAGCGTCAGGTCTGAGGCGTACGTGAACGCTGCCTTCTGGATCACCGGGTCGTCCGGGAGCTCTCCCCCCACGCGCACCCACAGCCGGGCCTGCGCAGGCGTGGCGGGATCGACCTCGAGCCCTCGCCCCGACATGCCCATGTGTCGCATGTCGAGCCCGGCCCACTCGTGCTGCCAGTGGCGCAGGTCCTCCTCGCTGCGGGCAGCCGCCAGGTCGGCCAGGGAGAGCCCTTCGTCCGGCGTGCCCACGGAGGGCATCCGGTCGCTGTGCTCGTAGCCGTCCTCGGGCTTCTGGAAGCTCGTCGTCTGGGAGTAGATCTCGCGCCCGTGCTGCCTGGCCACGACACGGCGGGTCTCGAAGGAGCGCCCGTCACGGATGCGCTGCACCTGGTAGATGATCGGCACCCGCGTGTCACCCGGGCGCAGGAAGTACGAGTGGAGGGAGTGGAGCTCGAACTCCGGGTCCGCGCTGCGCGAGGCGGCCACCAGCGCCTGGCCGGCCACCTGGCCACCGAAGACGCGCTGCCGATCGGTCTCCGGCTGGGCCCCGCGGTAGAGGTCGACGTCGAGCTGCTCCAGCTCCAGCAGTGCGAGCAGCTTCTCCACGCTCCCAGCCACGACTACTCCTGCTCGCCGTCGGCGTCGGGTCGGTCAAGACCGGCCAGGAACTGCTCGAACTGTGCCCCCAGGTCGTCACCGGTGGGCAAGGGCTCGTCGGGCGCCAGCAGGGACGAACCAGCCTCCTCCGAGCGACGGAAGGCGTCGTACTGCTGCTCCAGCGCCGTGACCACGTCGGCCACCTCCGCGTGGTCGGCCAGGTAGTCGACGATCTCTTCCTCACACATCTCTGCCGCCTGGCGCAGAGCGGTCAGGTCGACGGTCAGCCGCCCACCGCGCTCGAGCTGCTCCAGCAGGACCACGGAGGCGACCGGGTACTCCATCTGCGCGAGGTAGTGCGGGATGTGGGTGATGTAGCCCAGCGCAGCATGACCCCACTCGCCGAGGCGGACCTCGAGCAAGGCCTGGACGCTCGAGGGCACCCGGACCTCTCCTGCCCAGGCGCTGCGGCCGGTGAGCAGGGACGGGTCGTTGGAGTGGTAGGTCACCGCCACCGGGCGGGTGTGCGGCACGGCCATCGGGATCGCACCCAGGCTCACCACGCGGGTGACGCCGAGCCGCTCCACCACCTCGCGCACCGCCAGCGCGAAGCCCTCCCAGCGGATGTCGGGCTCGGGCCCGCGCAGCAGCAGGAACGGCGTGCCACCGGTGTCGCGCAGCAGCCGTACGTTGAGCCTCGGCGCCTCGTAGCCCTCGTAGTGGTCCTGGAGGAAGGTCACCGGAGGGCGCCGCGCGCGGTAGTCGTACAACGCGTCGATGTCGAAGGTGGCGACGACCGGACCGTCGCTCAGCTCGTGCAGGTGCTGCACGGCGAGCGCGCTCGACTGACCCGCGTCGAGGAACCCGCTGAGGGCGACCACCATCGTCAGTTCGTCCGTGCCGTCGAGCTCGGGGACGTCGTCGACGATGTGCACGAGCCTGGGTCCCTGGTCTGCCATGGAGCAAGGGTATTCGTCCCGGCCCACGAACGGGCGCTGCGGCCCCGCCACGCCGAAACGTACGCCTCCCGCGACGCGCGCCCGCGCGAGCCGACCGCCGGCACCACCCTGCGGACCCACCGTTGCACCCAGGTGACGACGGGCACACCCCACGGTGCTGACTGGTTGGTTACCGGGGGGTAACGTAGGGCTGACCCGACCCAGCCGGTCGGGATACCACCGATCACAGGAGACTCAGTGCCCCGACAGTTGCGAGAGGTCGTCTTCGTCGACGGCGTGCGCACGCCGTTCGGCAAGGCCAAGGGCCAGTTCGCCGAGACCCGTGCCGATGACCTCGTCATCAAGTGCATCCGCGAGCTCATCGAGCGCAACCCGCAGTTGCCGCCGGAGCGCGTGGACGAGGTCGCGATCGCGGCCACCACCCAGATCGGCGACCAGGGCCTCACGCTGGGCCGCACCGCCGCGCTGCTGGCTGGCCTGCCCAACACGACTCCGGGCTACTCGATCGACCGCATGTGCGCCGGCGCCATGACCGCGGTGACCACGGTCGCCGGCGGCATCGCCTTCGGCTCCTACGACGTCGCCATCGCCGGCGGCGTCGAGCACATGGGCCGCCACCCCATGGGTGAGGGCGTCGACCCCAACCCGCGCATCGTGGCCGAGAAGATCGTCTCCCCCGAGGCGCTCGTCATGGGCAACACGGCGGAGAACCTGCACGACCGCTACCCCTCGATCACCAAGGAGCGCTGCGACGCCTACGCCGTCCGCAGCCAGGAGAAGACCGCTGCGGCCTACGCCGCCGGCAAGATCCAGCCTGACCTCGTCCCCGTCGCCGCCCGCTCGGTCGAGCAGGGCTGGGGCCTGGCCACCACCGACGAGGGTCCCCGTCCCGGCACCTCCATGGAGTCGCTGGCCGGCCTGAAGACCCCGTTCCGTCCGCACGGCAACGTCACCGCGGGCAACGCGTCCGGCATCAACGACGGCGCCACCGCGGCGATCCTCGCCGACGAGGAGACCGCCAAGGAGCTCGGGCTGCCGATCAAGATGCGCCTCGTCTCCTACTCCTTCGTGGGTGTCGAGCCCGAGGTCATGGGCGCCGGCCCGATCCCGGCGACCGAGAAGGCCCTCAAGCAGGCTGGGCTGACCATCGACGACATCGGCGCCTTCGAGGTCAACGAGGCCTTCGCCGTCCAGGTGCTGGCCATGCTCGAGCACTTCGGCATCGCCGACGACGACGCTCGCGTCAACCCCTACGGCGGCGCGATCGCCATGGGTCACCCGCTCGCCTCCTCGGGCGTCCGCCTGATGAACCAGCTGGCCCGCACCTTCGAGGAGAAGCCGGAGGTCCGTTACGGCCTCACCACCATGTGCATCGGCATCGGCATGGGTGGAACGGTCGTCTGGGAGAACCCGCACTGGAACGGAGAGTCCGCCTGATGTACGACGTGAACGCACTGCTCGAGAAGGCGACCGCGCTCGCCTCCGACGCCGAGGTCGTCACCGAGGCCAAGCTGCGCAAGGTGACGCTGCCCGGCGGCGCCGGGGTCATGGGCCTCATCACCCTGGACAACGGCCACGACCACACCCGGCCGAACACCTTCGGTTTCAAGGGTCTGATCTCCCTCAACACCGCGATCGACGCCGCCCTGGCCGACGACGAGATCGTCGCCATCGGCGTCACCGGCAAGCCGTTCATCCTTGCTGCCGGCGCCGACCTGACCTCGGTGGCCTCCTCCGGGCCGTCGGGCGTGCGTACGATCGCCGAGCTCGGCCACGCCGTCTTCGGCAAGCTGCACGGCACCAAGCCCTCCTTCGGCTTCATCAACGGCCTCGCCCTCGGCGGTGGCCTCGAGGTCGGTCTGCACTGCGACTACCGCACCGTGCAGGACAGCGCCCCCGCACTCGGCCTGCCCGAGGCCATGCTCGGCCTGGTCCCCGGCTGGGGTGGCGCGTGGCTGGTCCCCAACCTCATCGGTGCCGACAAGGCCGTCACCGTGGCGTTGGAGAACCCGCTCAACAACGGCAAGACCGTGGGCGGCAAGAAGGCCTTCGAGCTCGGCCTGGCCGACGCAGTCTTCGGCGGCGTGAACTACCTCGAGTCCTCGCTGCGCTGGGCCGCTGACGTGCTCACCGGCAAGGTCGTGGTCGAGCGTCCCGAGATCGACCGGGGCGCCGGCTGGGATGCCGCCATCGACCGTGCCGAAGGCATCGTCCTGGCCCGCACCGGTGGCGCCTCCCCCGCCGCGCGCAAGATCGTCGAGCTGATCGCCAACGCCCGCACCGCCACCCGCGAGGAGGGCTTCGCCGCCGAGGACGCAGCACTGGAGGCCATGTCGCAGACGCCTGAGCTGCGCGCCAGCCTCTACGCGTTCGACCTCGTGCAGAAGCGCGCCAAGCGTCCCGCCGGCGCACCGGACAAGTCGCTGGCGCGCAAGGTCACCAAGGTCGGCATCGTCGGCGCGGGCCTGATGGCCTCGCAGATGGCGCTGCTCTTCGCCCGTCGCCTGCAGGTGCCGGTCGTGCTCACCGACCTCGACGAGGAGCGCGCCCAGAAGGGTGTCTCCTACGTGCACAACGAGGTCGAGAAGCTGCTGGCCAAGGGCCGCATCAACTCCGACAAGGCCAACCGCCTCAAGTCGCTGGTGACCGGCTCGGCCGACAAGGCCACCGCCTTCGCCGGCGCCGACTTCGTCATCGAGGCCGTCTTCGAGGAGATGTCGGTCAAGAAGTCCGTCTTCGCGGACGTCGAGAAGGTCGTCAGCCCGGAGTGCATCCTGGCCACGAACACCTCGTCGCTGTCGATCACCGAGATGGCTTCCGAGCTGGAGCACCCGGAGCGGGTCGTGGGCTTCCACTTCTTCAACCCGGTCGCGATCATGCCGCTGCTCGAGATCGTCAAGGGCGAGCAGACCGACGACGCCACCCTCGCCACGGCCTTCGCCACCGGCAAGGGCCTGAAGAAGACCACCATCCTGGTCTCCGACAGCCCGTCGTTCATCGTGAACCGTCTCCTGGGTCGCTTCCTGGGCGAGGTCGCGAAGGCGGTCGATGCCGGCACCCCGATCGAGACCGCCGACGCTGCGTTCGCCGGTGTCGCCCCGATGCCGCCGTTCATGCTGCTCGGCCTCGTGGGTCCGGCCATCGCGCTCCACAACAACGAGACCCTGGTGAAGGCGTTCCCCGAGCGCTTCTACGTGTCGCCGCTGCTGGAGAAGGTCGTCGAGGAGAAGATCTCCTCCTTCTACCTGCCCGACCTCACCATCGACCCGAAGGTGAAGGCGCTCCAGGTGGCTCCGCCCGAGCCGGTCGAGCTGACCAAGGAGGAGCTGCGCGAGAAGGCTCTCTCCGGGCTCGCCGAGGAGGTCAAGCTGATGCTCGACGAGGGTGTCGCCGTGGCTGCCGAGGACATCGACCTCGCCATGATCACCGGCGCCGGCTTCTCCTTCTGGAACGGTGGCCTGACCATGCTGCTCGACTCCTCCGGCATCTCGGAGAAGGTCAACGGCAAGCGGTTCCACTGATCCGCACGTAGTTCACGCAGTACAAGTTCACGCAGTACGAGTTTCACGCAGTACGACGCGAGGGCGTCCGGCCAGTTGGCCGGGCGCCCTCGTGGCATTTCTCCGCCACGGGCCCTCCCCTGATCGCCGGTTCCCGCCCGGCGCAGGGTTGGACGCGCAAAGATTCTGCCCAGTCCTCCGAACCTGATCGACGTCCCATCACGTCGGTAGGGACGTGAAGACACCCATGGCCCCGACCGGGCACCCGAGCAGCGCAGGAGGTGGCCATGCCCTCGCGCGACATCGATGAGTTCGCCGAGTTCGTCGCCCACCGCTCCCCGGCGCTCCACCGCACCGCCTACCTGATGGTCGGTGAACGCGGGCTGGCGCAGGACCTCCTCCAGGAGGCCCTCACCAAGACGTACGTGGCATGGCCGCGGTTGCGCGACCGCAGCCGGGTCGAGGCGTACGCCCGCAAGGCGATCACCACCACGGCGATCTCCTGGTACCGCAAGCGGGCGTGGAGCTCCGAGCGTCCGGCCGAGACCCTCCCCGACACGGCCGGCGACGGGCACGAGGCGGCCGTCACCGAGCGCGACTGGCTCTGGCGGGCGCTCCAGGAACTGCCGCCGAGGCAGCGCGCCGCGATCGTCTGCCGCTTCTACGACGACCTCTCCGAGGCCGCCACTGCCGAGGTCATGGGTTGCGCCGTCGGCACCGTCAAGAGCCAGGTCTCCGCCGGCCTGCGCCGCCTCCGGTCCGTGCTCGCCGAGCAGGGCCACTCCCCCGAGCTCGAACTTCCCGTCCTGATGGAGACACTCTGATGGCCCCTCGACTGTCCGACCTCATGCACGACCGTGCCGACCGACTGTCGCCGCCCGTCGTCGACCTCGACGCCGTGGTCTCGACCGGTGAGCGCCTCGTACGTCGTCGACGCGCCCTGGCCGGGGCGGGGATGGCCACCGCCACCGCGGCCGTGCTGCTGGGAGCCGTCGCTCTTCCGCAGCTCGGCCCCGGCAACGGCCCGGGACGCACGCCAGGGTCACAGTTCTCCTTCGCCGGCGCCTTCGCCGACCGCAGCCCTGCCTACGCTGTCGGCACTTCCTTCCACGTCGCGGGTCGCGACTTCACCGTGCCGACCGAGGTGCACGCCTTCGTCCAGACGACTGAGGGCGTGGTCTACGCCGACCGCAAGGGCGACGTCTGGTCGGCCACCGGTGACGAGCGGCCGTTCAAGGTCGGGAGCATCGACCCCGAGGAGCCTCGCCTCACGGCAGACGGCCCGAGGGCGGCGTGGGCACAGCCCACCGACAACGGCGCCGAGCTCGCACTCCTCGACCAGACCGAGGGCTCGGTGGTGGCGCTGCCGGCGTCCGCAGGGCCGGACGCCGTCGACGTCTACGCCCTGGACGACGAGGTGGTCTATGCCCGCGACGGTCGTGACGTCGTGCAGTGGGACACCACGGAGCAGGAGTCCACCGTGCTCATGCCCTGGACCGGCGACCTGGAGCTGGCCGACGTGGAGCAGGGCTTGGTCGCCTACCGCGCCCAGCCGTCCCCCGAGTCGGGAGACGTGGTCAGCCGGGTGACGCGCACCGTCGGTGAGGGCGGCGAGATCGCAGCCTGGAACATGCTCGACCTCTCCGACGACGGGACGCGTCTCCTGGGCGAGACCGACCCGGACGTCTTCGCCCTCTTCGACGTCGCCACCGGCAGCCACGAGAACGTCACCGTGCCCGGTTACGAGTTCGTGGTGGGCTACCGGTGGCTAGACGCCGACACCTACCTGATGATCGGCATGAACCCGCCCTACGCGAACGCCTCGGTGGACATCCTCGAGTGCGAGGTCGGCGGGGACTGCACGGTCGCGGCGCCCCAGATCGGCAGCTTCGACGACGGCCTGGTGCTCTCCTTCGGGGAGCCGATGGACGGCTGAGCCGACCACCGCACGTACGCCCCGTCCGCGCACCGCGGGCCGGGGCGTACGCCTGTCAGGACGCCGGCGTGCCGGCCTCGCGGGCCTCGCGGGCCTCGGCCGCCAGTCGCTGCCCCAACCGGGAGTGGCGACGGCCGTAGGCGAAGTAGACGACGATGCCGATCGCCATCCAGGCCAGGAACCTCATCCAGGTCTCCCCCACCAGGTTGAGCATCAGGTAGAAGCTCAGGAGCACCGAGAGCGGCGCGACCACCGTGACGCCCGGCACCCGGAAGCCGCGCTGCAGGTCAGGACGCGTACGCCGCAGCACGAGCACGCCCACGGCGACGAGGATGAACGCGAAGAGCGTGCCGATGCTGACGAGGTGGCCGAGCGTCTCGAAGTCCACGAAGCCGGCGAGCAGGGCCACGCCCGCGCCGCTGATCAGGGTGATCCGCGACGGGGTGCGGTACTCGGGGTGGACCTTCGCCAGCCATCGCGGCAGCAGGCCGTCACGCGCCATGGCGAAGCCCACGCGGGTCTGCCCCATGACCAGGGTCATCGTGACCACCGTGAGCCCGATCGTGGCACCGATCGCGATCGCGGTGCCGACCCAGTCCTGACCCACCGCCCGGAAGGCCGTGGCCAGGGGCGCGGAGTCCTCGGGGTCGATGTCGGTGTACTTCTGCATGCCCGTGATGACGAGGCTCACCGCGACGTAGAGCGCGGTCACGATCGCCAGCGAGAAGAGGATGCCCCGCGGCACGTCGCGCTGCGGGTTGCGCGTCTCCTCCGCCACGGTGGCCACGACGTCGAAGCCGAGGAAGGCGAAGAAGACCACGGCGGCTCCGGCCATCACGCCTGCCCAGCCGTAGACGGCGGGCTCGAGGCCGAAGAGTGAGCTGATCAGCGGCGAGCTCCAGAAGGAGGCGTCACCGGCAGGCACACTCTTGCTCTCCGGCACGAACGGCACCCAGTTGGAGACCTTGACGTAGGACACCCCCATCACGATGACCAGGGCCACGACGGCGAGCTTGAGGCCGGTGACCACCTGGTTGACGACGCTGGCCAGCTTGATCCCGCGCGCGAGCACCGCCGTCACGAGGAGGGCGATCAGCATGGCGGGCAGGTTGACGACCCCGTGGGTCGACGACGCCAACGCGGTGGGCACCTCGAAGGGGGTGTCGGCCAGCAGGCTCTGCAAGTAGCCGGAGAAGCTAGAGGCCAGGGCCGCCCCGCCCACCGTGAACTCCAGGACGAGGTCCCAGCCGATCAACCACGCGATGAACTCACCGAAGGTCGCGTACGAGAACGTGTAGGCGCTGCCAGCCACGGGCAGCGTCGAGGCGAACTCCGCGTAGCAGAGGGCGGCGAGCGCACAGGCCAGACCGGCGACCAGGAACGAGATGGAGATGGCCGGTCCGGAGTTCTGCGCCGCCACCGTGCCGGTGTAGACGAAGATCCCGGCGCCGACGATGACGCCCACGCCGAAGACCGTCAGGTCGAGGGCGCTGAGGCTCTTCTTCAGCCGGTGCTCGGGCTCGTCGGTCTCGGCGATCGACTGCTCGACGCTCTTGGTGCGCAGGAGGCTGTTGAGCAGGAGGCTCATGAGGTCGAGCGCGTCCTCATGCGCTCTGGGTGACGTCGACGAGTGGCTGCCCGGCCTCGGTGGCCGTGATGTCCTCGACGATCGAGCGGGCGAGCGACTGGGCGTCCAGCCCACAGCGGGTGAGGATCACCGGACGTTTGGCGTGGTCCAGGAACTGCTGCGGGATGCCGTGCAGCCGTACCGGGGTGGTGACCCCGGCCTCGTTGAGCGTCTGCAGCAGCACCGATCCGCACCCACCGATGATCCCGTTGTCCTCGACGCTGACGACGAGGCGGTGCTCGCCGGCAGCGGCGACGATCGCGGGGTCGACCGGCTTCACCCACCGGGGGTCGACCACCGTGACGCCGATGCCCTGGGCGAGCAGCCGGTCGGCCACCTCGAGCGCCGTGGCGACCATCGAACCGACGGCGACGATCAGGACGTCCTTGTCCCCCTCACGCACCATGACGTCGGCGCGGCCCATGCGGCCCACGGCCTCCATGTCGGCCGGCGGCGGGCCCTTGGGGAAGCGCACCACCGTCGGAGCGTCGTCGACGTCGACGGCCTCGTCGAGGAGCTCGGTCAGGCGCGTGGCGTCACGGGGTGCCGCGAGCTGGAGGCCCGGGACGACCTGGAGGATCGACATGTCCCACATGCCGTTGTGGCTGGCGCCGTCGTCACCGGTGACGCCCGAGCGGTCCAGCACGAAGGTCACGCCGCACTGGTGCAGGGCGACGTCCATGAGGACCTGGTCGAAGGCACGGTTGAGGAACGTGGCGTAGACGGCGAAGACGGGGTGGAGACCACCCATCGCCAGTCCGGCTGCGGAGGTCACGGCGTGCTGCTCCGCGATGCCCACGTCGAAGGTCCGCTTCGGGAAGCGCCGCTCGAAGGCGTCGAGGCCGACCGGGTGCATCATGGCGGCGGTGATGCCGACGACGTCGGAGCGGCGTTCGCCCAGCTTCACCATGGCGTCGGAGAAGTGGTCGGTCCAGATGCGACCGGTGGGGTGCTCCTCACCGGTGAGGATGTCGAACGGGCGCGGAGCGTGGAACTGGTCCGCGACGTGCTCCTCGGCGGCGGTGTAGCCGTAGCCCTTCTTGGTCAGCGCGTGCACGATCACCGGGCCGTTGAACTTCTTGGCCGCCGAGAGGGCGTGCTCGAGCGCCGCACGGTCGTGCCCGTCGACGGGACCGACGTACTTCAGGCCGAGGTCCTCGAAGAGCCCCTGGGGCGCGATCGCGTCCTTCATGCCCTTCTTCATGGCGTGCAACGCGTCGTACGCCGCCGGCCCGACCCCGGGCACGGCGTTGAGCCGACGCTTCACGACGTCGAGCAACTGCTCGTAGCGCGGGCTGGTGCGCAGGGTGGTCAGCGCGTTGGCGAGACCACCGACGGTCGGGGTGTAGGAGCGCTCGTTGTCGTTGACGACAATGACGAGTCGGCTGTCCTGGGCCACGGCGATGTTGTTCAGGGCCTCCCAGGCCATGCCGCCGGTGAGGGCGCCGTCGCCGATGACGGCGACGACGTGACGGTCCTCGCCCTTGATCGCGTACGCCTTGGCGAGGCCGTCGGCGTAGCTCAGTGCGGTGGAGGCGTGGGAGTTCTCGACGATGTCGTGCTCGGACTCGGCACGACTCGGGTAACCACTGAGCCCACCCTCCTGGCGCAGCGTGGCGAAGTCACCCGCGCGCCCGGTGAGCATCTTGTGCACGTAGGACTGGTGACCGGTGTCGAGCACGATGCGATCACGCGGCGAGTCGAAGGTGCGGTGGATCGCCAGCGTCAGCTCGACGACGCCGAGGTTGGGACCGAGGTGGCCGCCGGTGACGGCACAGGTGGAGACCAGCAGCTGCCGGATCTCCTGAGCCAGTTCCTCGAGCTGGTCGTCGCTGAGGCCCCGCAGGTCGCGTGGCGTGGCGATCGAGTCCAGGTGACCCATGGTCCTCCGCTTTCCGGTGTGTGGCAGTGGTTCAGCGCGGGGTGGCGGCACGACGTCGTACCGGCCCACGATGAAGGGACAAGTCTAGGTGATCGGGCCAGCGGTCCATCAGTCCTCGCCGTCCAGCGGGGTGCAGATGCAGACGCGGTTGCCGTCGGCGTCGGCGAGCACGGTGAAGCTCGGCGCGTCGGCGTCGCTGACCAGCGTCCCCCCGGCCGCGAGCGCCGCCTCGATGCGCGGCCCGGCCTGCTCGGGCGGCAGCACGAGGTCGAGGTGGAAGCGCTGGCGCGGTTCCTCGCTGTCGCTGCTCTGGAACCACAGGAGGGGCATCGAACCTGTGTCGCTGGCGACCTCGTCCTCCCCCTCGTCGGTCGTGTCCAGCACCGCTGCCCAGAACGGGCGTACGCGCTCGGCGTCGGGGGTGTCGAGGGCGAGCTCGGTCACCGACAGGCCGGCCGTGTCGGCCAGGACGGCCAGCTCGGCCGCGGCGTGGCTGATCCTGCGCGCCAGGCGTACGTCCCGCCCGGTGACACCGCCCGCGTCGTGGCTGAGCAGCCTCACGCCGAGGTTGCCGTAGCGCAGGTCGAGGTCGGGGTGGTGGTCCATCTCCTCGGCCATGGCGCCGATCCTGTTGACCAGGTCGAGCCCGGTCGCGAAGTCACCCGTGAGGAACCGCGTGTGCAGCGCCCCCTGGAGGAACCGCCAGTCAGCGAGGCCGGCCTCAGCGACCTGGTCGTGGTGGAGCGTGGTCATGCTGCCTCCCGAGATGAGACCTGCCGGGGCAGGTCGGACGTCAGCGTCCCTTGACGTCGGCGGCGACCGCAGCCGCGGTGGCCACGGCGGTGACGACGCCGACCGAGGGCCAGGCGCCGATCTTCTTCGCCAACGGGTGGGACGCCCCGAAGGCACCGACGTAGACGGCCGTGAGCGCAGCGGCGCCCACGGGTCCGACCTTGGTGGCCCACTCCTTGGCGGCAGCGGCTCCCGCCACGGCGAGGACAGCCCCGCCGAGGGGACGCTTTCCGCTGAAGCGGGCGGCGGCGGAGCCACCCACGAGTCCGACGGCAACCAGGGGTGCGGTGGGAATGCTCATGTGGCTCACCCTACGACGTCACCCGCCGCCTGCTCACGCAGGAAGGCCGGGAGGATCTGCTCGGCCGCTCGCGTGAGCGGCAACGTCGCGATCTCGTCAGGGGCGACGAAGACGATCCTCCGCCCCTCGTGGCACTCGACGTCGTCATCAGCGAGGTCGACATCGGCCACGAAGACCTGCATCCGGTCCCAGGTGCCGTGGGACCGACGGTGGTCGACGACGAAGTCACGCCACAGCTGCAGGTGCCCTGCCGGGAGGACGAGGCCGGTCTCCTCCTCGAGCTCCCGGGGGGCCGCCTGCGCAAAGCTCTCGCCGGGCTCCACGTGGCCCCCTGGGAGACCCCAGGCGTCCGGATCGATCGGGGCGTGCTCGTCGCGCTCCTGCAGGAGGATCCACCCACGACGGTCGCGCAGGAGGACGCCGGCGAACCGCTTCTCCCCCAGCGTCGCGGGAGTGCGCGCGACCCAGTCGCGCAGGAGACCCAGCACGTCGACCGCGCTGACGACGACGTCGGTGAGGTCCAGGTCGTCGAGGTCGCGGAAGAGCATCTGCAGGCCCTCGTGGCACTCGATCTCCGACTGCCCCAGGTCTGTGCGGGCGGCGAAGAACTCCCACGTCCACTCCCCGACCCCCGGCACGACCAGCTGCTGCTCGCCAAGGCTGGTCAGCTGCTCGGGCGGCAGGCGTACGCCGGTCTCCTCGGCGAGCTCCCGCGCCGCACAGTCACGACCGGACTCGCCGGGCTCAGCGCGGCCGCCGGGGAAGCACCACTGACCGGGCCAGCGCTCGGTGAGCTCGTCACGCTGCTGCATGAGCACCCATCCCCGCGGGTCGACGAGGGCGGTGCAGGCGAAGTCGACCATGGGGCGAACCTAGCGCGGTGGAGTACGGCGAGCTTCGTACGGCCTCACAGTCGCGCGACGTAGCGGCGGCCGCGCAGCGCCTCCTCCACCAGGCCCACCGCCCGGCGCACGGTGGCCAGTCGAGCGTCCTCGATCAGGAAGGTCTGGACGGCAGCCTCCACGACGGCGTCCGTGGCCACGTCACGCAGGTCGACCCGGATCCCGCTGAGGCCGCGCCGCACCGCTGCCTGGTCGGCCTCGACGTGGATCACGGCGAAGCGGGCCAGCACCACGGCGTGCCGACGCAGCCCCTGGTAGCGGCGGTACTCGGGCGGACAGAGGTCCAGGAGCCAGTTGACCGCAGTGGCCTCCCAGTCCGGGGCATCGGGCGGCCGGACCTCGGAGGGCCAACCGGGTGGAGCGACATGACGTGACACTCAGCCATCGTACTCGAACACCTGTTCGAACACGTCAGGAGTGGGGGTCCAGCGCTGCCTCGGCCTCGGCCAGGTGGGGATCCCGCAGGCCGACGACGTCGTGGCGCCACCAGGTGTCGGGATAGACCAGTCGGCCGGTCATCCAGGAGTCGTAGGCCTTCAGAAGGCGCACCTGGAAGGCGGCCTCCGGGATGCGGTCGGACGGACGTTCGACCCCGCGCGTCGCTCCCTCGAACCAGCCCCGTCGGCCGTAGTAGCCGGGACTGCCCTCGAGGGCGATCATCGGCGCCCCCACCTCGTCGCCGTAGGCCGTGCTCGCCCGCAGCAGGGCAGCGCCGACCCCCTGCCCCTGGTGGTCGGGGTGGACAGCGAGCGGACTCAGCACCAGCACGTCGACGAGACGGCGCCTGGCATCGAGCCAGGCACGGCTCAGTCCGACGACACCGACCACCTTCTCGGCGCCCTTCTCCTCGACGAGGGCGACGAAGAACGCCTGGGACAGGCCACGGGCGTCCAGCTCGGAGACGGCGGAGTTGAAGGTGCGCCCCTCCTCAGGGCCGAACGTCGCCTCCACCAACGCGCGGACGGCAGCAGCATCGGTCACCCGGCCAGTGCGCACCTTCACGCCGGTGGTGCTCCTCCTCAGTCCCATGGGGCACAGTGTGGCACCACCCCAGCGCCGTCCCGGCCCACCTTCCACACCCAGGCTGCCCTGGACCAGACATCTCAGCAGGCCAGGAACGTCAAGGAAGCGGTCAGTCGCCCGAGGCGACGCAGAACTCGTTGCCGTCGGGGTCGGTGAAGACGATCCACCGGAAGCCGCCGGGCTCTCCGTTGCGCTGGTGCACTCGGGCACCGAGCTCCACCAGTCGCTCGGCCTCGGCATCGAGGTCGTCGGCAACCAGGTCGAGGTGCAGCCGCCTCGTGCCCGGCGTCGGGTCTCCCACCTGCTGCACGGCCACGACGAAGCCGTCATCCAGACGCACCGTGACGAACCCACCGTCGTGGAGGTCTACGACGGTGCCGCCCAGCGCCGAGGCCCACCAGTCGGCCAAGCTCCGCGCGTCGGTGGAGTTGAAGGTGACGTGCTCAATCTTCAGGCTCATGACTCACCACCCTGGAGCTGCCGCTCGAGCGCCGACTCCACCCGCGCCACCTTGGCGTCGAGCTCACCCTCGTAG
Source organism: Nocardioides jishulii (assembly GCF_006007965.1). NCBI lineage: Bacteria > Bacillati > Actinomycetota > Actinomycetes > Propionibacteriales > Nocardioidaceae > Nocardioides > Nocardioides jishulii. Next base: position 1,457,340 of record NZ_CP040748.1, on the reverse strand, counting down.
CCAGGACGGATGTCCGCCTTCAGCACCAGGGAGACGCGGGAGCCGAACGGCGCCACCGCCTCCGTCGCGCGCTTCACGACGTCCATGACCGTGTCCCAGTCCGGTCCTTCGATCGTCGTGAACATGGCGTCGGTGCGGTTCGGCAGTCCCGACTCACGCACGACCTCCACCGCGGCCGCCACAGCGTCGGACACCGAAGCGTCCTCACGTCCCGTTCCGCTCGGCGCCACCGAGAACGCAACCAGCATCAGTGCAATCTCCTCGAAGTCGATGGGGCAGTCGCGGCGACCACCACTCTGTCGTCGTCCTCGGCGGCGGGGCTGATGCCGAAGGCGACGATCATGGGAACAGGCTAGCCGCGGGCTCCGGCGAAGCGTCGACCTCGTGCTCGGCCAGGAACGTACGCAGCTTCGCGAGCCCGGCGTGCGCCTGCGACTTCACGGTCCCGAGGCTGCACCCCAGCACGTCGGCGACCTCCCGCTCGGGACGGTCCTCGACGTAGCGCAGGACGACCACGGCCCGCTGCCGGGCGGGCAGCGCCGCCAGGGCTCGCCTGAGCTCGTCCTGCTCCGCGACGTCGCCGTCGCGCACCGCCACGTCAGGCACCACCGCGACCGTCGTCTCGCCCACCCGGCGACGACGCCAGCGTGAGATGTTCTGGCGCACCATCACGGTCCGTACGTACGCCTCCGGGTTGCCCTCGATCCGGCTCCACGCCGGCACGCATCGAGCCAGCGTCTCCTGAACCAGGTCCTCGGCGGCATGGGCGTCGGCGACCAGCAGGCGCGCGGTGCGCACCAGGGCCGGGTAGCGCGATGCCACGAACTCCGAGAACGTGTCAGGGGCGGTCACGACGCCTCCTCAACGCCGACCAGCCGAGCACGCCGACAAGCCCGACCGAGAGCACCCCGCCCACCGCACGAGGGTCGTCCGGATCCCTGGGCGCCGTTGCCGGGACCACCTCACCGGTCTCCAGCACACCGCGGGCGAAGCGCCACGCAGCACCGCGGTCGTGCTCATCGACGTCCCACGACACGAGCACGCGTCGGTTGCCGGTCTCCACATCGACGGTCGCGATGTGCGGATCGTCACCGAGCACGACCACGAGCAGGTCGCCGTCGCGCCACCCCAGGAGCCCATTGGCGACCTCCCCGCCGGGGATCAGGGTCAGGTCGACCAGCCGGGCATCCCCACCCTCCACGGCGAGGCGCCCGGTGCGCACCTGCGCCGGGGTCTCCGAGCCGCCTTCCTCGCCCAGCAGTGCCACTTGCCCGTCCCCACCCCATGCCACGGTCGGAGCCATGTGCGAGGCGCCGCCCCCGCTCGCTCGGGCAGCGAGACCCTCGCGGAGGCGGACACCCGGGTCCACCAAGGTCAACGCCTCACCTGAGCTGGTGCCGATGGCGGCGCCCTCGTTCACACCCCAGAACAGCGGGTCCACCACGTCCTCGTCACCCCAGGGCCAGGGCTCCGGCTCATCGGCGGCCAGGCGCCACCACCATCCGCCGTGTTCGTTCGAGCCCCCTTGCTCGGCCGAGGGGGCGCTGTCGCCCACGATGTTCTGTCCGTACTCGAAGACCACGGTGGTGTCATCCAGCCACGCCAACGAACCGGGGTCGAGGCCGTGGACCGTCGGGACCTCGTGACGCTGCTCCACACCCGTGCGCAGCGTTCGCACTGCCAGGCCCGTGGTGACCTTGCTCTGTGCGTCGTTGGTCTGCGGGTCCCCGCTCGGAGTTCCCGCGGTCCAGTACGCGAGCCGCTCACCGTCCGGTGAGAGGGCGAAGCCCTCCGAGCGGTCGGGGAGGTCGAGGTAGCCGTACGCCCCGGCTGCGGTGATCACCGCCAGCGCCGGCTCCCGGCCCACCCATGTCCCCCTCTCCGCCTCCGTCACCGCGACCAGCGCGGTACCGCTCACCGAGGCGGCCCACAGGGGTGGAGCGTGCACTCGGTCGGGGATCCGTGGAGCGATGCCACTGCTGGCAGCGTCGCTGGTGCCCGGAACACCCGGAACGAAAGGCAGGACCGCACCCGCCAGGCCAGCAGTGAACGCAGCCACGCACGCGACCGTCACGATGGCCCGACCCAGGCGACGTCGCTGCCAACGACGCCCTCGCGTCCACAGTGCCTCCGGCACCGGAATGGCAGTGTCGACCTCGTCGGCACTGAGCCGGCCGAGCTCCCTCTGCAGGTCCGCCCTGGTGGTCATGTCTCCCCCTCGGTGAGTGATGTTCACACAGGAGTACGCCTGCATCCGGCGGGAGGTTGGGTGGCGGACGCAACTATTTCTCTCGACGTCGTCAGGGAGCATGCACGAACCCCCGCCCCGCGAGTGCGGGACGGGGGTTCGGGAGGCTGGTGACAGCCGACTCAGCGCTGGGTTCAGCCCTTGAGCAGGTTGCGCAGCACGTACTGCATGATGCCGCCGTTGCGGTAGTAGTTCGCCTCACCGGGGGTGTCGATGCGGACCACGCCGTCGAACTCGACGACGGAGCCGTCGGCCTTGGTGGCGGTGACCTTGACGGTCCTGGGGATGCGACCCTCGTTGAGCTCGGTGATGCCGGAGAAGGAGAAGGTCTCCTCACCGGTCAGGCCGAGGCTGTCGGCGCTCTCGCCGGCCGGGAACTGCAGCGGGATGACACCCATGCCGATGAGGTTCGAGCGGTGGATGCGCTCGTACGACTCGGCGATGGCGGCCTTGACGCCCAGCAGCGAGGTGCCCTTGGCGGCCCAGTCACGCGAGGAGCCGGAACCGTACTCCTTGCCCGCCAGGACGACCAGCGGGATGCCGGCGGCCTGGTAGTTGACCGAGGCGTCGTACACGGTGGTGACCGGGGCGTCGGCCGCGTTGTCGGCCGCGGTGAAGTCGCGGGTGAAGCCGCCCTCGGTGCCGGGCGCGATCTGGTTGCGCAGACGGATGTTGGCGAACGTGCCGCGGATCATGACCTCGTGGTTTCCACGGCGCGAGCCGTAGGAGTTGAAGTCACGCTGGTCGACACCGTTCTCGGCCAGGTACTTGCCCGCGGGCGAGTCCTTCTTGATCGCACCAGCAGGGCTGATGTGGTCGGTGGTGACCGAGTCGCCGAGCTTGAGCAGCACCCGGGCGCCGTCGATGTCGTTGACGGGCGTGGGCTCGGCCGGCATGCCGTCGAAGTACGGGGGCTTGCGGACGTAGGTCGACTCGCTGTCCCACTCGAAGGTGTCACCCTCCGGGGTGGGCAGCGAGCGCCAGCGCTCGTCGCCCGCGAAGACGTCGGCGTAGGACTCGTCGAACATGTCGGAGTTGATCGCTCCGCGGATGGTCTCCTCGACCTCGGCCGGCGAGGGCCAGATGTCCTTGAGGAAGACGTCGTTGCCCTCGGCGTCCTGACCCAGCGGGTCACCGTAGAGGTCGACGTCCATCGAACCGGCCAGGGCGTAGGCCACGACCAGCGGCGGCGACGCCAGGTAGTTCATCTTGATGTCGGGGTTGATCCGACCCTCGAAGTTGCGGTTGCCCGAGAGCACCGAGACGACCGAGAGGTCCTTCTCGTTGACCGCGGCCGAGACCTCGGGGATGAGGGGACCGGAGTTGCCGATGCAGGTCACGCAGCCGTAGCCGACCAAGTTGAAGCCGAGCTTCTCCAGGTAGGGCGTGAGGCCGGCCTTCTCGTAGTAGTCCGAGACGACCTTGGAGCCGGGCGCGAGGGTGGTCTTGACCCACGGCTTGCGCGACAGGCCCTTCTCGACCGCCTTCTTCGCCAGCAGGGCGGCACCGATCATCACCGACGGGTTGGACGTGTTGGTGCAGGAGGTGATCGAGGCGATCGTCACCGCACCGTGGTCCAGGGTGAACTTCGTGCCGTCCTCGAGGGTGACCTCGACCGGGTTGCTGGGACGACCGCCGTCCTTGGGCGCTGCCGACAGGTGGTCGGTGGGGCGCTCGGAGCCGTTGCCGTTGTGGCTGGGCGGGTCGGAGGCCGGGAACGAGTCCTCGACCTCTTCGTCGTAGCCGCTGGTCTCCTGCTCACCCTCGGTGACGTAGTCGGCGAGCGCGCCCCGGAAGGACTGCTTCGCGTCGGTGACCTGGATGCGGTCCTGGGGACGCTTCGGGCCGGCGATGGAGGGGACGACGGTGGAGAGGTCGAGCTCGAGCTTCTCCGAGAAGCGCGGCTCGGCGGCCGGGTCGTGCCAGAGGCCCTGCTCCTTGGCGTACGTCTCGACGAGCGCGATCTGCTCCTCCGAGCGGCCGGTGAGGCGCAGGTAGGTGACGGTCTCCTCGTCGATCGGGAAGACCGCGATCGTGGAGCCGAACTCCGGCGACATGTTGCCGATGGTGGCGCGGTTGGCCAGCGGGAGGGCGGAGACGCCCGGGCCGTAGAACTCCACGAACTTGCCGACCACACCGTGCTTGCGCAGCATCTCGGTGATGGTGAGCACCAGGTCGGTGGCGGTGGAGCCCTCGGGCAGGTCGCCGGACAGCTTGAAGCCGACGACGCGCGGGATCAGCATGGAGACCGGCTGGCCGAGCATGGCTGCCTCGGCCTCGATGCCGCCGACGCCCCAGCCGACGACGCCGATGCCGTTGACCATGGTGGTGTGCGAGTCGGTGCCGACGCAGGTGTCGGGGTAGGCCTGCAGCTCGCCCTCGACCTCACGGGTGAAGACGGTGCGGGCGAGGTGCTCGATGTTGACCTGGTGCACGATGCCGGTGCCCGGGGGGACGACCTTGAAGTCGTCGAAGGCGCCCTGGCCCCAGCGCAGGAACTGGTAGCGCTCGCGGTTGCGCTCGTACTCGATCTCGACGTTGCGCTCGAAGGCGTCCGGGGTGCCGAAGACGTCAGCGATGACGGAGTGGTCGATGACCATCTCGGCCGGCGCGAGCGGGTTGATCTTGGCCGGGTCGCCACCCAGGTCGGCCATCGCCTCACGCATGGTGGCGAGGTCGACGACGCAGGGAACGCCGGTGAAGTCCTGCATGATCACGCGGGCAGGCGTGAACTGGATCTCCTTGTCGGGCTCGGCGTCGGCGTCCCAGCCGGCGAGCGCGCGGATGTCGTCCGCGGTGATGTTGGCACCGTCTTCGGTGCGAAGCAGGTTCTCGAGGAGGACCTTGAGGGAGAACGGGAGGGTCTTGACGTCGACGTCGTCACCCGTCACCGCGTCCAGACGGAAGATCTCGTAGGACTTCCCGTCCACGTCCAGGGTGCTCTTGGCACCGAAGCTGTCCTGACTGGCCATCAGTCGCATCTCCTACCGGGGATTGTGGTTGTCACGCTCGGACCATCTTGCCGCTGCCCGGGGGTGCGGAAAAAGGAAGGCTTGCCTTACTTTGGCGCCTGGGCCGAGGCAATATCTCTCGATGTCAAGATACACGACATCCACTTACCACCCAACGTCGGCCTTGGCCAGAGGGAGTCCGTCGCGTGCGCTCAGCGCTCGAGCAGGGCGACGCACTCCACGTGGTGGGTCATCGGGAAGAGGTCGAAGGCGCGCAGCGCCGTGAGCCGGTAGCCGCGCTCGGCGAAGAGCGCCACGTCCCTGGCCAGCGCAGCCGGGTCGCACGCGACGTACGCGACCGCCCGCGGTGCGCGGTCGACGACCTGGTCGACCACGGCACGGCGTGCGCCCTCGCGCGGCGGGTCCAGCACGACCAGGTCGAAGGGCTCGTCGTACTCCCGCCCCAGCACCCCTGCGACGTCGCCGGCGCTCACCCGGACCTTCGCCAGTCCGGACAGGTTGCGCTTGGCGAGCCCGGCGGCGGTGGAGTTTCCCTCCACCGCGACCAGCCGCGCCTCGGCGCCCACCCGCTCGGCCAGGAACCGGCCGAAGAGTCCGACGCCGGCGTACAGGTCGAGCACGGCCTCGCCGGCACGCGGGTCCAGCATCTCCAGGACGGTGTCGACCAGCACCTCCGGCGCTCCGGGGTGCACCTGCCAGAAACCCCCGGGAGCCACCTGGAAGGCGACGCCGTGGACGGTGTGGGAGGCCGGCTCGAGCGACTCGATCAGGCAGTCGTCCACCTCGATGACGTCGGTGGACCGGAACTTCCGCATCCCCCGCCGACCGTCGCCCAGGTCGACGAACCGGCCACGGGTGCGCCAGCGCAACCCGTCGACGTCACCCGGCACGGGTTCCACCACGAGACCGGCCAGGAGCGGGTCCTCCGGCGACATCCTGGCCAGCCGCACCATCTGCTCACGTACGACGTCGAGCTTCAGGTCACGTTGCGCAGGGAGCGAGACGTGCTGGAAGTCGCAACCGCCGCAGCGGTCGGGGCCGGAGAACGAGCACGGCGGGGTGACGCGGTCCCTCGACGGCTCCAGGACCTCGACGGCGTCGCCTCGCCAGAAGCGGTCACCGTCGGTGCCCTCGGTGATCTGCACGACCACCACCTCCCCCGGCAGCGTGTGCCGGGTGAAGACGACGCGGGTCGCGGTCTCGTCGTCCGGGTCGCCTGCAGGCACCCGGACCACGCAGTGGCCGCCGTGCGCGACGGGACCGACCAAGGCCTCGTACCGCTCGCCCACGCGCGACCGTCCTCGCACCTTGCGCTGCCGTGGGTTCCTGCTCATCGGTGCACCTGTCCGCTTCCGTCGTCGTCGTCGACCACCCGGCCGCGACGCAGGTCGCCGGCCTTCACCCGGCCCTGGTCACGGGCCGCGCGCTCGCGCGCCACCTGGGACGACTCGAGCTGGTAGGGCACCGATGTCACCATGACGCCCGGCGAGAAGAGCAGGCGCCCCTTGAGCCGCAGGGCGCTCTGGTTGTGCAGGAGCTGCTCCCACCAGCGGCCCACCACGTACTCGGGGATGTAGACCGCCACCACGCCTCGCGGGCTCGCCCGCCTGATCGCCTGGGCGTACTCCACGATCGGACGCGTGACCTCGCGGTAGGGCGAGTGGAGCACCTTCAGCGGGACGTCGAAGTTGCGCTCCTCCCACGCCTTCACCAGGGCCTGCGTGGTGGCCCGGTCGGTGTCGACGTAGATCGCCTCGAGGACGTTGGGACGGCTGGCCTTGGCGTAGGCCAGGGCGCGCAGGGTCGGCTTGTGGAGCTTGGAGACGAGCACGATTGCGTGGACGCGGGTCGGCAGCACCTTGTCCTGCTCGTCGATGGCCAGCTCGTGGGCCACCTCCTCGTAGTGGCGGCGAACCCCCCGCATCAGCACGAAGAAGGCGGCCATGACCAGCACGGTGATCCACGCGCCGTGGGTGAACTTGGTGATCAGCACGACCACCAGCACCACGCCGGTGAAGGACATGCCGACGGCGTTGATGACCCGCGCACGCTGCATGCGTCCACGCTCCTGGGGGTCCGACTCCCTGCCGAGCAGCCTGGTCCAGTGCCGCACCATGCCGAGCTGGCTGAGCGTGAAGGAGACGAAGACGCCCACGATGTAGAGCTGGATGAGGCGGGTGACCTCTGCGTCGAACGCGATCACGAGCACGACCGACATCGCCCCGAGGAAGACGATGCCGTTGCTGTAGGCCAGTCGGTCACCGCGCGAGCCGAGTGCCTTGGGCAGGTAGCCGTCCTCGGCCAGGATCGAGCCCAGCACCGGGAAGCCGTTGAAGGCGGTGTTGGCGGCCAGCACCAGGATGACGCCGGTGATCACGACGACCAGGTAGAAGCCCGGCGGGAACTCGTCGAAGATGCCGCGGGCGATCTGGGCGATCACCGCGTGCTGGTCGTAGGTGTCGGCGGGTGTGCCGTCGGGGTTGAGGAGGCGCGAGCGGTCGAGGGGGTCGACGTAGCGCAGGCCCATCTGCTTGGCCAGCACGATGACGCTCATCATCATCGAGATGGCGATCAGGCCGAGCAGGAAGAGGGTGGTGGCGGCGTTCTTGCTCTTCGGCTTGCGGAAGGCCGGCACCCCGTTGGAGATCGCCTCGACGCCGGTGAGCGCCGCACAGCCGGAGGAGAACGCCCGCGCCAGCAGCAGGAGGAGCGCGACCATCGTCAGCTCGCCCTCGTAGCCGGGCGCCTCCACGATGCGCAGGTCGGCGCTCTCCACCTGCGGGAGCGTGCCCTGGAGCAGGCGCACCAGTCCGTAGGCGCACATGCCGAGGATCGCGACCATGAAGACGTACGTCGGCACCGCGAAGTACATCCCGGACTCGCGGACGCCGCGCAGGTTGAGCGCCGCCAGCACCACGATCGTCAGCACCGCGAAGGTGGTCTCGTGCCCGTCCAGGAAGCCCACCGCCGAGGAGGCGTAGTGGGCTCCTGCGCTGATGGAGACGGCCACCGTGAGCACGTAGTCGACCAGCAGCGCGCTGGCCACCGTGACCCCGGCCGTACGCCCGAGGTTGACCTTGGCGACCTCGTAGTCGCCGCCACCGCTGGGGTAGGCGTGCACGGTCTGGCGGTAGGACGCGATCACCGCGGTCATGACGACCGCGACGGCCAGCCCCACCTGCCAGGACATGCTGTACGCCGAGGCGCCGGCCAGCGACAGCATGATGAAGATCTCGTCCGGGGCGTAGGCCACCGAGCTGAGCGCGTCACTGGCGAAGACGGGCAGCGCGATGCGCTTGGACAGCAGCGTCTCCCCCAGCTGGGAACTACGCAGCTTGCGGCCAAGAATGATCCGCTTCGACACATCTCCGACACCCACGGGAATGAAGGCTAGACCCATCGGTGGCGGTCGGGCACCCGGCCGGGGATTCTGGGTATAGCGTGTGGCCGTGCACGTCGTGATCATGGGCTGCGGACGCGTGGGTTCCACGCTGGCCCGCAGCCTCGAGGACCGTAACCACACCGTCTCGGTGATCGACACCGACCCGGACGCGTTCCGGCGCCTCGGCGCCGACTTCAACGGGGACAAGATCACCGGGGTCGGCTTCGACCAGGGCGTGCTGGAGAAGGCGGGCGTCCGCCGCGCTGACGCCTTCGCCGCCGTCTCGAGCGGTGACAACTCCAACATCATCGCGGCCCGTGTCGCCCGCGAGACCTTCGGCATCCCGCAGGTCGTCGCCCGGATCTACGACCCCGGCCGCGCCGAGGTCTACCAGCGTCTCGGCATCACGACCGTCGCCACGGTGCGGTGGACGGCCGACCAGATCATGCGGCGCATCCTGCCCGCCGGGGCGGAGCCCAACTTCCGTGACCCGACCGGCACGATCCGGCTCGACCAGGTGCCCATGACCGAGAAGTGGATCGGCCAGCGCACCGTGGTCTTCCAGATGCAGACCCGCAGCCGGATCGCTTGGATCGACCGTCTCGGCGAGGGCATGCTGCCCAACCGCGAGTCCGTGATCCAGGAGGGCGACGTCCTGCACCTCGTCATGCGCGAGGCGACCGCCGCGGAGACCTACAGGGCGATCGAGCAGGGCCCTGAGGAGGAGTACTGACATGCGAGTCGCCATCGCCGGAGCCGGCGCCGTAGGACGCGCCATCGCCCGTGAGCTCATCGAGAACGGCCACGACGTGCTGCTCATCGACCGCGCTGCCACCGCCGTGAAGCCCGAGCGCGTCCCCGAGGCCAGCTGGCTGCTGGCCGACTCGTGCGAGCTCTCCTCGCTCGAGGAGGCCGGGCTGGACTCCTGCGACGTGGTCATCGCCGCCACCGGTGACGACAAGGCCAACCTGGTCACGTCGCTGCTGGCCAAGACCGAGTTCGGGGTGCCGCGCACCGTGGGCCGGGTCAACCACCCGGACAACGAGTGGCTCTTCACCGAGGCCTGGGGCGTCGACGTCAACGTCTCGACCCCACGAATCATGTCGGCCCTGGTCGAGGAGGCCGTCACGGTCGGCGACCTGGTGCGGCTCTTCACCTTCCGCAAGGGCAACGCCAACCTCGTCGAGATGACGCTCCCCGACGACTCCCCCTACGTGGGCAAGCAGGCCGGTCTGGTCCCGCTCCCGGAGAACTGCCAGCTCGTCACGATCCTGCGCGACGGACAGGTCTACCCGCCCAACGACGAGCAGCCGATCGAGTCGGGCGACGAGCTCCTCTTCGTCGTCGGCGAGGACTCCGAGGACGAGCTCCAGCAGCTGCTCGCCCCTCGGGCGACCGGCCGCTGACCCGGGCCCAGCTCCCCGGTCAGTCCAGCGCCCCGAACAGTCCAGCGCCCCGGTGACGGGCATGGTCCCGGTGGCGGCAGGTGTCAGGCGGTGGTCTCCGACGCAGGGGTGCTCGGCGACTCCAGAGGCGTGTGGTTGCGCCCGAGCAGCCAGACCATCAAGGCCAGTGCGCCCAGCTGCAACGGCCAGCCGAGTCCGATCTTGAGCAGGCCCAGGGTCGCCACCGCCGCGTCCGCGTCCATGGCCCCTGACGTTCCGGCCATGTAGATGGGCGCCTGCACGACCACGCGCAGCACGCACGGGGCCGCCAGGACCCAGGTCAGGGTGCTGGTGAGCCGGACGATCTGCCGGTCGCTGCGCCAGGCGGTCGGGTCGCCGGTCACGCTGCCGACCATGAAGCCGACCAGCGGCCAGCGCGTCAGGCACGACAGGGCGAGCACGACGGCGTACCCCGCGTTGTAGAGGACGCCGGGAAGGAAGTACGCCAGCGCCTGTTCGTCGACCGTGCCACCAGCGGCAGCTGCCCGGTTGATGAAGAACCACCCGATCGCGATGCCGACGAGTGCGTTGACGCAGAACTGCACGCTCGAGCGCTGGACCACCCGGATCGCCAGGAGGAGGACGGCAGCACCGATCGAGACGATGAGCGCGAGGCCAAGGTCCTTGGTCGTGAGCCAGGTGGCGGTGAAGAGGATCGTGGGCGCGGCCGCCTCGGCCATGCCCCGTCGTCCCCCGAGGGACTCGGAGAGCTGCTTGCGCACGAGCGCCTCGACGGTGGTCACGTCGGCGCGCGCCGCGTGTTGGTCCTGCTGCTGGCCCTGGGGCTGGTCCTGGCTCATGGCATCAATTCGTAACGAGGGTTGTAGAGGACGCGCCGGCCGTCATGGAGACCGATCCGGCCGGTGACGGTGAGGGCCCGCCCCGGCTCGATGCCGACGATGTGCCGGCGGCCCAGCCAGACGAGCGTGACGATTCCGGTGCCGTCGTCGAGGTCGCCCTCGAGGGTCGGTACCCCGCCACGCGGCATCAAAGTGACCGCCCGCAGGCTGCCTCGCAGAGTCACACGCTCCCGGTCGGGAGCGGAGGCGATGGTCATCGCGCCGGCGCCGCCGTGCTCCTTGCGCAGGTCGCGCTGCTCCTGGTCGGCCGAGTCTGCCCACCGGGAGAGAGCGCCACGCAGCCTGCCGCGGACCTCCACCTCAGTCGCTCCGACGGGCCTGGGGAGGCATCACGAAGGGAAGCGGACGCCCCGGGGGCATCGCCTGGTCCCCGCGGTGCACCACGACCTGGGCGAGCCCGTCCTCCCACTCAGCCGAGTCCTCGGGCTCCACGGCCGGTCGGCCGAGCAACGTGACGCGCAGCATCCAGCGGGGACCGTCGATGCCGATGACCCGCGACGGCTGGACGCCCGCGCTGCCGTCGGGCATCTGGGCGGGCACCTGGCAGAGCAGCTCCGTGCCGAAGCGGCCCTGGCGCTCCGCGGTCTGGCCCCCACGACGGGCCACGTCCTGCACGATCTGCGGACGCGCCTCGTCCCACAGGCTGCCGGTACGGGGCGCGGAGAACGGCTGCATCTCCATGGCCCCGTCCTCGCCGACCAGGAGCACCGCGGCCACGTCGCCGCTCTCCTCGTTGACCTGGAGCCGGAGCTCACGGCCGGGGACGGGGGCGATGCGCAGCGAGCCCAGGTCGATCCGGTCGAGGTCGTCGGGCACCGACGAGGAGTCGTACGGGCCGGACTGGGCCGGCTCCTGCGACGTCACGTCCTCGACAGGCTCCGCGGCGGGAGCCTCGGTGGGCTTTCGACGGAACTTCACAGGTGCTGCCTCCTCATGCTGCTCGTCAGGCCTGTGCGGCCCGGTCGGAGGAGTCGGAAAACCCCCCAGTGGAACCGTAACCCCCCGTGCCACGCACGGAGTCGGGAAGCGCCTCAACCTCCACGTAGCGCACGCGCTCGTAGCGCTGCACGACGAGCTGGGCGATGCGGTCGCCACGCGACAGGCGCAGACTCTCGCGCGGGTCGTGGTTGATCAGCATCACCTTCACCTCGCCCCGGTAGCCGGAGTCGACAGTGCCGGGCGTGTTGACGATGGAGAGGCCGTGGCGTGCCGCCAGGCCGGAGCGCGGGTGCACCAGGGCGACGTAACCGGGCGGAAGGGCCACCGCGATGCCGGTGGGCACGAGCGCGCGCTCCCCCGGCCCCAGCTCGAGGTCGACCGTCGTCCGCAGGTCAGCGCCCGCGTCACCCGGGTGCGCGTACGCCGGCAACGGGAGCCCCTGGTCGAGACGGACGATCTGCACGTCGAGGTCGTGGTCATTCACGCGCCGGACCCTACCGGGGGCCGGGCACGCGCACCTACCTCCGTCCCGTCCCCGGTCGCCACATAGGCTGGTGGTCGTGGACTACTCCGAGCGACTGCACGTACCACTGCGGTGGTGGGTCCAGGGCACCATGCTCATCGCCACCTTCTGGCTGGCCCTCGTCGTGTCGATCCCCGAGGCCGCCGCCTGGGCGATCACGGCGGTCACCCTGGCCCTCATGAGCGCCCTGTTCCTCGCCTACGGCGCCCGCATCCGGGTCTCCGACGGCGTCCTGCACGCTGGCAAGGCGCACATCTCCCTGGCGTACGTCGGTGACGTGGAGCCGCTGGACGACGCGGCCACCAAGCGTCTCGCCGGCGTCGAGGCGGACGCCCGTGCGTTCCTGCTGCTGCGGCCCTACCTCAAGCGCTCCGTCAAGGTGCACCTGACCGACCCGGACGACCCCGCCCCCTACTGGTTGCTCCACACGCGGCACCCGCAGGAACTGGCGGCCGCGATCACCGGTGCCGCCGCGTCGGCGCGCAGCGGCACCTCGGCTCGCTAGGCTGGGTCGACCGACCTACAGGAGGAACTCGCATGGCATCCGGCTCCAAGCTCTGGACCGCATTCTCCCTCGCCGCCGCAGTGGGAGCGGCCGCGGTCGCCAAGAAGGGGCTCGACCAGACCTGGCGAGCAGCCACCGGCAAGAACCCGCCCGCCAACCCGGCCGATCCCGACGTCGACCTGTGGGAGGCAGTGGCCTGGGCCGCGGTGAGCGGCACCGCCGTCGCCCTGGCCCGGATGCTCGCCACGCGCAAGGCGGCCACGTACTACGCGAAGTCCACCGGGCACCTGCCCCCCGGCCTCGAGAAGGACGGGCAGGACGCCTCGAAGGCGAAGCCCCAGGCCTGAGCTGCTGACGACATGACGAAGGCCGTGCCCCCTCGGGGACACGGCCTTCGTTGTGTGTGTGCTCAGGCACGACGTGCGACGCTGCGGCCCACTGGGCCCAGCCCTGACTCAGGCTGGGCGTGCCGTGGTCCGGCAGGGATCACACGCAGTCGCGACAGATCAGCTTATCGGCATCTGCCAGCTGCGAGCGGTGGTGCACCAGGAAGCAGCTCATGCAGGTGAACTCGTCCTCCTGCTTGGGCTTCACCTCGACGGCGAGCTCCTCGTGCGACAGGTCGGCGCCGGGCAGCTCGAAGGACTCAGCGGCCTCCGTCTCGTCCTCATCGACCTTGCCGGAGTTCTTGTCGTGCCGTCGAGCCTTGAGTTCCTCGATGCTCTCTTCGCTCTGGTCTTCCTCGGTCTTGCGGGGTGCGTCGTAGTCGGTCGCCATCTCTTCTTCCAGTTCCCGAAATTCGTGCCGTAGGTCGGCCTCGCTGCGTGGTCGGCGCGAGGATTGTGCCCCATGAGGCCGCCGTCAACACCAATGGCGGCTCGCTTCGTGCCCAACAGGACATCCCCCGGCGGTATTCCGGAGCCGAATGTGACGCACAACGCTCATCCCACGAACCCGGTGTCCCGGAGATCCGCGACGAAACCGTCCCACTCGGACGGTGTGCTGGCAACCACGACCGAATCCTCGGACCATCCTGCGAGACGACGTCCCAGCTCCCCCGGCATCAGGGCGAACCGGCCGCCCGCCTCGGTGAGGACCAGCTGGCCCGCGGCCCAGTCCCAGATGCGTGGCCCCTCCTCCACGTAGGCGTCAGCGAGCCCCTCGGCGAGGTGGCACAGGTCGAGGGCGCAGGACCCGGCGCGACGGATGTCCCGGACGCGCGGCAGGAGCCTGGCCACGCAGGCACCTTGGTGGGCGCGCACCTCGGGCAGGTACCCGAAACCGGTGAGCACGAGGCGGGCCCCTGCGGGGGCAGCACCGCGTACGCCGATCGGCACGCCGTCCTTCGTCGCCCCGTGGCCGCGCGCAGCGGCGTAGACGTGGCCCTGGACGACGGCCACGACCGCGCCGGCCACGACCGCGCCGTCGACCTCCGCAGCGACCGAGACCGCGTACTCCGGGATGCCGTAGAGCAGGTTGACGGTGCCGTCGACCGGGTCGACGATCCAGCGGACCCGGCTGGTGCCGGCGGCCTCGCCCTCCTCCTCGCCCAGGATCGTGTCGTCGGGCCGGGCGGCGAGGATCAGCTCACGCAGCAGCGCCTCACTGCGCCGGTCCACCTCGGTGACCACGTCGACCGCGCTCGACTTGGTGTCGGCGACCTCGACGCCGTCGGCGTGCTCCCGCACGAGGGCGGCCGCAGCCGTGGCGACCTCGACGGCCAGGTCACGCAGCTGCTCAGGCTCCGCCCCGGCAGGCCCAGGCGCTCCGGACGGGGTCACGAGTCGACTCCGCACGCGGCCGGGCGGGGGCCTCGCGGGTTGGGGCAGCAGCCGACGGCACACAGGTCCGGTCCAGCGCCGAGGCTGCCGAGGCTCACACGCACCGGGGCCTCGCCCCTCTCGGCCGCAGCCCGCTCCAGGAGCAGGTCACGCACCAGCGCGACGAAGCGCGGGTCCGTGCCCGGCGTACCGGCCCTCGCCGCCGCCATGCCGAGCCCTTCGGCAGTGGCCATCGCCTCGGTGTCGAGGTCGTAGACGACCTCCATGTGGTCGGAGACGAACCCGATCGGCACCATGACCACTCCGCTCACGCCCTCGGCCGAGAGCTCCTCCAGGCGGTCGTTGACGTCCGGCTCGAGCCACGGGACGTGCGGCGCCCCGGAGCGCGAGCAGTAGACGAGCTCGTGCTGGGGCGTACGTCCGGTGCGGGCGGCGACACGGTCGACGACCTCGGCCATCACGCTCAGGTGCTGGGCGAGGTAGGCACCGCCGTCGGCGCCGCTCCCGTCGTTCATCGCGGTGGGGATCGAGTGCGTGACGAACAGCAGCCGAGCCTCGTCGCGTACCGCCTCGGGCAGCGAGTCGAGTGCCCGGAGCGTCTCGTCGACGAAGGGCTCCACGAAGCCCGGGTGGTTGTAGTACTGGCGCAGTCGCTCGAGGCGCGGGGCACCCTCGACCTCGGCGACCGCGTCGGCGAGGTTCTCCCGGTACTGACGGCACGACGAGTAGGACGAGTACGCCGAGGTGGTGAAGACGGCGGCCCGCTGGATGCCGTCGGCGCGCATCTCCTCCACCGCGTCGGCCAGGTAGGGGTCCCAGTTGCGGTTGCCCCAGTAGACCGGGAGGTCGACTCCGGCCGCCGCGAGATCCTCACGGATGGCCGCGAGCAGGGCCCGGTTCTGGTCGTTGATCGGGGAACGGCCCCCGAAGCCGAAGTAGTGCTGGCCGACCTCCTCGAGGCGTTCCCGCGGGATGCCTCGACCGCGGGTCACGTTCTCGAGGAAGGGCACCACGTCCTCGGGCTTCTCCGGACCCCCGAAGGAGAGCAGGAGGAGGGCGTCGTAGGGGACGACCTGGGGGGCGGCCTGGGGCTGGTCCACAGCAGTCATGTCAGCCATCGTAGGGAGGCCGTCCCACCGGACTGCCCTTCCGCACTACGCTTCACAGCCATGACGACGTGGAGCAACTGGGCGGGACTCGAACGGGCCACGCCGTCGCGCACCGAGCAGCCCCGCGACGCCGCCGAGGTCCTCGCCGCGGTGGATCGGGCACGGGCGGAGGGCACCACCCTCAAGATGGTCGGCAGCGGCCACAGCTTCACCGCCGTCTCTGCGCCTGAGCACACCATGCTCACCCCGCAGGAGCTGACCGGCCTCGTGCGGGTCGACCGCGACGCCATGACCGTGACCGCCCGCGCGGGCACCCAGCTCAAACACCTCAACACGCTGCTCGAGTCGGCCGGACTGTCGCTGCACAACATGGGTGACATCGCCGAGCAGACGCTGGCCGGCGCCATCTCCACGGGGACGCACGGCTCGGGCGGCACCAACGCCGGGCTAGCGGCCCAGGTCGCCGGCTTCGAGATCGTCACGGGCGCCGGCGAGCTGCTCCGGGCCGACGCCACGCAGCACCGTGACCTCTTCGAGCTCGGACGGGTCGGCCTCGGCGCGCTGGGCGTCCTGACGGAGGTCACCTTCCAGGTGGAGCCGCTCTTCTGCCTCGAGGCCGAGGAACGACCCATCGGGTGGGAGGAGCTGCTCGAGTCGTTCGACGAGCTCACCCGTACGCACCACCACGTGGACGTGCACTGGTTCCCGCACACCGACGGGGCACTGCTCAAGGCGAACACCCGGGTCACCGACCCACCGGCGACGGCCTCGCCGCCGTCGGTCCTGCGGTCGTGGTGGGACGACGACTTCCTCTCCAACACGGTCTTCGGCGCCGCCTCGTGGCTGGGGTCGCGCCGCCCGGGCCTCGTGCCCCGCATCAACGCCTTCGCCGCCGGGGCGCTCACGCCCCGGACGTACACCGACGTCGCTCACCGCGTCTTCGTCTCGCCGCGCCGGGTCGTCTTCCGCGAGATGGAGTACGCGCTCCCCCGCGACGTCGGCCTCGAGGCCCTGCGCGAGGCCCGTCGCGTCATCGACGCGCACGACTGGCGGATCGGCTTCCCGGTCGAGATCCGCACGGCCAGGGCCGACGACGTGGCTCTGTCGACGGCGTACGGACGGGACTCGCTCTACCTGGCCTTCCACGTGCACCGCGACGCCGACCACAGGGCCTACTTCGCCGCCGTCGAGGACGTGATGAAGAGCTTCGGTGGCCGCCCCCACTGGGGCAAGATCCACACTCGGAGCGCCACCGACCTCGCGGCCCTCTACCCCAGGTTCGACGAGTTCCTCACCCTGCGTGACCGCCTCGATCCCGACCGCGTCCTCGCCAACCCCTACCTCCGACATGTCCTCGGCGACTGAACCCCACGGGTCTCACCCGTCACAGCTCGCGCCCCCGAGCCGGTCGGACGCACCCGCCACCTCCACGACCTGCGCCACGCCCGGGGCTGGCGTAGGCTCAACCCACGCACGCACGACGTCCCGGGAAGACTCCCGGGCAGCACACGGGGCAGGAGCACGGCAGGCGATGGCGCACCTCACGCTCGTCGGACTGAGCGAGGACCGTACGCGGTTGTTGCTGGTCAACGGCGACGGCGATGAGTTCACCCTCGACGTCGACAACGCTCTGCGCTCCGCCGTCCGCGGCGAGCAGCCCCGCCCAGGCCACTTGGAGACACGTATGGACAGCGCACTTCGCCCTCGCGACATCCAGGCCCGCATCCGCTCCGGAGAGTCTGCGGAGGCGGTGGCCGAGGCGGCCCACACGTCGGTCGACAAGATCATGCCGTACGCCGCGCCCGTGCTCGCCGAGCGCGCCCACGTCGCCGACCGGGCCCAGCGCTCCTCCATCCGACGGCGCGCCTCCGAGGGCGGCGCCTCCCCGAGTGGCGCCCGCACCCTGCAGGACGCCGTCGCCCACCAGCTGCGCAGCCACAACGTCGACCCCGAGACGGTCGAGTGGGACGCCTTCCGCCGCGAGGACGGCAAGTGGACCCTCACCGGCCTCTTCGAGAGCGGCCCGCGCTGTGGCGTCGCGACCTTCACCTTCGACATGCCCGGCAACTACGTGACGCTGGACGACGACGACGCACGCTGGCTCGTCGGCGACGCGCGCCCCGAGACCGCTGTCGCGCCGGAGCCGCCGGCCGGGGCCCCCGGGCCGCGGCGCCTGAGCGCCGTCCGCTCGGAGACCTCGCTGGGCGACGACGCGATCCAGCTGGTCACCACGCCGCGGGCCCAGGACACCACCCCGGACTTCCTGCGCGACTTCGCCGCCGACCACGACGCCACCCAGGACCTCACCGGCGCACTGCAGGGCGGCGTCCCCGAGGAGACCGCGGGCCAGGACGAGCCGGGCCGCGAGTCGTCCCCCGTCGCCCAGACCGACGCCACGCCGCAGGCCGAGCCCCAGGAGGCGCCTGCGGAGACGCCTCGCAAGTCGTCGCGCAAGCGCCGCGCCGTCCCGAGCTGGGACGAGATCATGTTCGGTGGCGGAACGGGCGAATGACGGCTGCGCCTCGGGTGACGGGTCTCTTCGTCCACCCGGTCAAGAGCATGGCCCTGCGTCCGCTCCACCGTGCTCGGCTGCTGCCGCGCGGCCTGGCCGACGACCGGTCCTGGGTGCTGGTCGACGCCCACGGCGTCCTCGTCTCGGCTCGGACCGATCCCCAGCTCCTCGCGGTCGAGGCCGACACCCCCTCCACCGACCCCACGGTCACCCACGCGCTGCGCCTGCGCTCGGCGGGACTGCCCGACCACGCCGTCGAGGTGCCCGACGGCTCACCGGTGCCACTGCGTCTGCACCGCAACGACCTGACCGGGGTTCCGGCCGACGAGGAGGCCCAGCGGTGGGTGCGCGCCGCGGTGGGCCGTGACGACGTACGCCTGCTCTGGTGCCAGGCGCCCGAGCAGCGGCGGTTGAACCCTGCGTACTCCCGCCCCGGTGACCACACCGCCTACGCCGACGGCTATCCGGTGACGTTGGCGAGCGAGGACTCCCTGCGCCAGCTCAACGACTGGGTCGCACAGGAGGCATCGAGGCGGGGCGAGGCGGCGCCCGTGCCGATGACGATGGCTCGCTTCCGGCCCAACGTGGTGGTGGCCGGCACCTCGCCCTTCGAGGAGGACGGGTGGCGGCGGGTGCGGATCGGCGACACGGTGCTGCGCATGGCCCGGCCCACGGACCGGTGCGTGATGACGACGTTCGACCCGCAGACTCTCGCGCGGGGCAAGGAACCCCTCCGGACGTTGGCCAAGCACCGGCGCTGGGACTCGAAGACCTGGTTCGCGGTCAACCTGGTGCCGGAGGTACCGGGGACCGTCGCGGTCGGCGACGAGGTCGTCGTGGAGGACTGACCGGCAGCAGCTGTGCTGGCAGCAGCTCAGCGCTCCACCGGGCGCGTGGGGTCGGTGACCCACTCGCTCCAGCTCCCCGGGTAGAGCCCCGCCTTGATGCCGGCGACCTCCATCGCGAGGACGTCGTGGGTCGCGGTGACTCCGGACCCGCAGTAGGCGACCACGTCCGCCCCGGGCACGGCGCCGTGGGCGGCGTACAACGCCTGCAGGACGGGCGCGCTGTGCAGGCGCCCCTCGGCGGTGAGGTTGGCGTCGGTGGGCACGTTGACCGCACCGGGGATGTGCCCCGCCACCGGGTCGACGGGTTCGACCTCACCGGCGTAGCGCTCCGGCGCCCGCGCGTCGACCAGGACCGCCACGTCCAGCACCTCGCCGACCTCGACCGTCGGCATGCCCGCCGGCCGGACCTGCGCACGAAAGTCACCGTGCAACGGTGGTTCGTCGCCGGTGGCGGTCGGTCCCCCGGCCCGTTGCCAGGCCGCCCAGCCCCCGTCGAGCACCCGGACCCACGGATGCCCGTGGTGCCGCAGCAACCACCACGCCCGCGCTGCGGCCCGGCCGCCCCAGTCGTCGTGGACGACGACCTGTCGGTGGCTGCTCACTCCGGCTGCCCGCATCGCAGCACCGAAGCGGTCGTGAGCAGGAAGCGGATGACGGCCTCGCTCCCCCGGCGGGTCAGCCAGTGCGGTGTCGAGGTCGACGAACCGTGCGCCGCGCACGTGGCCGCGGCGGAACTCGTCGCGTCCCGGAGGACCACCCAGGCGCCAGCGCACGTCGAGCACCGTGACGGTGTCGAGGAGCTCGGCGAGCTCCTCGACACCGATCAACGGACTCTTCACGAGGGGCGGTCCTGCGGCGCGTTCTCGGAGGTCCGGCGCGGGTCCCGCTCGACGACGCCACCGAGGGCCTCGTCGATGGCGGCGAGCGTCTCCGAGGAGAGCTCCACCCCGACGGCGCCGACGTTCTCGTGCACCTGCTCGGGGCGCGAGGCACCCACGATCGCCGAGGCGACGTTCTCGTTCTGCAGCACCCACGCCACGGCCAGCTGCGACAGGGACAGGTCGACCGACTCCGCGATCGGCCTGAGCCGCTGCACGGCCGTCAGGGTCTCGTCGGTCATGAAGCGGGAGATCGTGCTGGCCCCGCCCTTCTCGTCGGTGGCACGCGACCCCGGCGGCGGGGCCTGGCCCGGCAGGTACTTGCCGGTCAGAACGCCCTGGGCGATCGGGGACCAGACGATCTGCGAGACCCCGGCCTCGCGGGAGGCCGGCACGACCTCGTCCTCGATCACGCGCCACAGCATCGAGTACTGCGGCTGGCTGGAGATGAGCTGGAAGCCCAGCTCCTTGGCCATCGCTGCGCCGACAGTGATCTGCTCGGCCGTCCACTCACTGACGCCGATGTAGAGCGCCTTGCCCTGGCGGACGACGTCGGCAAAGGCCTGCATCGTCTCCTCGAGCGGCGTGGTGGGGTCGTAGCGGTGCGCCTGGTAGAGGTCGACGTAGTCGGTCTGGAGGCGGCGGAGCGAGCCGTTGATCGACTCGAGGATGTGCTTGCGCGAGAGGCCCGAGTCGTTGGGACCCCCGGGGCCGGTCGGCCAGAAGACCTTGGTGAAGATCTCCAGGGACTCGCGCCGCTCCCCCTTCAGGGCGTCGCCCAGCACCGACTCCGCGACCGTGTTGGCGTAGACGTCAGCGGTGTCGAAGGACGTGATGCCGACGTCGAGCGCAGCGCGTACGCAGGTCGCGGCGACGTCGTTCTCGACCTGGCTCCCGTGGGTCAGCCAATTTCCGTAGGTGACCTCGGAGATGCGGAGGCCACTGTTTCCCAGATACCTGAATTCCATCAAGTCAACCTACTGACTGGAGTTAGCGGTCGACAACCCGACATGACAGGATCGGGCCTCGTGGCAGAACTGCAATTCTTCACGGGGACCATGGACTCCGGCAAGAGCACCCTCGCACTCCAGACCAACCACAACCACGCCGCCCGCGGCCGGATCGGGCGCATCTTCACCGCCAACGACCGCGGCGGCGAAGCTGTCCTCTCCAGCCGGCTGGGACTCACCCACCGCGCCCTCGAGGTGCCGACGGACTTCGACTTCTGGCACTACGTCGTCACGGGGCTCACCCAGGGCGCACGGATCGACTACCTGATCTGCGACGAGGCCCAGTTCTACTCCCCCCTCCAGATCGAGCAGCTCGCCAAGATCGTCGACGAGCTGCAGATCGACGTCTTCGCCTTCGGCATCCTCACCGACTTCCGCAGCATCCTCTTCCCGGGCAGCGCCCGCCTCGTCGAGCTCGCCGACCGGATGCACGTCCTCCAGGTCGAGGCCCTGTGCTGGTGCGGCAAGCGGGCCACCCACAACGCCCGCACCGAGAACGGCGCCATGGTCACCGACGGCGAGGTCGTCGTGGTGGGTGACGTGGAGGCGGCGGACGAGCCGCCGGCCGACGTGGCGTACGAGGTGCTCTGCCGCCAGCACCACCGGCGCCGGCTCACCGCCGCCCGCGCGAAGGCGGTCAGCCTCGCCCCTGACCCGCTGCCCTTCGGCTGAGGGCTCGCCGACAGCTCTGGGCCGCCGGTGGCGGGCCTGCGGTCAGGCCACCACCATCGGGATCAGCATCTCGGCCGGCGTGAGGGAGCCGTGCAGCCCGACCAGCTTCGCCTCGTACGGGAAGTCGACGCTGGAGAGGATCGCCACGTCGTCGCGGCAGGCCACCATGACGTCGCCCAGGCGCGGGAGCACCCCCGCCTCGACCTGGCCGAACCAGCCACGAGCGAGGGCGTCGGTGCGGGAGAGGACCTCGGCGCGGTCGCCCAGCACGGAGCGCCAGGTCGCCACGACGTCGTCGACGGCGCCGCCCCGGCAGTAGAGGTGGCGGAAGCGGGCCTCGCCGCCCAGCAGCCACACCCCGTCGCGCAGCTCCCGCTGCTCGTCGACGTCGACACGCGCCTCGGGCGGGCTGTCGACCATGCCGTGGTCGGCGATGACCAGGAGCTTGGTGTGCGCGGGCAGCGCCTCGCGCATCTGCTCGGCCTCGGCGTCCACCATCGCCAGCTGCTGGAGCCACTGGACAGAGGCGACGCCGAAGCGGTGCCCGGTCCAGTCGAGGTCCGAGTCGTAGACGTAGGTGAGGGACGGCCGGACGGCTGAGGCCGCGACGACGGCCGCGATCCGTTCACCGACCAGGTCGGCACCGACGAACTCCGCGCCTCGGTTGGCGGCAACGGTGAGCCCGCTGCCCTCGTAGTCACGCTTGTTGACGACCGTGGTCGTCACACCCGCGTCGCCCAGGCGGGCGAACGCGGTGCGGTGCGGCTGCCACTCGACCGGATCGACGTCCGCGGCCCACTGGAGGCCGTTGAGCAACCGGTCGGTGCCGGGGATGCGGGAGGTGAAGCCGACCATGCCGTGGGCACCGGGCGCCAGCGCCGTGCCCAGCGACGTGAGGCTGGTGACCGTCGTGGAGGGCACGCCCGCGGTCGCGGGCGCCTGGTCGGCCAGCAGGGACGACAGGAAGGGGGCGGCGTGGGCGTAGCGCCGCAGCAGCTCGGCCCCCATGCCGTCGACGAGGAAGACGACGTACGAGGCTGCCTCGGGCAGCACCAGCGAGGTCGTCGACCCCGCGAGCGGTCGCCCCAGGGCCGTGGCAACGGCCGGGACCACGTCGACCAGGGACCGCTCTCCGTACGCCGGCTCGACGAAGCTCTGGCTCATGCCCCGCGGGTCCGCGCCGAGAGCGCCTCGGCGAAGGCGAGCAGCCCGCCCACGGCGTCGCCACCGTCGGCGGCCGCGGAGACGCGCAGCGAGAAGTCGTCGCCGGCGACCACACCGGTGTAGCCGTGGTCGGCGTCGCACTGGGGGTCGTTGCACCCTGCGGGCTCGAGGTCGATCCGCGAGACGCCGCCCCAGCCGATGGTCAGCACCGCCTCGACCGCGGGAGCCGGACCGGAGGTCGGGTTGGTCACCATGCGGGTGACCACGACGGAGCGCACGGCGCTGAGCGTGATCGCCTCGGTGGAGGTCGAGGTGTAGGGCTCCGGGAGCATGTCGTCGCCGGGGTGCTCGTCGGTGTGGGCGAGCATCAGGCGCGACGGCGTCAGCACGACGACGGTCTGGTGGCGGCGCACCTCGTCCCGCTCGAAGGTGGGCTCGTGGTGCACGTAGAAGGCCACGACCGGCTCGCCGCCCAGCGCGGCGAAGACGCCGTCGGCCACCACCTCGGGGTAGTAGCCGGTGCGGTCGATCGCGACCCGCAGCTCGTGGGAGCGGTCGAACTCGGAACGAGGGTGGTCGGACGTACGACTGCGCATGGAGTCAGTCTGTCACGCCGGGCTGCCCCCGCGGAGTCGAGTCAACGACCCGGGACGACAACACGCCGACGGCGGCCGGGCCACCAGCCCATCTCAGGCCCGGTCAGCCCGGCAGCGTGTCGCCTGGCATGACGCTGAGACGACGCACGAACCAGTCCGAGCGGGGGTCGACGACCGGCTCGATGCGGGTGCTCGCGCCCAGGACCGCGCACCCCTTCTCGCCGGCCAGGACCAGCGGTAGGGAGAGCTGCCGGATCTGGGGCACGTCGTACTGCAGCTGTGCGACGCGACGCACGATGCGCTCGACCTCGCCGACGTCGACGATCTCGCTGCCCCGGAAGCCGAAGAGCAGCGGAGAGGCCTTGATCTCGCGAATCATGTCCTGCGCGTCGTGCTCCTGCAGGGGCGGGATGCGGAAGGCACGGTCCTGGAGGAGCTCGGTGAGCGGACCACCGATGCCGAAGGAGATCACCGGTCCGAAGAGCGGGTCCTCCGTGGTCGACACAGTGACCGGCACGCCGGGCGGAGCGTTCTTCTGCACCACGAAGCCCGCGTTGGCGGGGTCGGTGATGACCTCGCGCAGCGTCTCCCACGCCTGTCGCATCTCCTCGGGCGTGTCGATGTTGCGCCACACGTGGGCCAGGTCAGGGCGGTGGCGCAGGTGGCGGGCGGTCGCCTTGAGGACGGCCTCCCACCCGATCTGCTCCCCCGCCGCGACGGCCTCCTCCACCGAGGAGACGCTGATGCTGCGCCACAGGTCGATGCCGTAGCAGGCCAGGAGCTCCTGCTGCTCCGCGTCGGTGAGGTCGTGGCCCTGCGGGTGCGCGGTGAGCCACTGGTGGACGAGCTTCTTGGCGGCCGAGCGGTCGACCAGCGCCTCGTCGGTGGGCGCGACCTGCGGCGTCCGCAACCACACCGCGTACTCCACGACCCGTGCCAGCGCACGGACCGCGGCCTCCACGGCCGGGTAGGAGGGCACCGATCCACGACCGGCGGTCGACCCCGCCAGGTCAGGCACGCGCAGGAGCTCGGGGACACCCTCGGCGCCAAGGAAGGTCGAGACCAGCGGCTTGTCCGACTGCTCGCCGATCGCCGCGAGCACGTTGGCCACGTCCTCGCCGGAGACGTTGAGCGGCGGGATGTAGATGGCGACCACGGCATCGACCTCGGGATCGTCGATCGCCGCGTCGAGGGCGTCCTCGAAGTCGTCGGCACCGGCGTCCGCGCCCAGGGCGACGGTCTTGTTGACCACCAGCCCGTTGCCGGCCGCGGCGTCGGCGGCGAGGAGGGCCAGCGCGTCGGAGTTGCCGACCACCGCGACCCGACGACCGCGGGGCAGCGGCTGGTGGGCGAGCAGCTGGGCGACGTCGAACATCTCCTCCAGCGTGTCGACCTGGATGACGCCGGCCTGGCGGAACATCGCGTCGACGGCCTGCGACGGCGCCGCGATCTTGCGCACGGCGTGGCCCATCGGCACACCCTGGGTGGTACGCCCGGAGCGGACCGCCACGATCGGCTTGCGACGCGAGACGCGGCGCGCGATGCGCGAGAACTTACGGGGGTTTCCGATCGACTCCAGGTAGAGCAGGACGACCTCGGTGGAGTCGTCCTCCTCCCAGTACTGCAGGAGGTCGTTGCCGGAGACGTCGGCACGGTTGCCGGCGCTGACGAAGGTGGTCAGGCCGAGTCCACGGTTGTTGACCTTCTCGAGGATGGCCGAGCCCAGGGCTCCGGACTGGCAGAAGAAGCCCGCGCGTCCACGGGGCGGCATCACCGAGGAGAGCGACGCGTTGAGCGAGACCTCCGGGTGGGTGTTGATCACGCCCAGGCAGTTGGGGCCGATCAGGCGCAGTCCGTAGGAGCGGGAGAGGCCGACGAGCTGGCGCTGGCGCCGCCGTCCCTCCTCCCCGGTCTCGGCGAAGCCCGACGAGATGACGACCAGTCCGTGGACGCCCTTGGCGGCGCAGTCGAGCACGACGTCCTGGACTGCCTCGGCGGGGACGGCGACGATCGCCACGTCCACGTCACCGGGGATGTCGGCGACCGAGGCGTACGCCGGCAGGCCGGAGACCGCGTCGGCGCTGGGGTTGACCGCGTGGACCCGCCCGGAGAAGTCGCCCAGCACGAGGTTGCGCACCAGTGCCTGGCCGATGGTGTCCTGGCGGCGACTGGCGCCGATCACCGCGATGGAGCGGGGGTTGAAGAAGCGCTCGATCGAGGCCGACTCGGCGCGGTGCTCGCGCTGCTCCATGACGTCGAGCGCGGTGATCGTCGCGTCGATCGGGAACTCGAGGCTGACCACGCCGTCGTCGTACTGGCTCGCGACGCTGTAGCCGGCGTCCTTGAAGGTGCGGATCATCGGGTGGTTGTCCGGGAGCACCTCGGCGGTGAACCGCTCGATGCCGCGCTCACGCCCGGCCTGCGCCAGGTGCTCGAGCAGCAGCTGGCCGATGCCGCGCCCCTGGTGGCGGTCCTCGACCAGGAAGGCCACCTCGGCCTCACCGGGATCGACGGTGTCGTAGCGCCCCACCGCGATCATCTGCCGACCCGAGAGCAGCACGAAGGCCACCCGCGCGTCGTGGTCGACCTGGGTGAATCGGCGCACGTCCTTGTCGCTCAGGCGCGGCATCGGGGCGAAGAACCGGTAGTACTTCGACTCGTCCGAGACGCGCCCGTAGAAGTCGACCAGCAGCTGGGCGTCGTCGGGGCGGATCGG
Source organism: Nocardioides jishulii (assembly GCF_006007965.1). Classification (NCBI taxonomy): domain Bacteria; kingdom Bacillati; phylum Actinomycetota; class Actinomycetes; order Propionibacteriales; family Nocardioidaceae; genus Nocardioides; species Nocardioides jishulii. The sequence continues at coordinate 1,431,180 of NZ_CP040748.1, read as the reverse complement.
ACGGATGTGGGCGACCTTGCCGTCGCGCAGCAACACGTCGGCCTCCCAGTGGCTGGGGGCCTCGGGGGCCTCAGGGACCTCAGCGCCGACCGCTGCACCGTTGTCTGCGTCACTCACGGGGTCGAATCTATCGGTACGCCGTCCACGGCGCGCCCTGTGGCCGCATCGTGCCCCTCGTTGGGGACAATGGGCCCATGGCACGCCGCAGCACCAAGGATCCGCTCCCTGACGACTTCGAGGAACACATCCTCGACATCAGCGTCGGCGACGAGATCAAGTCGTCCTTCCTGGAGTACGCCTACTCCGTCATCTACTCGCGGGCACTCCCCGACGCTCGCGACGGGCTGAAGCCCGTGCAGCGGCGCATCCTCTACACGATGGACGACATGAGCCTGCGGCCCGACCGCGGCCACGTGAAGTCGGCGCGCGTCGTCGGCGAGGTGATGGGCAAGCTGCACCCCCACGGCGACTCGGCGATCTACGACGCGCTGGTCCGGATGGCACAGCCCTTCTCCGTGCGGCTGCCGATGATCGACGGCCACGGCAACTTCGGCTCGCCCGACGACCCGCCCGCCGCGATGCGATACACCGAGTGCCGGATGTCGCCCGCCGCGGTGGCGATGACCGCTTCGCTCGACGAGGACACCGTCGACTTCAAGCCCAACTACGACTCCCGCGAGCTCGAGCCCACCGTCCTGCCGTCGGCCATCCCCAACCTGCTGGTCAACGGCGCCTCCGGCATCGCGGTCGGCATGGCGACCAACATCGCCCCCCACAACCTGGTCGAGGTGGTGCAGGCGCTCAAGCACCTGATCAAGCACCCGAAGGCCAACCTCGACGACCTGATGCGCTTCATCCCGGGTCCCGACCTGCCGACCGGCGGCAAGATCGTCGGGCTCGACGGCATCCGTGACGCGTACGAGACGGGTCGCGGCACCTTCAAGATGCGCGCCACCGCGCGCATCGAGAACGTCACCGCCCGCAAGAAGGGCATCATCGTCACCGAGCTGCCCTACAACGTCGGCACGGAGAAGGTCATCGAGCGGATCAAGACGCTCGTGCAGTCGAAGAAGCTCCAGGGCATCTCCGACGTGAAGGACCTCACCGACCGCGTCAACGGCCTGCGCCTGGTCATCGAGGTGAAGAACGGGATCGTCCCTGAGGTCCTGCTCGAGCAGCTCTACAAGCAGACACCGTTGGAGGACTCCTTCGGCATCAACGCGGTCGCGCTGGTCGACGGCCAGCCCCGCACCCTGGGGCTGAAGGAGATGCTCGAGGTCTTCCTCGGCCACCGCTTCGACGTCGTACGCCGTCGCTCGACGTTCCGCCGCGACAAGGCCGCGGCGCGTCTCCACCTGGTCGACGGCCTGCTGGTCGCCATCCTCGACATCGACGAGGTCATCCAGATCATCCGGGGCAGCGACAACGCCGCGATGGCCAAGGAGCGGCTGATCCAGATCTTCGACCTCTCGGAGATCCAGGCCGACTACATCCTCGACATGCCGCTGCGCCGGCTCACGAAGTTCTCCAAGCTCGAGCTCGACAAGGAGAAGGCCGAGCTGGAGCAGACCATCCGGGACCTCGAGGCCATCCTCGCCGACGACACCCTGCTCCGGAAGGTCGTCGCCGACGAGCTCACCGAGGTCGCCAAGACCTACGGCACCCCGCGACGTACGGTGCTGCTCGCCTCGGCCGGCACGACCGTCACCGCGGCGGGCGCGGGAGCCTCGCTCGAGGTGCCTGACGACCCCTGCCTGGCCTTCCTCTCCTCGAGCAGCCTGCTGGCCCGCTCGGCCGACGTCGAGACACCTGGCCTGGGCGGCGACCGTACGTCGCACGACGTCGTCGTCTCCTCGGTGCGGACCACCGTGCGCGGCGAGGTCGGGCTGCTCACCTCCCGCGGGCGCATCCTGCGCCTCCAGGCCCTCGACCTGCCGGAGCTGCCCGCCTCGGCCAACGACCCGTCGATCCAGGGCGGCCTGCCGCTGAGCGAGATCGTCGAGCTCGCCCAGGGCGAGCGACCCCTGGCCTTGACGCGGCTCAAGGAGGACGGACCCGGCCTTGCCCTCGGCACCCGCGACGGCGTGGTGAAGAGGGTGACCAACGAGATCCTCACCCGCGACGAGTGGGAGGTCATCTCGCTCAAGGGCGACGACGAGGTCGTGGGCGCCCTGGAGCTCACCACCGGCACCGAGACCCTCTGCTTCATCACCAGCGACGCCCAGCTGCTCCACTTCGACGCCGAGGTCGTACGCCCCCAGGGCCGCACCGGCGGCGGCGTCGCCGGCGTGCGCCTGGCCGAGGGCGCCTCCGTCACGTGGTTCGGCGCGGTGAACCCGGACGACTCCGTGGTGGTCACCTCCTCCGGCTCCTCGACCGCCCTGCCGGGCACCGACAACGGCTCGGTGAAGGTGACCCCCTTCTCCGAGTACCCGAGCAAGAGCCGCGCCACCGGAGGCGTCCGCTGCCACCGCTTCCTCAAGGGCGAGGACACCCTCGTCTTCGCCTGGGCCGGTTCCGCACCGGCCCGTGCCGCGGCGGCGAGCGGAGCTCCGGTCCCGCTGCCCGAGGCCAACGGGAAGCGTGACGGATCCGGCGTCCCCTCCCCCATGCCCATCGTCGCCTGCGCGTCGCCGGTCGCCCTCCAGCCAGCGGTGCAGGCAGCAGCCCAGACGTCAGCACAGTCGGGGAGCGAGGGATGAGGGGCGTACGCGTGCGGACCCGCCTGGCGGCCACCCTGGTCGTGCTCGCACTCGGCGCCAGCGCCTGCAGTGGCGGCGACGACGACGGCGACCGCGATCCAGCCCAGGCCCTCTCGGAAGCCGCTGAGACCTTGGAGTCGACCAGTGGCGTCACCCTGGGTCTGAGCACCGACGAGCTGCCCTCGGGTGTCAACGGCATCGTCGAGGCGGTGGGCGCGGTCACCGATGCCCCCGCCTTCGAGGGCACCCTGAAGGTCCGGGTCGCCGGCACCGACTTCGACGTGCCGGTCGTGGCGCTCGACGACAAGGTCTGGGCCACCGTGCCGCTCACCACCACGTGGCAGGACATCGACCCGACCGACTACGGCGCCCCCGACCCCTCCCGGCTCATCGGCGCGGAGAACGGCGTCGTCGCACTGCTCCGCGGCACCGAGGACCCCGAGGCCGGGGCGAGCGAGCGCGGCGGCCGCGACAACGACGAGGTGCTCACCTCCTACACCGGCACCATCCCCGGCGAGGTGGTGAAGCGGGTGATCCCGAGCAGCAGCGCCAGCTCCGAGTTCGACGCCACCTACCTGGTCACCGACGACGGCGAGCTCCGTCGCGCCGAGGTGACCGGCGTCTTCTACGAGGGCAACGACGAGATGACCTACGTCCTCGACATCACCGACTACGGCCTCGAGAAGACGATCAGGAAGCCGTGACCGGGCAGGCCCGGCCCGTGGCACCGCCGGGCACGCGTGCCCTGCTGGCACTGGCGGCGATCGCCGTCGCCTTTGCTGCGGCCGACACCTACGTGGTGGTGCTCGCCCTGCCCGACATGATGGGCAGCGCCGGCATCCCGATCGACCAGCTGCAGCGGGCTGCCCCGATCGTGTCGAGCTTCCTGCTGGGCTACGTCGCGATGCTCCCGCTGATCGGACGGATCGCCGACCTGCACGGACGGGTGCCGGTGCTGGTCCTGGCCCTGGCCGTCTTCGCGGTCGGGTCGTTGGTCACGGCGATGGCCTACGACCTGCCCTCGATGGTGGTGGGTCGCTTCTTCCAAGGGGTCGGCGGTGGGGCCCTGGTGCCCGCGACGCTGGCGCTGGTCGCCGACCTCTACCCCGCCGATCGCCGCGGGGTGCCGCTGGGCGTGGTCTCCGCGGTGCAGGAGGCAGGTTCCGTGCTGGGGCCGCTGCTGGGGGCGGCGGTGCTGGTCCTGTCCGACTGGCGAGCGATCTTCGCGCTCAACCTGGCCGTGGCCTGCGTGCTGGCCGCTGCCCTGCGGGTGCTCGCCACGCGACGTCCGCAGCTCCTGGACGACCGGGCGCGGGCCCTGCTGGCCGAACGGCGCGCGCGCAGCGACTCGTTCGACCTGCTGGGAGCCGCCCTGCTGCTCCTCACCCTCGTCGCCGCAGGCCTCGTCGTGCTGCGGCCGGCTGCGGTGATGCGCGACTTGGTCTGGGGCGAGATGTTCGTGCCGTTCGTCCCTGACGGGCGTTGGCTCAGCCCGGTCGGGAGCGTCGCGATGTTCGCCGCGCTGCTGTTCGTGCTGCGACTCCTGACCGCCCGTCGTCCCCTGTTCGACGTACGTCCGTGGCTGCGCGCCGCGCGCGACGCCGACCTCGTCGGCTCGGCCTTCCTGGCGGTGGCGCTCGGGGGCGTGATCCTGGCCTTCGCGACCGCCGACCCGAAGGTGCAGCTCTTCGCGGAGCAGGGTGAGTGGTACCTCCTGGGTGCCGCGCTGGCGACCGTCTGCCTGGTCGTCCACCTTCGTCGGGCCCATGACCCGCTGATCCCCCGTGGCACGTTCTCGGCACTGCCGGCCAGCGGGGCGCTGGTGGTCAGCTTCCTGGTCGGGGCCGCCCTGATCGCGGCGGTGGTCGACATCCCGCTCTTCGCGCGCACGACCGTCCACAGCGACTCCCAGCTCATGGCAGGCCTCGTCCTCGTACGCTTCCTCATCGCCCTGCCCGTCGGCGCCGTGGCGGGCGGGTGGCTCACCCGCTGGTGGGGGTCCGGCCCCACGACGGCGCTCGGCATGGCGCTGGCCGCGGGCGCCTTCGCGGCGATGTCGCGCTGGGGCCTGGACGCTCTTGAGCAGTGGCACTCGAGCGTGTCGCTCGTCGTCTGCGGCCTCGGGTTCGGGCTGGCGCTCGCGCCCGTCAACGCGGCCGTCCTGGCGTTCACCGCCCCCTCGGTGCACGGGCTGAGCAGCGCGTTGGTCGTGGTGGCGCGCATGGTCGGGATGCTCGTCGGCGTCTCGGCACTGACCGCCGTGGGTCTGCACCGCTACTACGCGGTGCAGGCCGACTTCCCCGCCGTACGCGAGGTCTGCGACGGCCGCTCGCGCTGCGCGGAGTTCACCCTCCTGCTGAAGGAGGCGGGCATCGCCCAGGAGACGACCGTCTTCGCCGGGGCGGCGCTCGTGGCCGCGCTGGCCGCACTGGTGGCCCTGTGGGTGTTCCGAACGGCGACTCCCTCGCAGGTGCGCGCACAGGCAGGTCTAGGCTTGCCGCATGGGTGAATTCGACGACCTCCTCGAGGCCAACAAGTCATTTGCCGACAACTTCGACCTGTGGGCGGGTTCGACGGCAAGGCACACGCTGGTGTCGCGCTCGTGACCTGCATGGACTCGCGCATCGACCCCTTGGCGATGCTCGGGCTGAAGCACGGCGACGCGAAGATCTTCCGCAACCCGGGCGGGCGCGTGACGCCTCAGGCGCTGGAGGCGCTCGTGCTCGGCGTCCACCTGCTCGGAGTGGAGCGCATCCTCGTGGTGCCGCACACCAAGTGCGCGATGACCAAGCACAGCGAGCCCGTCCTGCGCGAGCTGATCACCAAGGCCTCCGGCGTCGACGCCTCGTGGCAGTCCTTCGGCGTGGTCCCCGACCAGGTCGCCGGCCTGCGCGAGGACGTACGCAAGGTGCAGTCGCACCCGCTCATCCCGGACACCGTCACGGTGGGCGGCTTCATCTACGACGTCGACACGGGACTCCTCTCCCCCGTCGAGTGACGCCGACGGGGCCTGCCTGTCGTCCTCAGTCGTCGCTGCACGCCATGCTCGTGGCGTGCTCCGGCTCCCGGCAGGCTCCGTCGACGACTTCTCGCTCCCCCACCGGGGAGTCGAGCGTCGCGCTCAGCGTGCGCGGCACGCCCACGTCGCTGCACGACATCTCCCAGGCCCTGAGCCGCACCGTGAGCACCACCTCGGTGGCCGTCTCCTCGACCTCGAGCCGTTCGCCGCGGTCGCACTCGCCTCCGACGTAGTGCACGCGCACCACGTCGCCCTCGACGTCGACCGTGCCCCAGGGCCGTGGCTCCGTCCTGACCAGCACCCACCACGCGAGCGCGCCCACGAGCGCCAGGGTCAGGACACCCACCGCGAGCACCCACGTACGTCGTCGCGGCCTCCAGGACCTTGGGCGCGGCACAGCGGTGGACGGCACGACCACGATCCTGCCACTTCCTGATCGTGGCGCCCTGTCCCGCTTGCCTCCGGCGCGCCGCGCAGCGCCGTCAGGCGTCCAGCAGAGCCATGTCGACCTCGTAGGCACCCTGCACGATGAACTCCTTGCGCGGAGCGACGTCGGAGCCCATCAGCAGCTCGAAGACCTCGGCGGCCTCTGCGGCGTCGTCGACGGTGAGCCGGCGCAGCGTACGGTGCCGCGGGTCCATCGTGGTCTCCTGGAGCTGGTCGGCGTCCATCTCGCCCAGACCCTTGTACCGCTGGACCGGGTCCTTCCACCGCACGTTCTTCTTCTTGAGCTCGGCCAGCTTCCGCTGCAGCTCGTCGTCGGAGTACGTGTAGACGTACTTGTCCATCCCCTTCTTGGGGTTGGTCAGCTCGATCCGGTGCAGCGGCGGCACCGCGGTGTAGACGCGACCGTCCTCGAGCAGGCCTGGCATGTACTTGAAGAAGAGCGTCGCCAGCAGGCACCGGATGTGGGCACCGTCGGAGTCGGCGTCGGCCATGAAGATGATGCGGCCGTAGCGACGGGCCTCGAGGTCGAAGGTGCGCCCCGAGCCCGCGCCCACCACCTGGATGATCGAGGCGCACTCGGCGTTCTTCAGCATGTCGGCGACCGAGGCCTTCTGCACGTTGAGGATCTTGCCGCGGATGGGCAGCAGCGCCTGGTACTCGGAGTTGCGGGCCAGCTTGGCCGTGCCGAGCGCCGAGTCACCCTCGACGATGAAGAGCTCGGTGCGCTCGTTGTCCGTCGCGCGACAGTCGGCGAGCTTGGCGGGCAGCGCCGAGGACTCCAGGGCGTTCTTGCGGCGCTGGGTCTCCTTCTGCTGGCGCAGCGTCAGACGGGTGCGGGCGGCACCGGCCACCTTGTCCATGACGAGCTTCGCGGCGGCCTTCTCGTCGCGCTTGCTGGAGGTGAGGTACTTCTTCAGCTCAGTCTGCACGACCTTGCGCACGATGTTGCGCGCCGCGGGGGTGCCGAGGATCTCCTTGGTCTGGCCCTCGAACTGCGGCTCGGCCAGCCGCACGGTGACGACGGCGGTGAGGCCCTCGATGACGTCGTCCTTGACGACGTCGGCGTCGTTGACCTTGAGCGCCTTGGTCGTGCGCATCACCTCGTTGAAGGTCTTGGTGAGGCCCTGCTCGAAGCCGCTGACGTGCGTGCCTCCCTTGGGGGTGGCGATCACGTTGACGTACGAGCGGATGTTGGAGTCGTAGCCCATGTCCCACTTCAGGGCGATGTCGACGCCGAGCTCGCGCTCGACCTCCTGGGGCGTCATGTGGCCGTGCTCGTCGAGCAGCGGCACGGTCTCGGTGAAGGAGCCCTGGCCCTGGAGCCGCAGGACGTCGGTGACCTTCTCGCCGCCGGAGAGGTAGTCGACGAACTCGGCGATGCCGCCCTCGTGACGGAAGCTCTCGGTGACCGGCTCCTCGGGACGCAGGTCGGTGATCGTCAGCCCGAGGCCGGGCACGATGTACGAGGTCTGGCGGGCGCGACCGACGAGGCCCTCCAGCTCGATGCGGGCGTCGGAGGTGAAGATCTGGCGGTCGGGCCAGAAGCGGATGCGGGTGCCGCTGCGCCCCTTGGCCACCTTCTTGCCCTTGCGAGTGATGCCCGACTGCGGCGTGAAGGGTGCCTCCGGTCCCTCGCCGTCGAAGATGCCGGGCACACCGCGCCGGAAGGAAATTCCTTGCTGGGCGGGCGAGCGGTCGACGTCGATGTCGACGCGCGCGCTCAGGGCGTTGACGACCGAGAGACCCACGCCGTGCAGACCGCCGGTGGCGTTGTAGGAACCGCCACCGAACTTGCCACCGGCGTGGAGCTTGGTGGCCACCACCTCGACTCCCGGGAGGCCCGTCTTCGGCTCCTTGTCGGTCGGGATGCCTCGGCCGTCGTCGAAGACCTCGACCGACCCGTCGCGGTGGATGGTGACCTCGACGTTGCTGGCGTGGCCAGCAAGCGCCTCGTCCACGCCGTTGTCGATGATCTCCCACAGGCAGTGCATGAGACCGCGGGTGTCGGTCGAGCCGATGTACATGCCGGGACGCTTGCGCACCGCCTCGAGTCCTTCGAGGACGAGCAGGTGTGCTGCGTTGTACGTGTTGTCGCTGGGGGCTGCCACGGGAGCCGAATCTACCCGGCGTCACCACTGCATCGTCGCCGCCACGCCTGGCACACCAGAGGGTGGAATGTGAGGCGTTCCGACCAACTCCGTGGTTGGATGGTTTCTGGTGAGGACCCGCAGGGAATCTTTTCCCTCACCGGTACGTTGGTCCTGACACCGAAGCACAGAAATGAGGCCGATGTGACTACAGCAGTTGCCCCCAACCCCGCCCTCACGGCGGAGGATCGCTGCGACCGGTGCGGAGCCCAGGCCTACCTCCGGGTGGAGCTCCAGAGCGGTGGCGAGTTGCTCTTCTGCGCCCACCACGCGCGTGAGCACGGAGACAAGATCCGTGAGATCGCGGCGACCGTCGTCGACGAGACCCACCGACTCGACGAGCGCTGACCCCGAACCGAGACGTCACGAAAGGCCCCGGACCTCATGGTCCGGGGCCTTTCGCGTTCCTCACCTCCCACGACGTGACAGGGCGCGGGGCCTGACAACGCGTGTGACAAGGTGTGCCGCGTGACTTTGACGAACGTCCTCGTGGGCGCAGCGATCGCCATCGGCCTGGTCGGCATCGTGGTGCCCGTCCTGCCCGGATCCTTGTTGGTGGGAGGCGCCGTCCTCGCCTGGGCCATCGTGCACGACGCACCGGCCGCCTGGGTGGTCTTCGCCGTCGCCGCCACCTTCCTCGTCGCCGGGACCGTGGTGAAGTTCCTCGTCCCGGGGCGGCGCCTGCAGACGGCTGGGGTCCCGAGCTCGACGCTCTGGTTCGGCGCCGCGCTGGGCATCGTCGGCTTCTTCGTCGTCCCGGTGGTGGGACTCTTCCTCGGCTTCCCGCTCGGCGTCTACCTGGCGGAGTACCGCCGCCTCGGTCCGGAGCGGGCCTGGCCGGCAACGAAGGGCGCCCTGCGAGCCGTGGGGCTCAGCATCCTCATCGAACTCGTCGCCGCCGTGCTCGCCGCCCTGACCTGGGGCGTCGGCCTCGTCCTCGTGTGACGTGCTGGATCACCCCACCTCGACGGGCGGGGTGAAGCGGCGAACGCCCGTCATCCAGTCGACGTACTCCTCCCCCTCGTGACTGGTCTCCCCCACCTTCACGGCCACCTTCACTCGGTCGGGACGCCCCAGGCAGCCACGCCCCGTGGTGAAGACGGCCACGTCGTCCTTCCACGAGATCGAGAACTGGTAGCGACAGCTGACCGGGGACCCCTTGCCCTGCCAGCGGCCCACCCGCTCGAAGACGTAGTCGGTGCCACCGTTGAGCCCGGACAGGAGGCGGAACTCGGGCCCCGGGTCGTCGGGGTCGGTGTCGAGGAAGACGGAGACACCCTGGCTGGCCTTGATGCCGTTGTGGAACAGGTTGTCGTGGACCATGCGGACGCGGACCTGCTTGGGCGTGTGGGTGACCCGGACGCGCAGGAGGTCGGCAGCGGCCTCACTGTCGTTCCCGTCGACCACGGTGACCGCAGCCGCGCTCGCGGGTGGCACGAGGGCGGCGACACTCATCAGCGCAGTGCCAGCAACCGCCACGACATGACTCTTCTTCATGATGATCCCCCTTGGTGGAGGACCCCGAATGGCCCTCCGACCTCGGCGACGCTACGCGCGTGCCGAGAGGGCTGACCACCCTCTCAAGTCAGTTTCCGGAAGGGGTCAGTAGTTCTGCGTAGATCTCCGCCATCCGCTGGTTGCCCACCAGGTTGGGGTGCACCGGCCGGGCGTCCTCGAGCATGAGTCCGTCGTTGGTCGTGCCGTCCTTCGCCAGCGTGGGCCAGTGGGCCGCGAGGTCGAAGACAGCGACCCGGTCGGGGTGGTCGGCTGCCACGTCCTGGCGCGCCTGACGGATGCCCTGCCACGCCTCGGTCGTCCAGGTCCCGGGTTCGTAGCCGTCCACCAGGAGGACCCGCGCGCTCGGAGCCGCCGCCAACGCCTGGTCGACGAGCTTGCGCAGGGCGCCTGCATAGTCCGCCTCGACGTTGGTCCCGAGGTTGACCACGACCAGGTCGGGCTCCCGTGCCGCGACGTCCTCCCAGTGGCCGGCCACCGCACGGTCGCTGGTGAAGTGGGCTGCCGTGGCACCGGAGTGCGAGGCGTCGACGACGTGCACACCCGAGTCCTCGTCACCGTCGAAGAAGTCCACGCCCGTGTGGATGAACGAGGTCGACGGCGCCACGCTCTTCACCTGCACGACGTGGCTGGTGCTGCTGAGCTCGGGCGAGGTCCAGTACAGCCCCGAGGCGTTCTCGGCGCCGACCGAGCTGAGCGTCTCACCGCTGGCCTCACCGGTGCTCAGCTCGCCCTGTGCCGTGACGTCCACGCCGTCGACGAAGACCTTGCCCTGGCCACCCAGGAGCGACATCTGCCCGTACCAGACGCGTACGTGGGTCGCCCTCTGGTCGGGGTAGGTGAGCTCCGAGCCGCCCGGCATGGAGAGCGAGCGCAGCCCCAGGCCCCACCGGCCGAAGGTCTGCTCCACCATCGGGAGCCCCGTACGCACGGTGTCGTCGGGCCCTCTCATGTCGCCGTAGTACGGCGGCATGAACCCGACTCCCCCGTCGACGTCCACCGCGTCGCGCAGGGCGGTCTGCAGCCGGCCGACCATGCGGTTCTCGTAGACGGGGGCGGGCAGCAGGACTCCCTCGGAGATCGAGTCACCGACGAAGACGACGGTGGCGGGCTCCTCGTCCTGGTTCTCGACCGCGTCGTACCACGGCTCGAGGAAATCCTCGAGCCCGGCGGCCACTGACGCGTCGGAGGAGGAGCGGTCCCACGCCTTCACACCGACGTAGACCACCATCACCGCGATGACCGTGGCGTACAGGAGGTATCTCACTCGTCGGGGCACCCCGGAAACCTAGCCGGTGGGGCCACACCACTCCAGAGCGGGACGCGGGATGGACCACCGTGGCCCTGAAACGCAGAACTCCCCGCCCGGGCGTGCCGGACGGGGAGATCGCTGCTGCCAGAGGCGTCAGTCGAGGTAGTCGCGCAGGACCTGCGAGCGGCTCGGGTGACGCAGCTTCGACATCGTCTTGGACTCGATCTGACGGATGCGCTCGCGCGTCACGCCGTAGACCTTGCCGATCTCGTCGAGCGTCTTGGGCTGACCGTCGGTGAGGCCGAAGCGCATGGAGACCACGCCCGCCTCACGCTCGGAGAGCGTGTCGAGCACGGCGTGGAGCTGCTCCTGCAGGAGGGTGAACGAGACGGCGTCCGCGGGGACGATGGCCTCGGAGTCCTCGATGAGGTCACCGAACTCGGAGTCTCCGTCCTCGCCCAGCGGCGTGTGGAGGGAGATGGGCTCGCGGCCGTACTTCTGGACCTCGATGACCTTCTCCGGGGTCATGTCGAGCTCCTTGGCCAGCTCCTCCGGGGTGGGCTCGCGGCCCAGGTCCTGGAGCATCTGGCGCTGCACGCGGGCGAGCTTGTTGATGACCTCGACCATGTGCACGGGGATGCGGATCGTGCGCGCCTGGTCGGCCATCGCGCGGGTGATGGCCTGACGGATCCACCACGTCGCGTAGGTCGAGAACTTGTAGCCCTTGGTGTAGTCGAACTTCTCGACCGCACGGATCAGGCCCAGGTTGCCTTCCTGGATCAGGTCGAGGAAGAGCATGCCGCGACCGGTGTAGCGCTTGGCCAGCGAGACGACGAGTCGCAGGTTGGCCTCGAGCAGGTGGTTCTTGGCGCGGCGACCGTCCTCGACGATCCACTCGAGCTCCTCGAGTGTCTTCGGGCTGAGCTTGCCGCCCTTGGCGAGCTTCTCCTCGGAGAAGAGCCCGGCCTCGATGCGCTTGGCGAGCTCGACCTCCATCTCGGCGTTGAGGAGCGGCACCTTGCCGATCTGCTTGAGGTAGTCCTTGACCGGGTCGGCGGTGGCGCCGGCGACCATGACCTGCTGCTCGGGCTCGTCGGTGTCGTCGGCCGCGGAGACGACGAAGGATGCTTCCTTCTCGTCCTCCTTGATCGTGGGGTCGGCCACGACGTCCTTCTCGAACTGCTCGTCCGGGATGTCCGGCAGGATCTTCTTGCCGTCGGGACCGAGAACGACCACCTCGGCCGCATCGGTCGCGTTGACCTCGACGACGTCGACGGCGCCCTTGGCGGCCGCCTTCTTCGCGGTGGCCTTCTTGGCGGTGGCCTTCTTCGCCGTCGCCTTCTTGGCCGGCGCCTCGGCGCCGTCGGCCTTCGCGGCCGGCGCCTTCTTGGCAGCCTTGGCGGTCGTGGCGCGGCGGCCACTCTCCGCAGCCGCGGCGCGCGCCACAGGAGCGGCGCTCACGTCGACGGTGATGCCGACGCCACTGAGGTGGGTCAGCAGCGCCTTGAGGTGCCGGGGCTCGACCGCGGCAGCGTCACTGGCCTGCCGGACCTGGTCGGGGGTCACGGTGCCATCGATGGAACCGGCCTCCACCAGGAGGACGATTGCAGGGTGCGTGAGCACCTCGGCGGGGAGCATCTTGCGTGCGCTCGAAGACACTGACACCTCTCGGGGAACGGAAAAGGGGCGCGGCGAGGCCCGGTAACGTCAAGAGCCGCATCAACCATTGTGCCATGGGGTGGGTGACGCACGCCGCCGCCCTCGTCGCGAGGCGCGTACGAGACGCCGCGGCGAGGGCTCGCAGGCGGGTGTCGGTGGCACGTGGCACGCTCTTCGCGTGCCCGACTCCCCCGTCCTTCCCGCCGCAGCGTCGCGTACGTCGTCGCCCCGACGTCGGGTCATGGCCCTGGCTCACGGGGTCCTCGCCCTCCTGCTGGCGGCCACGGGCTGCTCCGTCGTCGGGCTGGGTGGCTCGGAAGAGGCACGGCCGCCGGACCCGTCGGCCGACCTGCCATCGCCGGTCGAGTCCTTGGCGGCGCTCGCGTCGTTGCCTCGGGTCCCGCGTGCCCCGACCACTCTCCCGGCGTACGACCGAGACGCCTTCGGCCGGGCGTGGCACGACGTCGACGGCAACGGGTGCAACCAGCGCGACGACGTCCTGCTCCGCGACGCAGAGCCCGGGACGACCGTCGTCGCCCGCCAGGGGACGTGCTCGCACGACGTCCTGGCAGGCACCTGGGTCGATCCCTACAGCGGCCGGCGACTGGTTCTCGACGACCTGAAGGAGCGGTCCCAGGCCCAGTCCGTGCAGATCGACCACGTCGTCCCGCTGGCCGAGGCATGGCGCTCCGGTGCCCACCGCTGGACGCCGGACCAGCGCCGCAGCTTCGCCAACCACCTCGACGGCCTGCTGGCGGTCGACGGCCCCACCAACATGTCGAAGGGCGACGCCGACCCGGCGGCGTGGCGACCGCGCCAGGCGCACCAGTGTGCGTACGCGGCGCGCTGGGTCCAGGTGAAGCATGTCTGGGCCCTGGCGGTGGACGACAGCGAGCGGCGCGCTCTCACCGAGATGCTGGACGCCTGCCCGGCCTGAGCGAGCTGGTGGCGGCCGCGGTCGGAGGGTCAGCCCTTCGCAGCTGCCTTCTTCGCCTTCTTGAAGTCACGCACCTTCTGCAAGGAGTCGGCGTCGATCACGTCGGCCACCGAGCGGAACCCGTCCAGGGCGTAGTCCCCCGCCACGGACTCCCATCCCTGGGGCTTGACGCCTCGCTGCTTGGCCAGCAGCGCCACGAAGATCTGGGCCTTCTGCTTGCCGAAGCCCGGGAGCGCCGTCACGCGCTTCATCAGGTCCTTGCCGTCCTTGGCCTCGGTCCACAGCCGAGAGGTGTCGCCGCCGTACTCCTCGAGCACGATCCGCGCGATCTCCTGCACCCGTGCGGCCATCGAGCCGGGGAACCGGTGGATCGCCGGGGTGGTCGCAGCCATGGCAGCGAACGCCTCCGGGTCGGCGTGGGCGATCTCCTCCACCTCGAAGGATCCGAGGCGCTCGCGGATCTTCTCGGGCCCGCGGAAGGCGTGCTCCATCGGATACTGCTGGTCGAGCATCATGCCGATCAGCAGAGCGAAGTCCGACTCCGCGAGCAGGGCGTCAGCGGCAGGGTCCTGGCAGATCTGGATGGCCATGGGGCCAGCATGCCAGTCCGGGTCCGCGCCCTGGACTGCTGGTGTCAGGCCTTGACGGCCAGGACCGGGCAGGGGGCGTCGAGGAGGATGCGCTGCGCGTTGCTGCCCAGCAGCAGCTTGCCGACGGGGCTACGGCGCCTCAGACCGATCACGATGAGCTCGGCGCCGCCGGCCTCGGCGATGCCGATCAGGTCTTCGGCCGGCTCGAAGCCGCGGACCAGGGTCCGGATCTCGAAGTCGAGCCCTTCGCCCTGCAGCCGCTCCCGCACCTTCTCGGTCTGGGCCTCGACCCTGATGGAGTCCTCCCCGTCGAAGTCGTTGCCCCCTCGGTGCGAGCTCACGACGACGAGCTGGGCGTTGCGCAGACGCGCCTCCTGCACCGCTCGATCCAGGGCTGCCTCGCCCTCCGCCGTCGCGACGTATCCCACGACCACCGTGCTCATCGGGCCCCTCCTCCACGCATGCGGCCCGGCCGGACCTGCCCTGACCGTACCCGGTACGGGAGACGTTGGGGAGGCCTGTGGAAGGTGGGCTCGCCCCCGCGCCCGCGTGCGCGACAGTGGTCCCGTGCCCCTCGACGCCAACGCACCCCTCGACGCTTCTCTGCCCCGAGACACCACCGTGCCCCGATGGTTGCGTCAGGGCCTGCGCTCGGTCGCCCTCGACCTCAAGGCCAGACGTGCGCGCGGCCACGTCTCCCCCGTCCTGTGGGCCGGGGTCCCGGGCGAGGAGGCCCGTGCCGCCGCGTTCGACACCGGGGTCGTGCCGCGCCGCCAGACGCTCGACCGGAGCGACCACCTGGAGGTCGCCCTCGCCCTGGCCCACGTCGTACGACCGTTGGTGCGCGCACCGATCTTCTGGGTGACGCGGTCCGGAACCCCGGACCTGTGCGACCCGGACCTGTCCTGGCTCGCGGCCACCCGAGGGGCATGCGACGTCCTCGACCTGGAGCACCAGTTCGCCGTCGTGACCCGCGAGGGGTGGCACCACGAGCCCAGCGGCACGGTGCACCGCTGGAAACGCCTGCGGGCCTGAGGCACCCGGGACCCTCGGGCCACCGCGTGAGCGGTCAGGCCCAGGTGTGCACCGGCTCGTTGGTGTGCATGTTCGAGCGGTAGTCCTCCAGCACCCGGCGGAGCGCGGCCGAACGGTCCGTTGCACCGTGCCGCCTGACCTCGCGGATGAACCACGAGGCGCCGTTCATCCCGGTCAGGCACCGCTGCTCGATGACCCCGAGGTAGTGGTCACGCTCGCGCTGGTCCACTCCCCAGCTCTCCAGCCCTTCGTGGGCGAGGGGGAGCAACGAGCGCAGCGTCAGCTCGGTCGCGTCGACCTGGCCGTAGCCCGGCCAGTAGAGCTGGGCGCCGATCCCCTGCTGGGCCGCCACGTGGAAGTTGTCCTCCGCCGCACTGAACGACATCCGCGACCACAAGGGGCGCTCGCTGCGGGCCAGCGCACGGACAAGCCCGAAGTAGAAGGCCGCGTTGGCGATCATGTCCACCACCGTAGGACCGGCTCCGAGCACCCTGTTCTCCACCCGCAGGTGGGGCCGGCCGTCGGCGATGTCGTAGATGGGCCGGTTCCAGCGGTAGATCGTCCCGTTGTGCAGCCTCAACTCGTGGAGGGTCGGGACTCCGCCGGCCGCCAGCACTTCGTCGGGGTCCTCGTCGTCGGTGACCGGGAGGAGGGCGGGGAAGAACCGCACGTTCTCCTCGAAGAGGTCGAAGACCGAGGTGATCCACCGCTCGCCGAACCAGACACGGGGCCTCACGCCCTGGGCCTTGAGCTCGGCGCTGCGCGTGTCCGTGGCCTGCTCGAAGAGGGGGATGCGCGTCTCGTGCCACAGCTCGCGCCCCAGGAGGAAGGGCGAGTTGGCGCCGAGGGCCACCTGGACGGCTGAGATCGCCTGGCTGGCGTTCCAGTGCGAGGCGAACTCCTCCGGAGTGGTCTGCACGTGGAACTGGGTGCTCGTGCAGGCAGCCTCCGGGATGATCGAGTCCGTGGTCGTACGCAGCGACTCCGGACCGTCGATGGCGATCTCGATGTCCTCGCCCCGCGCGTCGAGGATCTGCTCACTGAGCAAGCGGTAGCGCGCGTTGGCGCTGAGTGCCTCCTCGGCGAAGTGGATCGCCCCCAGGGTCGGCAGGATCCCGATCATCACCAGGTGGGCGCCCACGTCACTGGACCGTTTCTCGGCCCGGTTGAGGCTCTCACGCAGCCCTGCCTCGAAGGTCGAGAGCGCGCCTTGTCGCAGTCGGCCGGGCTCGGTGTTGATCTCGACGTTGAACCGGCCCAGCTCCGTCTGGAAGGCAGGGTCGGCGATCGCGGCCAGCGCCTCCTCGTTCTTCAACGCGGGGTCGCCCAGCTGGTCGACGAGGTTGAACTCCACCTCGAGACCGGTCATCGGGTCCTCGGTGTCGAAGCGCGAGTCAGCCAGCATGCGGGCGAAGACGTCCAGGCACTGGCGCACCTTCGCGCGGTGACGGGTCCGGTCACCCCGGGAGAATTCCTGTGCGTCGACTTCTTCGCCCATGCCGCGACGATAGCCACCCCGGTGGCCGTCGAAACCTCGTCCCACATCACGCGACGTCGTGTCCAGACCGGTCCCTCCCCGCCGACCCGCCTCGGTGCGGCCCCTCCAGCAAGGGCTGCCACAGCGCCGGTGGAGCGGCGCGGGTGAGCAGGTCCTCGACCAGACGGGCGAGGGAGCATGTCTCCCCCGACGCCTGCGAGACCTCGACCGCGCACCACGCCAGCGCCCCGTCGCCGGCCAACCACGCGTGGAAGGCCAGGACCGCCGCGGGCGCCGCCCGTTCGTCGGGCGGACACCCGCGCAGGACCCGCAGCCAGATCTCGACGTGCTGGCGCGCGTCGCTCCGCTCGACCCACCCCCACGCCGCGTCCCGCCCGTCCTGGTGGGCGACCCCCAGGCACAGCCGCGCCACCTCCGCGGCGTCCGGCAACGTGTGCTCCCGCAGATGTCCGTCCAGGCACTCCAGCACCCACGCGGCGTCGACCCCGGAGTCGAGCCGGTCAGCGACGTCAGCCCGTCTCCTCCCGACCTCGCCACAGAAAGCAGGGTCGGGCCGCAGCTGGTCACGCAGCGCCTCCCGGGACCCCAGGACGACCTGGCCGCCCACCACCGCCTCGGCGACGAAGGGATGGCTCATGGCGTCGTACTCCCGCGGCACCGTCGTCGGCGGTGTCACCGAGACCCAGTGGGAGCCGTCGGCAGCGACAGCGGCGGCCACCTCGACCCCGGCGGCACCGAACACCTCAGCGAGGTGGGCACCGACCCAGCGCGCCCGGTCGAGGTCGGCGTAGGTGACCACCGCCACCCGCCTCACCCCGTGCCGCAGCAGCGGGTCGAGCAGTCCGTCCGCCAGCTCGGACAGGTCGGTGTCGTCGAGGATGTCGGCCCGGGCGTGGGGCCCGCTGCCCGGTGGCAGCGAGACCACCACGGCCGAACGCTGCGGCAGGAAGCCCAGCAGCAGTGGCACGCATGCCAGCAGGTCGTCGGGCGTACGGACGGTGAGCGAGGTGGGAGTCATGCCGCGACTCTGGCCCGGCCGGCTCCCCGCTCGCAGCCGCCACGGAGGGCCCTGTGGAGGGGCCATCGCCTGGGGAGAAGCTGCGGCTTTTCCACATCGTCGGCGGTGACGACGACAATGGGGGCATGAGTGCGGGCTGCCGGGACGCGAGGTCGTGATGCGTGCCACCGCCTCGATCCTCCATCTGGACCTCGACGCCTTCTTCGCTGCCGTCGAGCAACGTGACAAGCCCTCGCTGCGCGGCAAGCCCGTCGTGGTCGGCGGTGTCGGGGGTCGGGGCGTCGTGGCCACCGCCTCCTACGAAGCGCGGACCTTCGGTGTGCGGTCGGCGATGTCGACCCGCGAGGCCCGCGCCCGTTGTCCGCACGCGGCCTTCCTCTCCGGACGGTTCCACGCCTACCGCGCAGCCAGCAGGCTCGTGATGAAGGCCCTGCGTGAGGTGTCCCCGCTGGTCGAGCCCCTCTCCCTCGACGAGGCGTTCGTCGACCTCGCTGCCGCCGACCTGCCGGACCTGTCGCTGGAGACGGTCGCCGGCGTCGCCGAGGAGCTGCGCCAGCAGGTGAGCGAGGTGACCGGCGGCCTCACCGCGACGGTGGGCGTGGCCAGCTCCAAGTTCATGGCCAAGGTGGCCAGCGAGCTGGACAAGCCCGACGGGCTCACCGTGGTCGCCCCGGGCACCGAGCTGGAGCTGCTGTGGCCCATGCACGTACGCGTCATCCCCGGGGTCGGACCGGCCACCGTGGAGCGACTGCGGCGCGACGGCATCCACACCGTCGCCGACCTGGCCCGGGCCAGCGAGGAGGAGGTCGTCCGGCTGGTCGGCAAGGCACACGGCCACGGCCTCCACCGTCTGGCCCACGCGGTCGACCACCGGCCGGTCGTGGCCGAGCGCGAGGCCAAGTCGGTCAGCGTCGAGGACACCTACTCCGAGGACGTGAACGACCGGGTGCTGATGGAGGGGCTGCTGGCACGCCAGGCCACCACCGTCGCGCAGCGACTGTCCAAGGCGCGTCAGTCAGGACGCACGGTGAGCATCAAGGTGCGGCTGCACGACTTCACCACGCTCAGCCGGTCCTCCACCCTCGACTCCCCCACCGACGACGCCCAGGTCATCGCCCGCACCGCCCGACGCCTGCTGGGTGAGGTGGAGACCGCCGGCGGCGTCCGCCTCCTCGGAGTCGGCGTCTCCGGACTCGCGGACTGGATCCAGGAAGGGCTCTTCGGCGACGAGGTCGAGCAGGAGGAGCCCATTCCTGTGGACGCCGCACCGCCGTCACGTCGCCCGGCCTGGGCGCCCGGCTCCGACGTCGTGCACGCCGACCACGGTCCCGGATGGGTCTGGGGCTCGGGCCGAGGCGTGGTCACGGTCCGGTTCGAGACGGCCGAGACCGGTCCGGGGCCGGTGCGTTCCTTCTCCCTGGAGGATCGCGCACTGACCCTCCTGGAGCACGGGACGCTCGACGCCGACTGACGTCCGGCGCCTGCGTCAGAGCAGCTCGAGCACGACCTCGTCGCCGGGGCGTGCCTGGGCGCACCAGGCCAGGTCCGCCCGGGCCACGACCGCCACCACGGGGTAGCCGCCGGTGGGCGGGTGGTCATTGAGGAAGACGACGAGCTCGCCACCCTCGGGAGCCTGCACGGCACCGAGCACCATGCCCTCGCTCGGCAGCTCCCCGGGGCGACGCCCCACGCGTACGCCCTCCAGCCGCAGGCCGACCCGGTTCGACGCCGCGCCCACCCGGACGACGGCACCGTCGAGGTCGTCGGGACGCGTCAACCAGTCCGCCTGCGGTCCGGGGTGCAGGCGCAGCACGGCCTCTGCCGGGGGCCGGACCACCACTCCGGCCGCCGGCACGCGGCCGGGGACGCCGAGCGGCAGCACCTGGCCGGCCCGCACCACGGGGGGTCCGACCCCGGCGAGCGTGTCGGTCGAGCGGGAGCCCAGGACGGGCGCCACGTCGATGGCGCCGGCCAGGGCGACGTACGTCCGCAGACCGTGCGTGGGAGTGCCGATGACGACCTCGGTGCCCGCTGCCAGGGTCACGGCCTCGGCGAACGGCAGTGACCGGCCTGCCGCCGTGACGGGGCACCGGGCTCCGGTCACCGCCAGCGTCCGGGCCGCGCCGAGCACGAAGCGCAGGCCGCCAGCGGTGGTCTCCAGCAGCGCGGCACCCTCCGGGTTGCCGACGAGCCGGTTGGCCAGCGTCGCTGCCCCTGCGTCCAGGAAGCCCGCCCGCGGCACGCCGAGGTGCGCCCAGCCGGGACGGCCGGCGTCCTGGACGGTGGTGAGCGGACCGGGCTCGACGACGTGCACGCTCACGCGACCACGAACCGCACCCGCGCACCCGGCACCAGGAGGGCCGGGGCCTCCCCCCGCCCGAGGTCCCAGACCGCCAGCTCGGTGCGGCCCAGCAGGCTCCAGCCTCCCGGCGACTCCGAGGGATAGATACCGCACCAGCGATCTGCCAGCGCGACCGAGCCGGCCGGCACCCGGCTGCGCGGCGACGCCAGGCGCGGCACCGCCCACTCCGCGGGCAGACCGCTCAGATAGCTGAAGCCCGGCGCGAAGCCGGAGAAGGTGGCGACGAACTCGAGGCCGGTGTGCCGCGCGACCACCCCGCCGACGTCGACGCCCCAGTGGGCGGCGACTCGGTCGAGATCCGCCCCGTCGTAGATGACCGGGACCTCGACCAGCTCACCGGCGTGGGCCTGCACCGCCGTCGGGTCCCACCCCTCGACGATCCGCCACAGCTCATCGGGCTCCTCGACGCCGTCGACCAGCACCGTCGTGGCGGCCGGCACGACGTCGCTGCACCGCAGCGCTCCGTGACGCAGAGCTGTCGCCAGCGATGCTGCCTGCTCGGCGCCGTCCACCCGGAGCAGCCAGGCGTCCGATCCGAGGCGCACGGCCCCCAGCGGCAGTGGACGGTCGGAGGGCACGGCGTACGCCCTCACAGTCCGCGCAGCTGCCAGCCGGCACCCCGCAGCGCCGACCGCACCGCGCGGGCGGCGGCCACGGCACCTGGGCTGTCGCCGTGGAGGCAGAGCGAGTGGATGTCGGGACGGGCGGCGAGCTCGACCGCCCGGGACGCGATCGCCGCCTCCCCCTCGACCAGGGCCCCGGGCTCGCCACGCGGCACGAGTCGCCCCTGGTCGGTGTACCCCCGGTCGGGGAACGCCTCGGACCAGACCGTGCGGCCGCGCTCACTCGCCAGGTGGGCGAGCGCCCCGGGCACCATGGCGAGCACCGGCAGCTCGCCGGACCCGTCGAGCACGGCAGTGGCCTGGACCTCGTCGTCGATCACGCGGTGGTAGAGCGCGCCGTGCGGCTTGACGTAGCGGACGCTGGTGCCCTCGGCAGCGGCGATCGCGGCGAGGGTCCCGACCTGGTCAGCCACCTGCTCCCGCAGCACGGAGGCCGGCACGTCACGATCCAGGCGCCCGAAGTTCTCGCGGTCCGCGTAGGAGACCTGTGCCCCCACCGAGACCCCGGACGTCACCGCGCGAGCGCAGACCTCACGCATGATCGCCACCGACCCGGCGTGATAGCCGCACGCCACGTTGGCGCTCGAGACGACCCCCAGGAGGGCCGCGTCGTCGGTGATCTCCTCGCCGAGGTCGGCATTCAGGTCCAGGTGCACGGAGCCATTCTGACGCCTCTCCGCGTCGTGGACGTCAGGTGTCGACGAAGTCCGACGGGTCCTCGCCGCGGTCGGCGCTGCCCCGTACGCTGTCGGCCATGTCCGACAGCGCCCAGTCGTCCCCCGCCCAGCCACCCGTCGCTCCCCGCCACCCGGTGAGCCGCGAGTGGCACGGAGTCACCCGTACCGACGACTACGAGTGGTTGCGGGAGAAGGACTCCCCGGAGGTGCTCGCCCACCTGGAGGCCGAGAACGCCTGGACCGAGCAGGCCACCGCCCACCTCGCGGACCTGCGGGCATCGCTCTTCGAGGAGACCCGGGCACGCACCAAGGAGACCGACCTGTCGGTCCCGACCCGCAACCGCGGATGGTGGTTCTACGGGCGCACCTTCGAGGGCAAGGAGTACGGCGCCAGCTGCCGCGTGCCGGTCAGCGACCCTGACGACTGGACCCCGCCGGTCCCCGACGCCGACGCCAAGGTCGACGAACCGGCCCTGCCCGGCGAAGAGGTGCTGCTCGACCTCAACGAGCTGGCCGAGGGCCACGAGTTCTTCTCCCTCGGCGGCTCCGCACTCTCGCTGGACGACACCCTGCTGGCCTACTCGGTCGACACCGCCGGCGACGAGCGCTACACCGTGCGCGTCAAGCGTCTGGCCGACGGCACCCTCCTCGACGACGTCGTCGAGGGCGTGCTCGGCGGAGTCACCTGGCACCCGGACAGCACCTCCTTCTTCTACACGACCGTCGACGAGGCGTGGCGCTCCGACAAGGTGTGGCGACACCGGCTCGGGACGTCGCAGGCCGAGGACGAGCTGGTGCACCACGAGACCGACGCGCGCTACTGGGTGGCGGTGGGCCGCAGCCGCGACGACCGCTGGCTGTACGTCGTCTCCGGCTCGAAGACCACGACCGAGTGGTCGATCCTGGACACCACCGACGAGCAGGCGCAGTTCACCGTCTTCCACCCCCGCACCGACGGGCTGGAGTACCACCTCGAGTCGGCCGTCATCGCCGACGCCCCGGCGTTCCTCGTACTGCACAACGGCACCGGTCCTGACTTCGAGCTCGCCGTCTCCCCACCGGCACCGGCCACGCCCGCCCAGTGGGCCCCGCTGGTGGCGCACGACCCCGCGGTGCGTCTCGAGGACGTGGACGCGTTCGCCACCCACCTCGTGCTGCACCAGCGCAGCGAGGGCCTGACCCAGCTGCGCATCCTTCCGCTCGGCCCGGACGGCGTCGGCGAGGGCCACCTGGTCGAGTTCGACCGGGCGGTCTACACCATCGGCTCCGGCTCCAACCCGGAGTTCACCCAGCCGACCGTGCGCCTGGGCTACACCTCCCTGGCCGTGCCATCGTCGGTCTACGACTACGACGTACGCACCCGCGAGCTGACGCTGCTGCGGCGTACGCCCGTGCTCGGCGGCTTCGACGTCGACGACTACGAGGAGCACCGGCTCTGGGCGACCGCCCGTGACGGGGTCCAGGTGCCCGTCTCGCTCGTGTGCCGCAAGGGCGCCCACGACGGCGGCCGCCCGCTGCCCACCCTGCTCTACGGCTACGGGGCGTACGAGGCCTCGATCGACCCCTACTTCTCCGTGCCACGCCTGTCGCTCCTGGACCGCGGCGCCGCCTTCGCCATCGCCCACGTGCGGGGGGGCGGCGAGATGGGACGGCGCTGGTACGACGAGGGCAAGCTCGACCACAAGCCCAACACGTTCAACGACTTCGTCGACGTCGCACGCCACCTGGTCGAGACCGGTTGGTCGTCGCCCGAGACCCTCGTCGCGGAGGGCGGCAGCGCCGGCGGCCTGCTCATGGGTGCGGTGGTCAACCAGGCGCCCGAGCTCTTCGCCGGCGTCGTCGCCAACGTGCCCTTCGTCGACGCGCTGACCACGATGCTCGACGCGACGCTCCCGCTGACGATCGGCGAGTACGAGGAGTGGGGCAACCCCGAGGCCGACCCCGACGTCTACGCCCTGATGTCCTCCTACGCCCCGTACGACAACGTGGCAGCGGTGGACTATCCCCCGATCCTGGCGGAGACGTCGCTCAACGACACCCGGGTCCTCTACGTGGAGCCTGCCAAGTGGATCGCGAAGCTGCGCGCCACCGCCGTGGGCCGACGTGACTTCCTGCTGCGCACCGAGATGAGCGCCGGCCACGGCGGCGTCTCGGGCCGTTACAAGGCCTGGCACGACCGCGCGTTCTCGCTGGCCTGGATCCTGGACCGGATGGGTCTGGCGCACGCCGCGCCTGATCGAGCCTCCCAACCCTGAGGGTTTCCGGAGAGACGCCGGGGTGGGCTGAAAACTCCCTGAGAGTCGGCCCACCCGGCAACTTCAGGGCTCTGCCACTCGTCAAACCACCGAGAGACTCGATCGGTGGATGCGCAGGGTTGAACCCAGAACGCAGGGGAATCATCCGGCTCCACCGACCGTTGACCACGGTGTGACCGCTACGAGCGGACACGGAGCAGGAGGCAAGACGATGGCAACTCGCACGGCACCCCGTGCCCACAGCGCCGACCGAGAGATCGAGGGGCGCGACTCTGTCGGTCTCTACCTGGACGAGATCGCACGCACTCCCCTGCTGGACGCAGCCACCGAGGTCGAACTCTCCAAGACGATCGAAGCCGGCCTGATGGCTGAGCACCTGCTGGCGCAGGGTCGTGTCGGCCGCCGCAAGGGCGGCGCCCCCATGTCGGCCACCGAGGAGGAGCTGACGTGGTTGGCGGAGGAGGGTCACCGTGCCGTGGACACCTTCATCAGCGCGAACCTGCGCCTCGTGGTCTCGATCGCGCGCAAGTACGGCCGCGCCCAGATGCCGATGCTGGACCTGATCCAGGAAGGCAACACCGGCCTGATCCGTGCGGTCGAGAAGTTCGACTACACCAAGGGCTACAAGTTCTCGACCTACGCGACCTGGTGGGTGCGTCAGGCGATCACCCGCGGCATCGCGCAGCAGGCACGCGTCGTACGCCTGCCCGTGCACGTGGTCGAGGAGCTCAACCAGGTCGGCAACGCCCGCCGCACCCTCGAGCGCCAGCTCGGCCGCGACCCGGAGCCGGTGGAGATCGCCGCAGAGCTCAGCATGACCACCGAGCGCGTCCTCGACCTGATGGCGTGGGGCCGTGACCACGTCTCACTGGACACCCCGCTGGACGAGGACGGCGACACGTCGCTGGGTGACCTGATGGCCCAGGAGACCGCCCCCGGTCCCGACGCCAACGTCCTCGACGTCGAGTCGCGCGCCCGCCTCGAGAGCCTCGTCGGGCAGCTCGACGAGCGTTCGGCCGACATCGTGCGCGCCCGCTACGGCCTCACCGACGGACGCCAGCACAAGCTGGCCGACATCGGCGCCCGCCACGGAATCTCCGCCGAGCGCGTCCGCCAGCTCGAGCGTGAGGCCCTCCAGAAGCTGCGCCGGTTGGGAGACCCCGACCTGGCGGCCTGACCCTCCTCCGGGGGCTGACACGGGCCCGTATCGATGCCGTCAGGCGTCGGTGCGGGCCCGTAGTGCGTCGTAGACCTCGTCCACTCGGGCCCGCAGCTGCTCGAGGTCCCCGGTGTTGTCGATGACGTGGTCGGCCACCGCCAGCCGCTGCTCGCGACTCGCCTGGGCCGCCACCCGCGCCCGCGCGTCTGCCTCGGTCATCCCTCGCAGCCCGACCATGCGGCGCAGCTGCTCCTCGACCGGCACGTCGACCACGACCACGACGTCGAAGAGCTCGGCCTGCCCGGTCTCCACGAGCAGCGGGATGTCGTGCACCACGATCGCGTCACCGGTGGCGGCGGCCTCGAGGGCGGCGCCGGCGGCGCGCACCCGCGGGTGGATGATCGCCTCCAGCGCACGACGCCTGGACTCGTCCGCGAAGACGACGGCGCCCAGTGCAGCACGGTCGAGGGAGCCGTCCTCGGCGAGGACCTCCGGCCCGAACTCCGCCAGCACGGCGGCGAGCCCGTCAGTGCCGGGGGCGACGACTTCACGGGCCAGCAGGTCCGCGTCCACGACGACGGCGCCACGCTCCGCGAGGAGCGCCGACACCGTGCTCTTGCCCGATGCCACGCCTCCGGTCAGACCGACCCTCACCACCACTGTGCACTCCTCCACCATGACGAAACGGCGCATCGCTGGACGGCGCGACAGTAGCAAGGTGGTCCGTGCGGCGCGCGTGCGTGGGCGGGAAATGCGGGACGGCCCGCCCGGATCTCTCCGGGCGGGCCGTCTCGTGACGTGCGGGTGAGCCGTGGCTCAGTTGGCGCCGCCGGTCAGCTTCTCGCGCAGGGCCTGCAGGGCCTCGTCGGACGCCAGCGAACCGCCGACCTCCTCGGCAGCCTCGACGTCGCCACCGGAGCTGTACGAGGTGGCCTCGCCAGCCTCGGCCTCGGCCTGCTTGGCCTCCGCCTGCTGCTTGACGTGCTGCTCCCAGCGAGCGTGCGCCTTGGCGTACTGCTCCTCCCAGGTCGCGCGCTGCTCGTCGAAGCCCTCGAGCCACTCGCCGGTCTCCGGGTCGAAGCCCTCGGGGTAGACGTAGTTGCCCTGGTCGTCGTACGTGGCAGCCATGCCGTAGAGCGTCGGGTCGAACTCGTCGACGTCGGCGGCAGCGGAGGTCTCGTTGGCCTGCTTGAGGGACAGCGAGATCCGGCGACGCTCGAGGTCGATGTCGATGATCTTGACCATGACGTCGTCGTTGACCTGGACGACCTGCTCCGGGATCTCCACGTGGCGCTCGGCCAGCTCGGAGATGTGCACGAGGCCCTCGATGCCCTCCTCGACGCGGACGAACGAACCGAAGGGCACCAGCTTGGTGACCTTTCCGGGCACGATCTGACCGATCTGGTGGGTGCGGGCGAAGTGCTGCCACGGGTCTTCCTGCGTGGCCTTGAGCGACAGGGACACGCGCTCGCGGTCCATGTCGACGTCGAGGACCTCGACGGTGACCTCGTCGCCGACGGTGACGACCTCGGAGGGGTGGTCGATGTGCTTCCAGGAGAGCTCGGAGACGTGGACGAGACCGTCGACGCCGCCGAGGTCGACGAACGCACCGAAGTTGACGATCGAGGAGACGACACCCTTGCGGATCTGACCCTTCTGGAGCTGGGTCAGGAAGCCGTGGCGAACCTCGGACTGGGTCTGCTCGAGCCAGGCACGGCGCGACAGGACCACGTTGTTGCGGTTCTTGTCGAGCTCGATGATCTTGGCCTCGAGGGTCTGACCCACGTAGGGCTGCAGGTCGCGGACGCGACGCATCTCGACGAGCGAGGCGGGCAGGAAGCCGCGCAGGCCGATGTCCAGGATGAGACCACCCTTGACGACCTCGATGACGGTGCCCTCGACGACGCCGTCCTCTTCCTTGACCTGCTCGATGGTGCCCCAGGCGCGCTCGTACTGGGCGCGCTTCTTCGACAGGATCAGACGACCTTCCTTGTCCTCCTTCTGGAGAACGAGGGCCTCAACCTTGTCGCCGATCGAGACGACCTCGGACGGGTCGACGTCGTGCTTGATCGAGAGCTCACGGGAGGGAATGACACCTTCGGTCTTGTAACCGATGTCGAGGAGCACCTCGTCACGGTCGACCTTCACGATGATGCCGTCGACGATGTCGCCGTCGTTGAAGTACTTGATCGTCGCGTCGATCGCGGCGAGGAAGTCCTCTTCAGAACCGATGTCGTTGATCGCCACCTGGGGGGCGTCGTAGTCGGGAAGAGGGATGCTGGTGCTCGTCATTAGGAAGAGTTGTCCTTGGGGATGGATGGAGTCGTTCGGAGCGCCGGAGAATCCGTTGTTCACCGCGACCGTTCACGATGAGCGAGGAACCGCTCCGTATGGGCTCGTCGCAGACCTCTGGCGCAATGGCCCACTCTACTCAGCGGGCACGTCAGGCGTCCAACCGGGGAGACGGCCCATCCCGCAGTCCTGCCCGCGTCCTGCCCGCTGCCCTGACCAGAGCGTTGCCCGCTCCGCTGCTAAGGGTGGG
Source organism: Nocardioides jishulii (assembly GCF_006007965.1). Classification (NCBI taxonomy): domain Bacteria; kingdom Bacillati; phylum Actinomycetota; class Actinomycetes; order Propionibacteriales; family Nocardioidaceae; genus Nocardioides; species Nocardioides jishulii. The sequence goes on along the minus strand of NZ_CP040748.1, from coordinate 1,403,743 downwards.
CGTGCACGTCCTGGGTCCGCACGATCTCGGCCAGGAACAGCTCGGCCAGGTCGACCACCAGGTTGCCTCCCTGACGCGCACCCAGGTCCACCAGCGCGAAGAGGTCGGCGCAGCGCGCCCGCTCCCTCGCCAGGGCTGGTTCCTCGTCGCGCACCTCGCACCACCCGGCGACGACCGCGTCCTCCCACGCAGGGTGCCGGTCGAAGCGCAGCAGGCTGCCCAGGTCGGCGTGCGGCATGCCGCTGTGCGCGTGCTCCCAGTCGACCAGTGCGGCGACGTCTCCCTCAGGGGTGAGGACCACGTTCTTGGGCGTCAGGTCGCCGTGGACCAGGCAGGTGCGCCCCACCTCGTCGAGCACGTCCTGCGCCTCGCGGACCAGTCGCCGCAGGCCGTCACGGCCGGCATCGTCCAGCGCTCGCAGGTCGTCGAGGTGCGCCTCGACGTGAGCGGGGAGGTCGCCACGGTCCCCGGGGAACGGTTCGATCCGCAGGTCCTCGTCCGCGAACTCCCCCGCCCGCAGGGTCGGCATCCCGGCGAGGGTGCCGGCGAGGTGTCCGAGGTGTCGGCCGACCTCCGCGAGCACCACGTCGTCAGCGTCGCGTACGACGTCGTCGGCGCGGGCACCCGGAACGTAGCGCGTGACGAGGAGCGGCGGCGACCCGGCGGTCGCCGGACGCACCTCCAGCACCTCCGGCACCGGGACGAGACCTCTCACCAGTCGCATCAGGGCAGCGTCGACCTGGGCGGCGTACGGACGCCCCTCACCGGCGCTGGCGAAGATGCGCACCACCGACCGTTCGTCACCGATCCCGGTGAGGAAGCTCTCCCCCGACCACCCGCCGGGCAGCGGCTGCCACTCCATGTCCATCCCCAGGTCCATCCGCATGTCCACCCGCGGCATGGTGCCACTCCCACCCCTCCCTGGGCGACGCCTGCCCCAGGACGACGCAACCACGCACGACTAGCATCCGAGGGGTGTCCGAGTCGCGCACCCCGCAGTGGGAACACCTGCCACAGTCCGTCTCCGTCGACCGCCGAGAGGTCTCGGAGGAGGAGTCACGCCGGGCCAACGGCCCTGAGTGGGACCGCTACGCCGACGAGTACCAGGCCACGCACGGCGAGTTCCTCGGCGACATCGGCTTCGTCTGGGGCCCCGAGGGACTGACCGAGCAGGAGGCAGGCGCCCTGGGTGAGCTGCGCGGTCGCCGGGTCCTGGAGGTGGGCAGCGGGGCCGGCCAGTGCTCGCGCTGGGTGCGCCAGCAGGGCGGGACCGGCATCGGGATCGACCTGTCGATGCGCCAGCTGCAGCACGCACGCCGCATCGACCTCGAGACGGGCACACCCGTCCCGTCAGTCCTGGGGACGGCGACCCAGCTGCCGTTCCGGGACGCGAGCTTCGACGTGGTCTTCTCGTCCTTCGGCGCCCTGCAGTTCGTGGCGGACCTCGACGCCGCGGTGGAGGAGACGGCGCGAGTGCTGCGTCCGGGCGGCCGGTTCGCCTTCTCCATCACCCACCCGACGCGGTGGTCCTTCCCGGACGATCCCGGGCCCGAAGGGCTGACCGCCTCGCAGTCCTACTGGGACCGCACCCCCTACGTGGAGACCGACCCGCAGACCGGCATCGTCACCTACGTGGAGCACCACCGCACGTTGGGCGACTGGGTGCGGCTGCTGGCCGCCACGGGCTTCCGCCTCGTCGACCTCCTCGAGCCCGAGTGGCCCGAGGGGCACGAACGCGTCTGGGAAGGCTGGTCGCGTACGCGTGGCTCACTGACCCCGGGGACCGCGCTCTTCGTCACCGACCTCGCCCCCTGAGGGCCCCACACGAGGCAGTCACCGACGGATCCCTCCGAACGCACCAGGAGCCCGACCGGACCAGTGGTCCGACCGAGCTCCTGAGGGGGTGCGTGCTTCTGTGCGTCGGCTCAGTACTCCGAAGCCTTGGCGCGGCGGTGGAGCAGGAAGCCGACCAGGATCAGCACGAGACCGCCGATGCCCAGCGCAAGAGGCAGGGTCGAGCGGATCAGCTTGAGCTGCTTCGCCTTGTCGCCGTACTCCTTGACGTTGGCGGCCACGGTCTCGTCGGTGAACTGCGTCTCCACGTCGGTCACGGTGATCTTGTCCTCACCGTCGACCTGGAGGGCGGCCGACTGCTGCTCGACGCGGTTGATGACGACGCCGGTCTCGGGCTCGACCCAGAAGGTACGGATGTTGCCGTACGTGCGGTCGGCGACGATCGGCTCCTTGCCCTTGAGACCGAGGATCTCCGGGGGCAGTGCGGGGGCCTGGGTCCAGATCTCCGGCTCGATCGTCTGGACGAAGACGTAGGTGTTGATCCCCTTGACCTTCTCCTCACGCTCGTACTCGGCGTCGAAGGCCCGCTTCAGCGTGCCGTCCCACCACTTGTACGTCTTCTTCTCGGTCTGGAAGGGGAACTTGAAGACCTGTCCCTCGAACTTCGTCTCCTCGGACTGGCCCATCTCCATCTCGGACCAAGCGTTGCAGCAGTCCACGGCCTCGCCGGTGAAGCCGTCGAACGCCACACGTTCGATGGTGCGCGAACGAACCACGCCGTCGGCCGACTTCGTCGAGGTGGCGTTGACCCAGACACGGACGTTGTCGCCAGCCTCCTCGGAGTCCTCGACGTCACCGACGGTCTTCGCGGTGGTGGTGAGCTCAGTGTCGATCTCGGTCAGCGAACCTGTGTCGAAGACGGTCGCACCAGGGCCGGACAGCGTCGAGGTGCTGTCCTGGTCCAGCGGAGCCGTGGCCAACCTCGGGTATGCGTACACGTTCAGGAGGATCCCCACGACGAGTAGGAACCCACCAATGCCCGAGAGGATCGGGCCCAACTTTCCTCGCACTTGCGTGCTCCCTCCAGACATCCCTGCCAATAAGTAGCCGCACGCTACCAGCCGGTAGACGAAACGGTGACGCAGCCCACAATGTGTCGGCTGAGCCGGGGGCGCGACTGACCCGAAGGCCCCTGGGGTGATCACACCATGAGGTGGATCACTTCTTGCGCAGAACCTGCCACAGGTTCCAGGTCAACACCTCACGCAGACCCGGCACCTTGAGCAGGTGCCGACTCGCCGGCGGGAGGTAACGGGGCCGCTCCTCGAGCAGGACCAGGTCGTCACGCGAGCGCGCCCACGCCATCCCCTCGGCCACGGTCGCGGCGTACATGCTCTCGCCGAAGACGTTCTTGGGCGGGCGCCCGGTCTTGCGCTCGTAGCGACGCGCCGCACGTTCACCTCCCAGCAGGTGCCAGGGCGAGGTCTCGTGACCACCCCACGGTCCGTACCAAGCGGTGTAGGACAGCACCACGTAGCCACCTGGCTTGACCACGCGAGCGATCTGGTCGGCCACCGAAGCCAGGTCCGGCACGTGCTCCAGCATGTTGCTCGAGAAGCCGATGTCGACGGACTCGTCGCGCAAGGGGGACTGCTCGGCACGTGCGACGACCGACAACGGGTGCTTCACCCCGTGCGCCACGATCTCGGTGTGGTCGAGGTCGACCACCAGTGACGTCGCGCCGGCGCGCCGGAAGGCGTCGGAGTAGAAGCCGGCCGCCCCACCGAAGTCGGCGATCGTCCTGCCCTCGATGTCCACGTGACGACGCAGGAGGTCGAGGGTGTCGTCCGCGATCAACCCGTAGAAGCCCTCCGGGTCGGTCTGCTCGGTCAGGAACGACCGGAAGAGCTTCACCGAACGGCGCCAGTCGTCGCGGGCGAGACCACCCGCCGGCGGTCGCGAAGAACTGATCTGGTCTGTGGAATGGCTCACATCGCGGATGCTACCCTCGAGTAATCAGCACCAGGAGGGAGACCAGGTGGTGTTCACCATCCGAACGGTCCAGTCTGTCGGTACGAGGAGGCGGCACGCATGAGCCACGTCGCCATCCTCAACTGGCGTGACCACCGGCACCCCGAGGGCGGGGGCTCGGAGACCTACCTGCTCCAGGTGTCCACGCGCCTCGCGGCTGCGGGGCACCAGGTCACGACCCTGACCGCTCGCTATCCCGGGAGCCCGAAGGAAGAGGTCATCGACGGGGTGCGCTACGTGCGCGTCGGCCAGCACATGACCGTCTACCTCTGGGCCGCCTTCTACCTGATGACCCGGCGGCTCGGACGCATCGACCACGTGATCGAGGTGCAGAACGGCATGCCGTTCCTCGCGCACCTCTTCACCCGCGCCAAGGTGACCGTGCTGGTCCACCACGTCCACCGCGAGCAGTGGCCGGTCGTCGGCCCTCTGCTGGCGAAGGTGGGATGGTTCATGGAGTCCCGGGTCGCCCCTTGGGTGAACCGCTCCAACGACTACGTGGCCGTCAGCCAGATCACGGCTGCCGAGCTCGTCTCGCTGGGCGTCGCCGAGGACCGCATCCGCATCGCCTACAACGGCGTGCCTCCGGTGCCCGAGTTCACTGCTCCCCCGCGAGACCCGCACCCGAGCCTGGTGGCGCTCAGCCGGCTCGTCCCGCACAAGCAGATCGAGCACGCCGTCCGTACCCTGCACGCCCTGCGCGACGAGGTCCCGGACGCGACGCTCACCGTCATGGGCGACGGCTGGTGGGCGGACCAGCTGCGCGAGATGGTCGTCGAGCTCGACCTCGAGGACCGCGTACGCCTGCTCGGCCACGTCGACGACACGACCAAGTTCGAGGAGCTCTCACGCGCCTGGGTGCACGTCATGCCCTCCTTGAAGGAAGGGTGGGGCCTCTCGATCGTCGAGGCCGCACACGTAGGAGTGCCGTCGGTCGCCTACCGCTCCGCCGGAGGCGTCCAGGAGTCGATCCTCGACGGCGTGACCGGACTCCTGGCCCAGGACCAGGACGACTTCACCGACTGCGTACGCCGTCTGCTCGCCGACCGCGCCCTGCGCGAGGGATTGGGCACCAAGGCGCAGATGCGCAGCGAACAGTTCACCTGGGAGGCCACGACCGCCGTGGTCGAGGGCTGCCTGCCGGCCTGACCCGGCGCCCCCGCGCGCCGCTCGCGAAGAAGGCCTCGACCCCTCCGGGTCGAGGCCTTCTTCAGGCTGACGGAGGAACGTCTCTGCCGCATCACGGGGACGCACGAAAACCTCGGAAGGACCAAGGTCCGTCCGAGGTTCGAAGACGTGAGGTCGGGTGGCCGACCGAAGTGTCAGTCGTCGCCGTACTGGCCGGCGCCCGGGGAGCCGGGACCTTCGTGGTCCGCGTCGACACCGGTCAGGCTGGCAACAGCGATGATCACGGTGATGACTGCGGCAACAGCGCCCGTGAGGAGCGAAATCAGCCAACCAAACCCGAACATGTAGTCCTCCCAGACCTCGTTACTTCCTTGCAGTATAGGCATCCCCAGCCCGGGCGTGGGAGACATTGCCCACGTTGCGGACCTGAGTCGTCACCTGAGCGTGAGCCGGAGCGCCAGGCCCGCCGTTCCGCAGAGGACCAGCAGGTCGAGGACGGCGTACGCCACGGGCCGCCACTCCCCCGCGTACGCAGCGTCCCCGGTCGGCTCGCGCAGACGCAGCAGGGTGAGCTGGTCGCCCTCGGCGACGACCTGCGTGCCGGCGGGCAGGACGACGTCCTCCGTGCTGCGGTGGACCAGCGCCCAGCGCACCCCCGCCGCGCTGAGCACGTCGGCCAGCTCGTCGGCGTCGTCGGCCCCACGGACCCGGGCGGACAGCGCACTCTCTCCACCGACCGTCCCCTCGGGCACCGTCAGCGCATCCTCGGTCACCATGCGCCCGGGGAAGAAGCGCGGTGCGGGGTCGAGGATGGTGCGTGGGGTCCAGTCGAAGCGACGGTAGGTGGAGAAGGGCAGCACCACGACGAGGTCGTCGTCGACGTCGAGCCGCTCCATCTCCGCGCGGACGTCGTGCCATTGCGCGGGGAACTCGTCGGAGTGCAGGAAGCCGCCGAGCCCCAGGGCGAACGACGGAAGTGCGGCCACCGGGGCGAGCAGGAAGCAGACCAGCCAGGCCCGACCCGCACCACTGCGGCCCGTCGACCACTCAGCCAGCCGCGCCACCGCTGCGGAGAGCCCGACGGCGGCGACCAGCACCCACGGAGCGACCCACTTCTGTCCGTCGCGCAGCAGGCCCCCTCCGGGCACGTGGAGCACGCACCACTCGACCGCTCCCTGGAGGGGACCCACGCCTCCGACGGCGGCGACGAGCACCGATCCCAGGCCCAGCGCCAGTGCCTGGCGCCACGGGAGGACCGGAGCCCGGCGCGAGGCCCACCACCCGTACGCGGCCACGAGCACCAGCGCGAGGCCGAGCGTCGCCGACAGCACGTCCCCGCGGTCTGCCGGGACGATCGACTCCTTCCAGATGCCCCCGAACGTGAGGAGTGACCCCAGCACCCCGAAGGGGGTGTCGGACGACGAGGCGAAGGCCTCCACCCCGAACGCGTCCGGGGGCAGCTGGTCGGCACCGTTGCCGAACGCCGGGACGATCCACGGCAGGTTGACGAAGAGGCCGAGTCCCAGGACGCGCGCGGCCGTGCGCCACTGGCCCAGCGCGAGCACCAGCGCCGTCACCGTGGTGAGCACGCCTCCTGTGGGCGACCCCCACCCGGCCACCGCGAGCGCCACCACGAGCAGCGCCCAGGCGCGATGCCTGGCCCGCCCTCCCTCGTCGGAACGGAGGGTGGCGACGGCGTCCGCCACCCAGGGCAGCGCGGCGTACCCGCACAGGAGCGCCCAGTGCCCGATCGCGAGGCGCTCGTGGACGTAGGGGTTCCACAGGAAGAGGACGATGCCGGCGGCACGGGCGAGGAACGGCAGGTTCCTCGTCAGGCGCGACATGCCCGCACCCGCGGCGATGAACGTGCCGGTCAGCACCAGCCGTTGCAGGAGCTCACCGGGGACCACGGTGGTCAGGAGCGAGACGATCGCGTCACCGGGCACGGCGCGGGGCACTCCCCCGTCGCCGCCGGTCCAGGTGTCCTTCCACGGCTGGTCAGGGACGAAGACCATGTCACCCACCAGGACGAACCCGCGGTCGAACAGCACGGGCCCGAGCACGAGCAGCATCACGCCGATCGTCAGCACCAGGTCGGGCCACCTCGACAGGCGGCGGCCTCCCAGCACGGTCACCGGGCCCTCGTCACGGCATGTCGGGCAGGGGCGCCGCCCCGGGCGCGCCCGCCACCAGGGTGGCGACGCAGACGGTCTGCGCCGGGTCCTCGAGCACGAAGGTCACCTCGGAGAACGAAGACTTCACCGGCAGGGTCACCTCGTGGACGCCGGACCGGATCGGGATCCGCACCGTCGAGTCGCCCGCCTGCACCTCGGCGTAGGTGTCTCCTCCGCTGAGGTAGGCGATCTCCATGACGTGGTCGCCGTCCGGCACCTCCTCCCGCATCGGGATCGTGCTGCGGGCACCGGTCACGGCCCACCCGCAGTCACCCGGCGGCGCCGGCTTCGAGGACACCGCCATGTCGACGTTGACCTCGCGCAGGATGCCTGCCCCGTCGACGATCCTCAGCACCTCGCTGGGCATGTCGAAGGTGGGCTGCTGCGGCAAGAGCCCCACGACGGTCGAGACCGTCGCGTCCTTGCCGAACAGCGCCGACATGATGCCCTCGGGGACCGGCCCGTCGAGCAGGACGATGCGGGGATCGAGCTCAAGTCCTGACCGGATGTAGTCCACGTAGGAGCGGTCGTCGGAGTTGTCCAGCTCGGGCACCATCACCCGGGTGGTCACGCCCGCCGACACCGTCACCGCGACCGTCAGCCCGAGGGCCACCGCCACGGGCGAGGCGACGACCACGCGACGCAGCTCGGCCGGGACCAGCGTCTTGCGCAACGCCAGGGCAACGATCACCACGACCACCGGGACGACGTCCGCGACGAAGCGCGAGACCATCCCCATGGCGGTGAGACCCTCCTTGGTCAGGAGCAGGACGACGCCCCCCAGCAGGAAGTTGACCACCAGCCCCACCCCGGCCACGAGCACCACGGGGTGACGCAGGGAACGCACGATCGGGACGAGGAGCAGCAGGCAGAGCGCCGCGGCCACCGCGAGTGGCCAGTTCTCCTCTGGCTCGAGGACCGTGGAGTTCATGGTGCCGCCCCACGGCCCGCCGAGCAGGCCGGAGACGCCTTGACGGACGTACTGCTCCAGCACGTACTTCACGTCGGAGAAGGAGTTGTTCCACCCGTAGCCGGAGCCCTCTCGCCCGACCCCGACGATGACCCGCGCGACGAGGGCGACCACGAGCAGGAGCCACGTCTTGGCGTAGCGGGTCGCGGCGCCCCACAACCGGGCGCCGACGCCGGCCTCCTCGTCGGGGAGCATCGCGGCCACCACGACGAACGCGAGGAACGGCAGCGCCAGGGACCGGTCGCTGCACACCAGGACGAGCAGGAGGCAGACGGTGCCCACGCCCACGCCCGGCTGCCACCCACGCCGGAGGTTCGCCAGGAGGGCGGAGACCCCGAGCAGCAGGAGGACGACCGTGGGGAGGTGGGTCGAAGCGAGGCTCCACCACATCGTCGTGCCGAGGGTCAGGGGCGTGAAGAGCGCTACCGCGAGGAGCGGGAGCTTGACCCAGCGGTCGGCGAGGATCTGGGTGAGCACCACCCACATGAGCACCGCCGCCACGGCCTGCAGGACCACGACCACGAGCGTCACGGCACCCCAGTCAATGCCGGCCACACGCGTCGTCGCCCAGAAGACGAGGTTGCCGATCGGCGAGAACTCACCGGCGTGCGGCGCGGCCAGGTGGGCCAGGTCGAGCGGTTCGTCCGCCGCTCGGCGGAGCATGAGGTAGTCGTCCTGCGTGAAGAAGCCACCGGCGACCGAGGTGCCGCGCCAGATCGCCTGGACCGTGATGAGCAGGACGGCCACGATCCCGACCGGCGACCGGAACGAGTCCTTGGCCATGGCGAGCCACGAGAAGTTCGCAGGCGCCTCAGCGCGGCGTCGCGGCTGCGTCCTGGTGGGGTGGACCTCGGTGTCGGTGTCGCTCATCGTTCCTCTTCCCCGTCCGGTCGCACCAGGCTCATCAGCAGCAGACCCACCGCCACCCCAGCGGTCCAGTCGGCCCACGACACGTGCACGCCCTCGCCCCGCCACGCGGAGACTGCCTGCGCGGTCGTGGCCACCACGACGAGCACGGACGGTAGCACCAGGCGAGGTGCGGCGCGGTCGATCAGGAACAACCCGATGAGGATGCCCACGGCGACGGGGACGCCCGTCAGGATCCAGGCCATGACGGCGAGGGCGACGTAGAACAGGCGGGAGCGACGACGCAGACACCGCAGCGGCTGGACGGCCTCGCGACCGTTCGAGCGGCCCCCGCGCCGCAGCTCGAGCACCACGGCCACGGCGAAGAGCAGCAGGGCGGCCACGGCGCCGACGTACAGCTGCGTGCGGTAGGTCAGGTCAGGGACGAACTGGAGCGTCACCTCGCCGCCCGCGCCCTCGGGCAGCTTGAAGCCCTGCTGCCAGCTGTCGAGCCGCAGCGGCTCGAGCTCCTCACCGTCGAGGGTGGCGCGCCACCCGATGTTGACGTTCTCCGGGATGCGCAGCACGCCTTCGGGGCCCGCCCCGACGGAGACCCGACGCTCGGTCGGACCCCAGTCGAGGATCGCCACCTCACGTCCGCGCCTGCGCTCCTGCAGCGGAGCTCCCCCGGCCGGCGTGAGCGTCAGCGTCGTGACCGCGAACTGGTCCGTCGAGGTGACCGAGAGCCGGTGCTGCCCCGCCTCGAGCACGAGGTCGTCGTCACTGCACAGCTCAAGGTCGAGCGGCGTCCCGGCCACCACCGCGCCGGTCTCACCGATGACCTTGGTGCGGTACTTCTCGCCGTCGACCATGAGCTCGGGGCCGAACCCGCAGCCGGCGCCGGTGACCTGGTTGGGGAGCCACGGCACCTTCAGGTCGTCGACCCCGTCGAGGTAGAGCTCGCCGATGGCCAGCGGAGGGAGCTCCTCACCGCTGGGGCGGTTGGCGAGCGTGGGGAACGTGATCCGTGCGCCCGTGGCCGTGATGGGCTCGAAGCGGCCCAGCGAGCCCTCGCGCAGGTCGACCTCGCGGCGTTCGCCGCCCGCCTCGATGATGGCCTTGACCGGCTGGGAGGAGTTGAGCGAGGCGAGGTCGTAGCGGATCCGGTCGATGGTCCGCTCGACTCCCCACTCGAGGTTGAGGCCGGGGTTGGTCTCACCGGGCGCGGCGACCCACGGAGTCGTCGGGTTGTCGTCGACGGCTCGCTGGCCGCTCACCGACGGGTCCCAGGCCGTCGTGCTGGTCGCGAACGCCTTGAGCTTCTTCGGGAACGGGTTGAGGAGCACCGCTGCCTCCTCGGTGCTGCGGGCCACCACCTGCGCCCGCACGGTGTAGCGACCCTTGCCCGACGTCGCGAACCGTCGGTTGAGGCCGTGCTCCTCCTCGCTCGCGCGCGCGGTGCTGACGTCGCACTGCGGGCCGAAGCCGATGTCGACGCAGGCGCGCCGGTGCGGGCGGGCACGGAAGACGAAGGAGGAGTCACCGTCGGCGCCGCTGTCAGGCAGGACGAGGCTGCGCTCGATCTCCACGCCGCGGAAGGAGACCTCGCGCAGGGCGACGTAGCCGTACTCGGGGTCTCCGAAGACCTCGAGGACGGTGATGCGCACCTTCGAGGTCGGTGCTCCGGTCAGCGGGATCACGACCTCGCCGGTGGCCGGGTCGACGCTGCGCTCGAAGGTGCGGTTCCCGACCTCCACGCGGACCTTGCGGATCGGCACGGTGGAGGCGAGGTCGACCGCAGCCACGAGACGGATCTCGTCGAGCGGCTCGGGCTCGGAGAAGCGCAGCTCGAGCCACTGCCCCGTCGGCGACTCCATGGGGGCGGAGCGCCAGTACGTCTGCTCCTCCCCGTCGACCGCGGCAAAAGGCCCCATCTCGGGCTGGATGGCCCCGAGCGAGTCGACGTAGCCGGACGAGGACGAGGCGGTCACCGCCGCGAGGGAGGTGTACTGGGCCACCACGCGGTCGCTCTCCGAGACGCCCGGGTAGTCGTGGGCCACCCGCTTGACGCGGTAGGCCTCTTCGGACGACATCACCTGGCTGACGGAGTCGGCGAGTCGGCCGAACTGGCGCTCACGACGCCGGAAGCCGTCGCCGACCACGTCGGGCGTCTGCGACCAGCCCTCCTCGGAGCGGTTGACCGTCACCTCGCCGGGGTTCAGCAACCCGGCCTCCATCGCCGACAGGGTGTCCTCGGGGCCACCCGCGAGCGTCTTGACGGAGTCGATGTCGACGGCCTCGAGCAACGGGACGTTGCGGTCGACCTCGAAGATGTCGATCATCGACTGCCCACCGACCGCGGCGGTGCCGTAGGAGGCCACCTTCTCCAGCCCCGGGCTCAGGCTCAGCGCCTGGTCGACACGGGCAGGGGAAGGCGCCTCGGTGGCCCACAGGTCGAGGTCACGGCGTACGAGGACGTGCTTGATGCCGGCGCGTGCCAGCGCGTCGGCGAGCACCGGGGAGCCCACGCCGTCCTGGATGCGCTCCTCGATCGCGTCGAGGTAGCGGATGGTGGCGCCCGGGGCGAGCGGCACCTGGCTGCGCGACACCCAGGGCGACCTGGCCAACGGCTGGATGGGCTCGTCGATGGTCCAGCCCCACGTCTGCTGGCCGAATCCGGCGCCCGGGAGGATCAGGGTCCGCCCCTGTCCCGAGTGGGTCTCGAGGTAGTCGGCAGCCTCGTACCAGGCCTGCGGAATCTCCTTCCAGCCCGGCTTGCGGATCTGGTCCACGAAGAGCGGCTGGGCGGAGGCGAGCAGCAGGACGACCGAGAGCCCCAGCACGACGGGACGGGCGTACCGTGCCCGCTCGGCGCCGAGGCGCTGCCGCGTCAGGCCCACGGCCCACGAGCCGAGCACGCCGACGCCGTGGGCGAAGCCCATGGCCATCGGCAGGCGCACGATGGGGTCGAGCTTGTGGATGTTGCGGAACGGGCTGAGGACACCGTCGAGCAGCTCACGGAACGTGGGTGCGAACGGCCCGGCCAGGACGTCGTTGTGCCCCATGCCCAGGAGCAGGATCCCCGTCAGGGCGCTGAGGGCGAGCGGCAACCGCCACGGCATCCGGGGGTGGAAGAGGCCGAAGAGGCTCACGGCAGCGACGGCTCCCGTGATGCCGACGAGCCAGGGGTCGGTGGACAGCTCGTAGGAACCCGGCCACCACGGGCGTCCGCCGACCCAGACGAACGAGAGCCAGTGGTCGGCGCCGCGCGCGACGTTGGCCCATCCCAGCGGGGCGGTGGTCGAGGCGGCCGTCTCGATGTAGTTCAGGAACGGAGGGCTGTACTTGCCCTGGGTGAGCAGGGCGAGCACCCACCACAGGGTGGCGAGGATGACGGCGAGCGGCCACCACAACGCCAGGCGGCGGCCGGTGCGCTCCTTCATCGCACAGAGGATCACGAACCCCGGAAGGGGCAGCGCCATCAGGACCTCGGTGGCGTTGACGCCCCCCATCAGCAGGACCGCGACGCCCGACCACGCCGCGCCGAGCAACGGCGAGAGGTGGCCACGCAGGGCCAGCACGAGGGGCAGCACGACCCAGGGCAGCATGGCGGTCGGGTGGATCTCGCCCGTCAGCGGGCCGGACAGGCCGAGGAGGCGCGGCGAGAAGGCGTACGCCAACCCCGCGAGCATCGGCAGCCACGGGCGGGAACGGGGCGCGTCCAGCACGGTGAACAACCGCCGCGCTCCTTCGTACGCCACCACGAGCAGCAGCCCGGACCACAGTCGCTGGACCACCCACTCCGGGAGCCCTGCCACCTCGCCGGCGTAGAAGAAGGCGCCGTGCGGGAACAGGTAGCCGTAGGCCTGGTTCTGCATCTCCCCGAAGGCGCTCATCGGGTTCCATGCGGTCAGCGTGCGGTCGAGGAATCCGCTGGCGTCGACGGAGAGGTCGAGCTTCGTGTCGAAGGTCGTGTCACCCACGCGCTGGCGGAAGGAGAACGCCATGAGGGCCGCCCACACGAGCACGTGCGGCCAGAACCGTCGGTGGACATCGGTGAACGCTGTCCTCAGACCCAACCGCACAGTGAGAATCCCGCCTTGCAATAAGACAACTCGGTAGTAACCTGCGGGGCACCTTACCTGCAGCACACTCACTCCACGAGGGGTCCAAAGCAATGTCCCAGGCAGATGTCCCGCACGTGCCCAGCGAGCGCGGTTCAGCCCCCGTGACGTTCGACGAGGCCTGGGCAGCCGTCCAGGACGTGCCGGGCTGGCTGAAGGAGGGCCAGGCGCGGATCCTGTGGGACGAGGCCAGCAAGCTCGGCCCCGGCGCCAAGGTCCTCGAGATCGGTTCCCACCAGGGTCGTTCCACGATCATCCTGGGCGAGGCACTGCGCGCCAAGCACGGCACGGTCTACGCCGTGGACCCCTTCGTCGAAGGGCGCCTCTTCGGTGGTCTGTCGACGAAGGAGAAGTTCGAGCGCAACATCGCCGCGAACGACCTCGGCTCGGTCGTCGAGCTGGTGCAGGACTACAGCACCGGTCTGCGCCCCGGCTGGACCACGAGCTTCGACATGCTCTACATCGACGGCAAGCACGACTACTGGACGCTGTCGGACGACCTCAGGTGGAGCGTCCACCTGCCCGAGGGCGGGGCCATCGTCATCCATGACTGCTTCTCGTCGATCGGCGTGACGCTCGGCATCCTGCGCCACGTCCTCTTCTCGTCGACCATCGCCTACGAGCGTCGCAGCAACTCCCAGGCGCTCTTCCGGGTCGGCCGGCCGAGCGCTGCGGACCGCGCGCGGATCCTGGCCGAGATGCCGTGGTGGATCCGCAACGTCTTCATCAAGGTGCTGCTGCGCCTGCGTCTGCGACCGCTCGCCCGGCTGGTCGGTCACGACTCGCCCTACGACCCCTACTGAGCCGACCTGGCGGCTCGGGGCTACGGGGTCGAGCCCACCCGCTCCTCGACGAGGCGCAGCAGCGTCTGCGCCTCGTCGTCGGAGAAGTCGCTGCGACGCGTCCGCAAGGACAGCGTGGAGCCGTGCGTCGTCGACACCAGACCCACACCCACCGCCTGGGGACCGTTGACCGCGGGGAACATCGCCATCGAGACGAGCCCCTCCCCCGTCACGATGCCCAGGTTGCTGACGTTGACGGTGTAGCCCAGCCGGTTCTTCAGCGCTCGCGTGACCATCGGGCCGATCCCGCCGGCCGACGTCTCCGGAAAGGTCGGCTCGGGCTCCGCGGCACGCAGGGCCTGCCTCACCTCGTCGAGCCCCCACTGGGGTTTGAGGGCGATGCGGAAGTACGCGGTCTGCCGGTCCGGAGCGGTCTCCCCCGGCACCCGGCGCGAGGCACCCATGACGACCAGGAAGCGCCGTCCGCCGCTGGTGCCGCGCCGCGGCCACGAGGCATGGATCGAGTTCAGGGCGGCGCAGACCCGGGCGCCGTTGACCGTGCCGGAGGGCTCCCGCAGCTGCCGCAGCCGCTCCGGCCGTCCGGCCGCCTCGGGCTCCGGCGTCCCCGAGAACCGCGCGGGCGGCGCGACGATCGCCTCGGCCAGGCGCAGCACGCTGGAGAGCAGGAAGCCGCGTGACGACGTCCGCTCCCCCACGCCCCGGGCGGACGAGGCGAGGGGACGCCCGACCACCGCCGACATGATGGCGATCAGGCCGAGGCCGTCGCAGACCCCGTGGTGGGCGGTGACGAAGAAGGTGGTGGCGTCCTGCGACGCCAGCAGCCGTACGAGGTGACCGTCGTCGCCGAACGGCGCGCTCGCGCTCTGCTCGCGTACGTCCGTCCACTCGTCCTCCCCGACGACCTGCAGCGTGGGCACCACGCCCAGGTGCGGGTGCGCCGCGACCAGGGCATTGATCCGGGCGCCCACCTCGGCGAGGTCCACCGGGGCGTCGAAGGTCGCCTCCAAGGAGATGCCCCACGTGACGTCGGGATCGCCGTAGAGACCGACGACCGCCCGGGCCATCCTCAGCGCCTCGGCGCCATCCACCTCGGGCACAGCCACCGGCGCGAGGGGCGGCCGGTCGGGCCCCTGCGCCGGGGTCACGTGGCCGTCCCTCCCCGGGCCTCGTCGGCGCTCGCGACGCGCACGCCAGCCGGACGCGCGGCGCGCGCGCCTCCCCTGGGACTCGAGGGGGTGAGCCTCTTCGAGAGGTTCATCGCCGGCACCTCGACCCAGGCATAGCTCGCGGCTCCGAGGAGGTAGGAGAGCGGGAGGATGGCCAGCAACCACACGACGAGTCCGAAGACCCCCTCGGGGAACGTGTAGTCCTCGTACAGCATGACGACCAGGGGCAGGTGCCACAGGTAGATGCCGTACGACCAGCGGCCGCTGGCCTGCATCCAGCGCGTGGCGAGGAAACGGTTGAAGGGGGCTCTGGGCGGCGAGAAGATCGCGATCAGCAGCAGGGTGCCCGCCAGCCCGAAGGCGCATCCGTCACGGACCAGCTCCTCCGACAGGCTCAGGAAGCCGAAGTTGTGCTCGCCGCCGAACTGGGAGGTCCCGACGAGGGCGAAGAGCAGCGCCAGCAGCGGCAGCAGCCACGGGTCCTCCATGAGCAGGCGCCCACGAGAGATGCTGAGCATCCCTGCCCGCTCGGCCTCCATCACCGTGGCGACCATCGCCCCGAACGCGAAGCAGACGATGTACTTGAGCAGCCACATCCCCGCGCTCTGCCACGGCGCACCCTCGTGGACGTACCACACCCAGCCGGCGGAGATGGGGAGCGCGGTGAGCATCAGCCACACCTGCACCTTCACGCGGTGCCTGGCGGGCACGCGGCTCATCACCACGAACGAGATGGCCGCCAGGGCCGGGACGAACACGTACCAGGTGAGCTCGGTGCCCATCGACCAGGCCTGCTGGAGCCCTTGGGTCAGCCCGAAGTACTGCAGCGTGTTCAGGAGGGTGAGCTCCTTGAGGTACTGCCCGAACGAGCTGGGCACCGCCGCCGGGTAGATGAAGTACCAGACGTGGAGCACCGCCCAGTAGGCCGGGAAGATGCGCAGGATGCGTCGGATCGAGTAGTTGCGCAACGAGGGCAGCGGTCCCACCCCGAGCGTCCAACGGCTGAACGGCCGGTAGAGCAGGAAGCCCGAGAGCACGAAGAGAGCGATCGGCCCGTAGCCGTGGACCCCCAGCCACGGATACTCCGTGCGCCCAGCCGTGTGGATGACCACGACCATGATGGCGGCGAATCCACGCATGCCGGTGAGCGACGAGATCTGGGCGTCCCTCACCTGCCTGACGGAGGGGTCGACCCCGGTCACTTCTGTCGCTGCCACGGCCACATCTAAGCACGACGAACGTGCTCTGTCTCACGTGATCGGCAGGCTCCGGGAGGCCAGGAAGCCGCGTCCCCTTACCCGCGGGTAGGGCATGTGCCTAGACTCGCGCGAGTGAGTTCGCTGACCCGCAGGGCTGGAGCCGTCATGAGCACGGGCGCCGGCATCGCCGTCGCCATGGTGGTGATGAATGTGGGCAGCTACGGCCTCACGATGCTGGCGGCCCGCATGCTCGGGCCCGGCGAGTACGGCGTGCTGGCCGCCTCCATGAACCTGCTGCTGGTGATCGGGGTGGGGGCCCTCGGGCTGCAGGCCACCGGTGCCCGCCGCATCTCGGCACACCCGGAGAGCGTCGCCCAGATCGAGGCCGAGATCCTGCGCATCTCGTGGAGGGTGGCCTGGGGCCTGGGCTTTGCCCTGCTGCTCCTCGCTCCGGTCGTCGACCGGGTGCTGAAGCTGGACAACCTCGCTCTCTCGCTGCTGATCGCAGCCGCGTCAGTCCCCCTGACGGTGGCCGGTGGCTACTTCGGCATCCTCCAGGGCGAACGGCGCTGGCTCCCTCTCGGTGTCCTCTACATGGCCAGCGGAGTCCCGCGGCTCGCCATCGGGGTGGCTCTGATGGCGTGGAGGCCGAGCGCCCTGATCGCCTTCCTGGCCGTCGTCCTCGGCTCCCTGGTCCCGGTCGCACTGGGATGGTGGATCCTGCGCGGCTCCCGCGCCGCCAGCGAACGCAGCGACTCCCACTCCGGAGCGGCCGTCCTGCGCGAGATGGTCCACAACTCCCAGGCGCTGCTGGCCTTCTTCGCGCTCTCCAACGTGGACGTGATCGTCGCGCGCAACACCCTCGACGGCCACCAGGCGGGTCTCTACGCGAGCGGCCTGATCCTGGCCAAGATGTTGACCTTCCTGCCCCAGTTCGTCGTCGTCGTGGCCTTCCCTTCGATGGCCACCGCCGGCGAGCGGACGCGTGCCCTCACCCGCAGCCTCTTCGCCGTGGCCGGGCTGGGTCTGCTGTGCACCACAGCGGTGACGATCGCCGCGCCGCTGGTGCTCTCCCTCGTCGGCGGCCAGGAGTTCGCCGAGATCCAGGGCAAGCTGTGGGTCTTCGCCCTGCTCGGCACGATGCTCGCCCTGCTCCACCTCGTCGTCTACTCCGTGCTCGCCCGTCAGGGGCAGCGGTCCTCGTACGTCGTGTGGGCCGCCCTGGCCGTGCTCGTGGCAGGCGGACTCACCACCGAGAGCGTCGGGGGGCTGCTGACCTGGGTCATGCTCGTGATCGGCTCGCTGCTCGCGCTGCTGATCGGGGTCAGCTACTACCTGGTGCGCAAGCCCATGGTGACGCGGGTGGACTCCGACGCTCTGGTCTGAGCGCCGGACTCCTGCTCTGAGCGTCAGGCCCTCAGTGCGCGGCCTCGTGCCAGCTGTGGCCGGTGCCCACGGAGACGTCGAGCGGGACCAGCAGGTCGGCCGCGGCGCCCATCTGCTCGCGGACGAGGGCCTCGAGCGTCTCCGCCTCGCCCGGAGCGACCTCGAGGACGAGCTCGTCATGGACCTGGAGCAGCATCCGCGACGCCGAGCCCGACTCGGTCAGTGCCCGGTCGACCCCGCGCATGGCCACCTTGACGAGGTCGGCCGCCGACCCCTGGATCGGGGCGTTGAGCGCCATCCGCTCGGCCATCTCGCGACGCTGCCGGTTGTCGCTGGTCAGGTCGGGCAGGTAGCGGCGACGCCCCATCAGGGTCTCGGTGAACCCGGTGCGCCGCGCCTCGTCGACCGTGCCCTGGAGGTAGTCACGCACTCCCCCGAACGTCTCGAAGTAGTCCTCCATCAGCACCCGAGCCTCGGACGGCTCGATCTTGAGCTGCTGGGAGAGGCCGAACGCCGAGAGGCCGTAGGCGAGGCCGTAGTTCATCGCCTTGATCTTGGCCCGCATCTCCGACGTCACCTCGTCGGGGGCGACCCCGAAGACGCGCGAGGCGGTGGTCGAGTGGAAGTCGCGGCCGGAGCGGAACGCCTCGATGAGGAGCTCGTCCTGGGAGACGTGCGCCATGATGCGCATCTCGATCTGGGAGTAGTCCGCGGTCATCAACGACTCGTAGCCCTCGCCCACGACGAACGCCTCACGGATGCGACGCCCCTCCTGGGTCCGGACCGGGATGTTCTGGAGGTTCGGGTCGGTGCTGGAGAGACGGCCGGTGGCCGCGATGATCTGGTTGAACGTCGTGTGGATGCGGCCGTCGGGAGCCACGGTCTTGAGCAGTCCCTCGACGGTCTGGCGCAGGCGGGTGACGTCGCGGTGGCGCAGCAGGTGCAGCAGGAACGGGTGCTCGGTCTTCTCGAAGAGCTGCTGGAGGGCGTCAGCGTCGGTGGTCCACCCGGTCTTGGTCTTCTTGGTCTTGGGCATGCCCAGCTCGTCGAAGAGCACGACCTGGAGCTGCTTGGGGGAACCGAGGTTGATCTCCTTGCCGATCACGGCGTACGCCTCGTCGGCGGCCCTGCGCACCTCCGCGGCGAACTCCTGCTCCAGGCCGGTGAGGTGGTCGAGGTCGACCCCGATCCCGGTCTGCTCCATCCGGGCGAGGATGTGGACGAGCGGGAGCTCGACCTCCGCCAGGAGCGCGGTGCCACCGTGCTCCTCGACCGTCTCGGCGAGCGCCTCGGCGAGGTCCAGCACCGCACGGGCCCGCAGCATCGCGTTGTCGGCGACCGCGTCGTCCTCGTCGAAGAGCGCCCCCTGGCCGGAGTCGCTCTCCTCCTTCAGCTCGCGACGCAGGTAGCGCACGGTGAGGTCGGCCAGGTCGTAGGAGCGCTGGTCCGGGCGGACGAGGTAGGCCGCCAGGGCGGTGTCGCTCGTCAGCCCCTGCAGCTCCCACCCGTGGGCGGCGAGCGCCAGCATCGGTCCCTTGGCGTCGTGGAGCACCTTGCCTCGGGCCGGGTCGGCCAACCAGGCCGCCAGCGCGGCGTCGTCCTCCGGGCTCAGGGTCTCCACGTCGACGTACGCCGCGTGGCTCGACCCGGCGGCCATCGCCAGGCCCTCGATCCTGCCGGTGCCGGCGCCCCACGTGCCGCGGACGTGAAGGCCCATGGTGTCGCCGGCGTGCTCGTCGAGGAAGGCGGCGACCTCCCCGGGCGCGAGGGTGCGTCCGGTGACGTCGAAGCCGGAGTCGTCGGTCTCCTCGACGGAGGTCAGCGAGTCGAAGAGACGGTCGCGCAGGACCCGGAACTCCAGGCCGTCGAAGAGCGTGTGCACCTCCTGGCGGTCCCACGGACGTCGGACCAGGTCCTCGGGGAAGAGGTCGAGCGCAAGGTCGCACACCAGCGCGTTGAGCCGGCGGTTCCGGATGACGTCGCCGAGGTGGGCGCGAAGGTTGTCGCCGGCCTTGCCCTTGATCGCGTCGGCCTGCGCGATCACGTTGTCCAGGCCGTCGTAGGTGGTGATCCACTTCGCGGCCGTCTTCGGCCCCACCCCGGGCACGCCGGGCAGGTTGTCGGAGTCCTCGCCCACCAGCGCCGCGAGCTCGGGGTAGCGGTGCGGAGGGACGCCGTACTTCGCCTCCACGGCCTCCGGCGTCATGCGCGCCAGCTCCGAGACGCCACGCATCGGGTAGAGCACGGTCGCGTGCTCGCCCACCAGCTGCAGGGAGTCACGGTCACCGGTGAGGATCAGGACGTCCATCCCGGCCGCCACGGCCTGGGTGGAGAGGGTCGCGATGATGTCGTCGGCCTCGTAGCCCGCCATGGAGAGGTGGGGGATGTGGAGCGCGTCGAGCACCTCCTGGATCAGCGGGACCTGCGACTTGAAGCCGTCGGGGGTCTTGTTCCGCTTCGCCTTGTACTCCGAGTACTCCTCGAGGCGGAAGGTCTGCCGCGACAGGTCGAAGGCCACCGCGACGTGGGTCGGCTCCTCGTCCCGCAGCACGTTGATGAGCATCGAGGTGAAGCCGTAGACCGCGTTGGTCGGCTGCCCCGTGCTCGTGGAGAAGTTCTCCTCGGGGAGGGCGAAGAAGGCCCGGTAGGCCAACGAGTGGCCGTCCAGCAGCAGGAGGCGGGGGCGGGAGGAGGACGTCTCAGTCACGACAGAGACCTTATCCGCAGCCACCGACGTGCCCACGCGGTGCTGCGGCCCCCGGTCTGCACAATGGGGCCCATGAGCAACCACCCCATGAACGTGCCCGACGTCGACCCCGACCTCAAGGACGCCTCGGCGCAGGAGCTGCTCGCGAGCCTGCGCGACATGAGGGGCGCGTTGAACGAGAAGATGGGCATCGAGCTGGTCGAGGTCAGCGCCGAACGGGTCGTCGGAACCATGCCGGTCGAGGGCAACACCCAGCCCTACGGCCTGCTCCACGGCGGGGCCTCGGTGGTCCTGGCCGAGTCGCTGGGCTCCGTCGGTGCCGCGATGCACGGTCACCCTGAGCGGATCCCCGTCGGCGTGGACATCAACGCCACCCATCACCGTTCCGCGGTCCAGGGCACCGTCACCGGCGTGGCCACGGCCGTCCACCTCGGCCGGACGAGCGCCTGCTACGAGGTCGTCATCACCGACGAGCAGGGACGACGCCTCTGCACCTCACGCATCACCTGCGCGCTGATCCCTCCGCGCAGCTGAGAGGCGGTCGCTGCGTACGAGTCAGGAGATGACGCGCGGTGCGCGCCGCCCCCGGCGGGCTGCCAGCACCTTGTCGATGTGGCGTCCGCTGGGCACGGCACTCATCCGCGACTGACGTACGGCGGGGAGGCGCTGCCTCAGTCCGGTCGTCGTCGCCAGGCGAAGCGTGGCCACCGGGCCCATCGAGAGGCGCGCGAAGAAGCGGTTGGCGTCACGCGAGGCCGAGAGTGCAGCAGCCCCGACGATGCCGATGCCTCGCTCCTCGGCGAAGGCGGCAGCCGCCTCCATCAGGGCCGAGCCGACGCCGCGACGGTGGTGGCCCGGCATCACGTGGGGCGCAAAGGTGCGCACCATCGGTTCGAGGTTGAGCGTCGACACGACGCAGGCCCGCAGGTGGACCGCACCGACCACCTGGCCGTCGATCTCCGCGACCACGATGCGGCAGTCGTCGTCCCCCTCTGCGGCGACGAGCACGGCACGGAGGTCGGCCAGCTGTTCCTCCCGGGTGGTCGGACGGAGCACGTCGCTCCAGAGTTCCCGAAGAACCACCACGTCCGACTCGGTGGCGGTCCGGATGAGCACCGACGCACGCGACATGTCACACCTCCCACTGACTGACCCCGGCGCCTGAGCCCCCCGCAGCGCCGCCACCAGAGTACTCATGGATCGGACCGGTGGGCACCAGTGCCTTCCCCGCCCGGTCGGGCAGCGCACCCCGCCAGCGCGTTCCCGCCCGTCGGTAACGGTTCGGCAACGACGAGCCGTGCGTGTTCTCTCTCACACCTGCCGCCCCTACATTGACTCCACTGGGCCCTCCTCGGGACGGGCGTGGGTCGAATCAGTCGAGCAGTGCAGACCAGAAAGGTTCGCTACGTGAATCGCACCAGCACTCCATCGTGGCTCAAGGTGATGGCCGGAGCCGCAGCGCTCTCGCTCACCCTCACCGCCTGCGGCAGCGAGTCCAACGACAACGACAAGGACAAGGACGCAGACGCCGCTTCGTACACCAACGATGTCTGCAAGGGCGACGTGACCAGCGCCGACACCTTCAAGGTCGGTGGCATCCTCCCGCTCACGGGCAACCTGGCGTTCCTCGGACCGCCGGAGATCGCCGGAGTAGGCCTGGCCGTCTCCGACATCAACGCGGCAGGCGGCGTCGACGGCGCCAAGGCGTGCCACCAGATCGAGGACTCCGGCGACTCGACAGACCTCTCGGTCTCCACCGCCGCAGCCAGCGAGATGGTCTCGGCGAAGCCCTCCGTCGTCATCGGTGCCGCGTCGTCCAGCGTCTCGCTGAACTTCGTCGACACGCTGACCAGCAACAAGATCGTCCAGATCTCGCCGGCCAACACCGCGACGGACCTGAGCGGCTACTCGGACTACTACTTCCGCACCGCTCCCCCGGACACCATCCAGGGCAGCGCGCTCGGCACCCTGATCGCCACCGACGGTCACAAGAAGGTCGCCTTCCTGGTCTTCAACGACACCTACGGCACCGGTCTGCGCAACTCCACGCAGAAGGCCATCGAGGAAGCCGGCGGCGAGGTCGTCTACGGCGGCAAGGGTGACGGCAACGAGTTCCCGGCCGGACAGACCACGTTCTCCGCCGAGGTGACGGCCGCGCTCAACACGCAGCCCGACGCCATCGTGGTGCTCGCCTTCGACGAGACCAAGGCGATCATCCCGGAGCTGGCCAACCAGGGCTGGGACATGTCCAAGACCTACTTCACCGACGGCAACACCGCCGACTACAGCGAGGTCTTCGACGAGGGCACCCTCGAGGGCGCGCAGGGCACCATCCCGGGCCCGAACCCCGACCAGAAGTTCAAGGACAACCTGTCGGGTTGGTTCAAGTCGGCCGAGAACAAGGACCTCACCGACTTCACCTACGGCGCGGAGGCCTACCACGCCGTGATCCTGGCCGCGCTCGCAGCGACCAAGGGTGGCGACACCACTCCGCAGACCATCCAGAAGAACCTGGCTGCGGTCTCCGGTGCGGTGGACGGCTCCGAGGAGTGCAGCACCTACGAGGACTGCGTGAAGCTCCTCGAGGACGGCAAGGACATCAACTACCAGGGTCCTGCCGGCATCGGCCCGATCAACAAGCAGAACGACCCGGGCTCGGCCTTCATCGGAATCTTCCAGTTCCAGAAGGACAACACCATCAAGTGGGCCACCGAGGTCGAGTCCAGCAGCTGATGCCACTCGCACCTCCCGCGCACTGAGCGCAGCAGGAGGGCCCGGACCGACAGGTCCGGGCCCTTCGTGCGTCCTGGCTCCGGGACCGTCATGCCCGCACCTGTGGACAGGCGTCGCCCTCACCGCGCGACGACACAAGCACTGAGCCCCGTACGCCGTGTGGCGCACGGGGCTCAGTGCTGGCGTCCTGCGTGCGTACGCGAAGGGCTCAGGCCCCTTCGTCCTTCGTCTTGACGTCCGTCGCAAGCGTGCCGAGGTAGAGCTGGATCACCTTGGGGTCGTCGGCGAGCTCCCGCCCGGTGCCGGTGTAGGCGTCGCGGCCCTGGTCGAGCACGTAGCCGCGGTCACAGATCTGCAGGCACCGGCGGGCGTTCTGCTCCACCATCACGATGCAGACACCCGTCTTGTTGATCATGCGGGTGCGCAGGAAGGTCTCGTCCTGGCGCACCGGCGAGAGCCCTGCGGAGGGCTCGTCGAGCAGCAGCACGGACGGCTCCATCATGAGCGCTCGCGCCATCGCCAGGGACTGACGCTCACCACCGGAGAGCGCTCCGGCCTGCTGGTTGCTGCGCTGGTGCAGGACGGGGAAGAGGTCCCACATCGCGGCCAGGCGCTCGTTCACCTTCTTGGGGCGCAGGAAGAGCCCCATCCTGAGGTTCTCCTCGACCGTCAACGACGGGAAGACGTTGTTGG
This sequence comes from Nocardioides jishulii, assembly GCF_006007965.1. NCBI lineage: Bacteria > Bacillati > Actinomycetota > Actinomycetes > Propionibacteriales > Nocardioidaceae > Nocardioides > Nocardioides jishulii. Next base: position 1,379,989 of record NZ_CP040748.1, on the reverse strand, counting down.
TCTGCGGCACGAAGCCGACGCCCATCTCCACGAGACGGTTGGTCCGCGCATTGGTGATGTCCTCGCCGTGCAGCCGGACCGTGCCCTCGTGCACCTGGACCAGGCCGAACATGGCCTTCAGCAACGTCGACTTGCCAGCGCCGTTCGGACCGATGATGCCGATCATCTCGCCCGCATGCGCCTTGATGGAGCAGCCGTTGAGGATGTTGACGCCCGGGAGGTATCCCCCCACCAGGTTCTGCGTCTCGATGACCACCGGCTTCGAGGTCGCGTCACTCATTCGCGTTCTCCTGCTTCTTGACCTCCGTGGCCAGCTGGGCCATGGTCTCGTCGGTGAGCAACGAGTCGTCGCCCAGGTCGGCGTCGTGGTGGGCGCCAAGGTAGGCATCGATCACGGCGGAGTCGTTCATCACGACGTCCGCCGTGCCCTCGGCCACGATCTTGCCCTCGGCCATCACCACCACCCAGTCGGAGATGTGGCGCACCATGTGCATGTCGTGCTCGACGAAGAGCACGGTCATGCCCTCGTCACGCAGGCTCTGGATGTGGCCCAGCAGCGACTGCGTCAGCGCAGGGTTCACGCCGGCCATCGGCTCGTCGAGCATGATCATGGTGGGATCGGTCATCAGCGCGCGCGCCATCTCGAGGAGCTTGCGCTGACCACCCGAGAGGCTTCCGGCGTAGTCGTCCTTCTTGTCCAGCAGCTTGAAACGGTCGAGCAGCTCCTTGGCCTTGGCCTCGACCTCACGCTCCTGGGCCGACCAGAGCGGCTTGATCCAGGCCTTGAAGAGGTTCTCCCCCGCCTGGTCCGTCGCCCCGAGCATCATGTTGTCGAGCACGGTCATCCGGTTGAGGGCCTTGGTCAGCTGGAACGTGCGGACCATGCCGGCCTGGGCGACCCGGGACGGAGAGGTCTTGCCCATGCTCTTGCCCTCGAAGCTCCACTGCGCCCCCTTGCCGGCGGACGTGGGCTTGTCGAAGCCCGTGATGAGGTTGAAGAACGTGGACTTGCCCGCGCCGTTGGGACCGATCAACGCAGTGATGATGCCGCGTTCCACCTCGAGGTGCTCGACGTCGACGGCAGTGATGCCGCCGAACGAGCGGGTGATGTTGTCGACCGACAGGATGGGATCGGGCTTGGCGCCGCCCGGGCGGGCCTCGAAGCCCTCCACGAGGGCGCGACGGGCAACCGGATCCGCGTGGACGACGCGGGGCGTGGAGCTCTCAGACATTGAAACGCAACTCCCTCTTGTCGCCCAGAATCCCCTGAGGCCTGAAGATCACCAGCAGCATCAGGGCGACACCCACGACGATCCAGGAGAACTGCTCGGTCTGCTGGCTGTTCATGATGGCGCTGGGCACGACCACGTCGGCGGTGCCCTTGATGAAGATGCGCACGGTGAAGAAGAGGATCGAGCCGAGCACCGGCCCGAAGATGGTGGCGGCCCCACCGAGCAGCAGTGCCGTCCAGGCGAAGAAGGTCATCGCGCGCCCCATCGAGTCGGGCTGCACCGAGGCCGGCAGCACGTAGACCATGCCCCCGAGAGCTCCGAGCATGCCGCCGATCAGCAACGCCTGCATCTTCACCGCGAAGGCGTTCTTGCCCAGGCTCATGATCGCGAACTCGTCCTCACGGATGCCCCGCAGCAGGCGGCCCCAGGGGCTGCGGGCCAGCAGGAAGACGAGCAGGACGCAGAGCGCGACGAGCGACCACGCGACGAACCGGACCCACCATCCGTTGACCCCGGTCATCTGGTAGTCGAGGAAGAAGATGCTGGCCTCGCCGTCACCGAAGAAGGACAGCTCGGTGAAGGGGTCGCGGTACCGCTTGCCCTGCAGTCCCTGAGCGGCGCCCGTCACGTCGGTGAGCAGGGCCGAGCGACCGACGTAGCGGATGATCTCCGCCGCCGAGATGGTCACGATGGCCAGGTAGTCACCGCGCAGCTTCAGCGTCGGGATGCCCAGCACGAGGCCGAAGATCGCCGCCACGAGCAGGCCGATCAGCACGGCACCGACCAGGGGCACGCCTTCGATCAGGGAGATGGTGAACCCGTAGGCACCCAGCAGCATGAACCCGGCCTGACCCATGTTGAGCAGGCCGGTGAAGCCGAAGTGCACGTTGAGCCCGATGACCGCGATGGCGACTGCGGCGGTCTGGGGGCTGATCGCCTCGCGGGCCATCGCCCGGGCGATCGACCCGGCCTCGCCGGGCACGAACTCGCCCACGAGCAGGAGGAGCACGAAGCCCCCCAGCATCGAGGCGGCGATCAGGAGTGCCCGACGAGCCGGGGAGCGCCGCGACTCGGTCGTTTCGGTGAGGCTTCGAGCCTCTGCGTCGATCGACATCGTGTCCCCTTCTAGCCGACTCGCTCCGCCTTGCCGAGCAGGCCCTGGGGCCGCACCAGCAGGAGGAGGATGAGGATGAGCATGGCGGTCGCGTACTTGAAGTCACCCGGGATGCCCACGACCGGGGCGAGCTCGACGACCAGGCCGATGATGAGCGAACCAACCAGGGCGCCGAAGGCCGTGCCGAGTCCGCCGAGGGTGACGGCCGCGAAGAGCAGCAGGAGGATCTGCATGCCCGAGTCCCACTTGATGCCGTTGGTGACCAGGGCGTACATGACCCCGGACAGGCCGGCCAGAGCGGCAGAGACCGTCCACACCAGGCGGATGACCTTGTCGACGTCGATGCCGGAGGCGGCGGCCAAAGCCGGGTTGTCGGCGACCGCTCGGGTCGCCCGGCCGATCCGGGTGCGCAGCAGCGCGAAGCCGACCGCGGCGAGCACCACGACCGAGATCGCCATGGCGGCGAACGACTGCTGGGTCATCGTGATGGGACCGATCTCGGTCACGCTGGGGTTCTCGCGGACCACCCGGACGGTGGCCGCACCCACGAAGTACTGGAAGCAGTACTGCAGGGCGAGCGAGAGACCGATCGTCACGATCATCATCTGCGTGAGGCCGAGCCCGCGACGTCGCAACGGCTGCCAGATGACCCGGTCCTGGGTCCACCCGGTCATCGCGCAGATGAGGACGGTCAACGCGGCTCCCAGCCAGAGGTTGAGGCCGCCCACGTTGACCAGGCCGTAGGCCAGCATGCCGCCGAGCGTCACCTGCTCGGCGTGGGCGAAGTTGGAGAGCTTGGTGGTGCCGTAGATCAGGGAGAGGCCGACCGAGGCCAGCGCCAGCAGCAGGCCCAGGCGGAGGCCGTTGGCCGTGCTCTGGGCGAGGTACTCGGCGAAGCTGCGCTCCGAGGAGTAGCTGGTCGTCCGCACCTCGATGAGCGCGGCGGTGGTGCCGCCGAGCCGTGCTCGCGCGGTCACCTTGCCGTCGGTCGCCACGTCGTCAGGCAACGTGTCCTCGACGATGGTGACCTCCCAGGGGCCCTCCTCGGTGACCTGGAGGTTCCACTTGCCGGTCGCGCTCGTGGTGACGCTCTGCTCTTCCCCGGACGGGGAGACGAGCTTGATGTCGACCCCTTCGAGGACGCCTTCCTCCGTACGCAGCGTGCCCGCGATGCAGCCCGCCTCCGGCGTCGGCATGCACAAGGTGTCGGCCGCGTGGGCGGGCATCGGGGCCAGCAGCCACGTCAGGCCGACCGCGATGGCCAGGGCAGCGGCGCGCGTCAGCGCGCCACGTCGACCGTTACCGCTCCACGTGCGTGGATGACTCTTCACCCGTTCCTCCCATCGTCGCGCCTCTGGGACGCACCCGAAGTGTAGGGAGGAATCGAGCCGCTGTGCAGTACCTCACACCTCAGCGGCCACAGTGATGCCAAATGGTGACCTTGGGGCGAGAGACCCCGCAGAAGTCAGCCTTGGGCGATCCCGGGACCGTGCTCGATGACGCCCGCTGCGACCTGTCGCATCGACAGGCGCAGGTCCATCGCGGTCTTCTGGATCCAGCGGAAGGCGTCGACCTCCGACAGGCCCAGCTCGTTCTGGAGAAGACCCTTGGCACGGTCCATCGTCTTGCGCGTCTCGAGCCGTTCGGCGAGGTCGGCGACCTCCGACTCCAGGGCCCGGACCTCGGCGAACCGCGCGACGGCCATCTCGATGGTGGGCGCGAGGTCGGTCTTGCTGAAGGGCTTGAGCAGGTAGGCCATGGCGCCGGCGTCCCGGGCACGCTCGACCAGCTCTCGCTGGCTGAACGCGGTGAGGATCACCACCGGGCAGATCCGCTGGGCGGCGATGCGCTCAGCGGCCGCGATGCCGTCCAGGACGGGCATCTTGACGTCGAGGATGACCAGGTCCGGACGCAGCTCCTCAGCGAGCTCGATGGCTCGTTGCCCGTCGGCGGCCTGCCCGACCACGTCGTAACCCTCCTCGGCCAGCATCTCGGCCAGGTCCATGCGGATGAGGGCTTCGTCCTCGGCGATCACGACGGTGGGAGCAGGGAGGGCGGCGGCAGTCACGTACCGAGGTTATCCCCTCCCCCGGCGCGCGTGGACGCCACGGGTCTGCAGTAAGTTGTGTCGCGGTGAGCTGGCCCCGGTATCCCAACCGGTAGAGGAAGCGGTCTCAAACACCGTCCAGTGTGGGTTCGAATCCCACCCGGGGCACGCACCACGAAGGGCGCTCGACCAGTGGTCGAGCGCCCTTCGTCACGCGGTGGGTCAGTCAGTGGGTCAGCCCTCGGTCCGGTAGGCCGGCGCCACTCCCTTGATGGCGTCTCCCATGCGGTGGACGCGCAGGGCGTTGGTGGAGCCGGGGATGCCCGGCGGCGTGCCGGCGGTGATGACGATGAAGTCCCCCTCCTGCACCCGGCCGGAGGCCAGCAGCACCTCGTCGACCTGGCGCACCATCTCGTCGGTGCTGCCCACGTCAGCGGTCTGGAGCGGCTCCACGCCCCAGCTCAGCGAGAGCTGGCGCACGGTTTCGGCCAGGGGGCTGAAGGCCAGCAGCGGGATGGCGCCCCGGTAGCGGGCCAGGCGTCGGGCCGAGTCACCGCTCTGGGTGAAGGCGACCATGAACTTGGCGTCCATCCGGCCGGCCACCTCGGCGGCCGCCTTGGAGATGACGCCGCCCTTGGTGCGCGGCTGCCAGTCGACCGCCGCCATGCGCGCCAGGCCGTGGTCCTCGGTGTTCTCGACGATGCGCGCCATCGTGCGGACGGTGGCGATCGGGTGGCGCCCCACGCTCGTCTCACCGGAGAGCATCACGGCGTCGGCGCCGTCGAGCACGGCGTTGGCGACGTCGGAGGTCTCGGCGCGGGTCGGCGCCGGGGCGTTGATCATCGACTCGAGCATCTGGGTGGCGACGATCACCGGCTTGGCGTGACGGCGGGCCAGATCGATCAGGGTCTTCTGCAGCAGGGGGACCTGCTCGAGGGGGCACTCCACGCCCAGGTCGCCGCGCGCCACCATCAGTCCGTCGAACGCGTCGATGATCGCCTCGCGGTTGTCGATCGCCTGGGGCTTCTCGATCTTGGCGATGACCGGGACGGTGATGCCCTCCTCGGCCATGATCGCCCGCACGTCGTCGGCGTCCTCGGCATGGCGCACGAAGCTGAGGGCGATGAAGTCGACGCCCTGGTGCAGCGCCCACCGCAGGTCGTCGGTGTCCTTGTCGGACAGGGCCGGCACGGAGACCGCGACGCCGGGAAGGTTGATCCCCTTGTGGTTCGAGACGGGGCCTCCCACGATCACCTTGGTCCGCACGTCCTGACCGTCGACGGAGACCACCTCGAGTCGGACCTTGCCGTCGTCGATGAGGATCGGGTCGCCGGGGTGCACGTCACCGGGCAGCCCCTGGTACGTCGTGCCGCACTCGTCGGCATCCCCCTCGACGTCGCGGGTGGTGATGGTCCACGCCTGTCCCGGGATCAGGACGGCCGAGCCCTCACGGAAGGCGCCCAGGCGGATCTTCGGCCCCTGGAGGTCGGCGAAGATCCCGATCGCACGACCGGTCCGCTCGCTCACCTCCCGGACCATCGCGTATCTCCGCGCGTGTTCGGCATGGTCGCCGTGGCTCATGTTCAGGCGGGCGACGTTCATCCCCGCCTCGAGGAGCTCCGCGATCTTCTCAGGGCTGTCGACAGCCGGGCCAAGGGTGCAGACGATCTTTGCTCTACGCACGGGACGAGTCTAGCGGTCCGGGCTGACTCCCCCCGTGTCGTCGAAGTGTCAAGGGGATGAACGCAGCCCCTTCGGTCACGAATTGACCTCGGCCGGGCCGCCCAGAGGGCGACCCGGCCGAGTGCGTGCAGTGCGTGCGTGCGTGCAGCGCGCCGTCAGACCACCAGCGGACGAGCCGTGGGCGGGATCGGGGACGGCAGCTCGGTGGAACCGGTGAGGAACTCGTCCACCGCGGCGGCGGCAGCGCGCCCCTCCGCGATGGCCCACACGATGAGCGACTGGCCGCGCCCGGCGTCACCGGCGACGAAGACGCCGGGGACCGACGACTCGTAGTTCTTCTCGCGCTTGATGTTGCCGCGCTCGTCGAGCTCGACGCCCAGCTGCTCGACCAGGCCTGGCTGCTCGGGGCCGACGAAGCCCATGGCCAGGAGCACCAGGTCAGCCGGGATCTCCCGCTCCGTGCCGGGCACGGGCTGGAACTTGGCGTCGACCTCGACCACCCGAAGGGCCGTGACGTTGCCCTCGTCGTCACCCACGAACTCGGTGGTGGAGATCGAGTAGACCCGCTCGCCACCCTCCTCGTGCGCCGAGGAGACCCGGAAGATCATCGGGTAGGTCGGCCACGGCTGGCCCGTGGGCCGGTCCGGGGTCGGCTCCGGCATGATCTCCAGCTGCGTGATGCTGGCGGCGCCGTGACGGATCGAGGTACCGAGGCAGTCAGCACCGGTGTCACCGCCACCGATGATGACGACGTGCTTGCCGTCAGCCCGGATCTGGCCCTCGACCGTCTGGCCCAGGGCCTCGCGGTTGGCCTGCGGAAGGAACTCCATGGCCTGGTGGATCCCGTTGAGCTCACGCCCGGGGACGGGCAGGTCGCGCGCCACGGTGGAGCCGACGGCCAGGACGACCGCGTCGTAGCGCTGCTGCAGGCGCTCCCCCGTGAGCGTGCCCTGACCGACCTCCACGCCGCTGCGGAAGATCGTGCCCTCGCGCCGCATCTGGTCGAGGCGACGGTCGAGGTGCACCTTCTCCATCTTGAACTCGGGGATGCCGTAGCGCAGCAGGCCACCGGGCTTGTCCGCCCGCTCGTACACGGCGACGGTGTGGCCGGCGCGCGTGAGCTGCTGGGCCGCAGCCAGGCCGGCCGGACCCGAACCCACGACGGCGACGGTCTTGCCCGAGAGCCACTCCGGCGCCTCGGGACGGACGTAGCCCGAGTCCCAGGCACGGTCGATGATCGAGACCTCGACGTTCTTGATGGTCACCGGGTTCTGGTTGATCCCCAGGACGCAGGCGGTCTCGCACGGCGCCGGGCACAGACGACCCGTGAACTCCGGGAAGTTGTTCGTCTTGTGGAGCCGGTCCATCGCCCCGTCCCAGTCGTCGCGGAAGACCAGGTCGTTCCACTCCGGGATGAGGTTGCCCAGGGGGCAGCCCTGGTGGCAGAACGGGATGCCGCAGTCCATGCACCGGCTCGCCTGCGTGGTGATGATCGGGAGCAGGGCGCGACCCACCTTGCCCGGGTAGACCTCGTTCCAGTCCTTGACTCGCTCCTCGACGTCACGACGACCAGCAACCTGGCGGTCGTGCTTGAGGAAGCCCTTCGGGTCAGCCATGAAGCACCTCCATGATCCGCGCAGCGGCCTCGTCCTCGTCCAGGCCCTCGGCAAGGGCCTCGTCGCGTGCGATGAGCACGCGGCGGTAGTCCCGAGGCATGACCTCGGTGAAGCGGCCCACCGCGGTGGGCCAGTCGGCGAGCAGCTGCTCGGCGACGGTCGAACCGGTCTCCTCGAAGTGCTCGCGCACGATCGCCTCGAGCTCGGCGGCGTCGGCGTCGGGGACGGGCGAGAGATCGACCAGCTCGGGGTTGACCCGGGAGGGGTCGAGGTCGAGGACGTACGCGACGCCACCCGACATGCCCGCGGCGAAGTTGCGTCCCGTCGGGCCGAGCACCACGACACGACCACCGGTCATGTACTCGCAGCCGTGGTCACCCACGCCCTCGACGACCGCGGTCAGGCCGGAGTTGCGGACGCAGAAGCGCTCGCCCACCTGGCCCCGCAGGAAGATCTGGCCCGACGTGCCGCCGTAGCCGATCGTGTTGCCCGCGATGACCTGCTGGCTGGCGTCGAAGGTGGCCTCACGGGCCGGGCGCACCACGATGCGACCGCCCGAGAGTCCCTTGCCGACGTAGTCGTTGCCGTCACCCTCCAGGCGGAGCGTGATGCCCTTGGGCACGAAGGCGCCGAAGGACTGGCCCGCCGAACCGGTGAAGGTGATGTCGATCGTGCCGTCGGGCAGACCGGCTCCGCGGTAACGCTTGGTCACCTCGTGGCCGAGCATGGTGCCCACGGTGCGGTTGACGTTGGAGACCTTGACGCGGGCGCGCACCGGCTCCGCCTTCTCCAGGGCCGGGGCGGCGAGCCGGATGAGCTCGTTGTCCAGGGCCTTGTCGAGGGCGTGGTACTGGCTCTTGGTGCGGCGCAGGTCCTGGTCGGCGAACTGCGGCGGGTTCTCGACCTTGTGCAGGATCGGCGCGAGGTCGAGCCCCGAAGCCTTCCAGTGACCCTCGGCACGCACGGTGTCGAGGACCTCGACCTGGCCCACGGCCTCGTCGATCGAGCGGAAACCGAGCTCGGCGAGCAGCTCGCGCACCTCCTGGGCGATGAACTCGAAGAAGTTCACCACGAACTCGGGCTTGCCGCTGAAGCGGCTGCGCAGCACCGGGTTCTGGGTGGCGACGCCCACCGGGCAGGTGTCGAGGTGGCACACGCGCATCATCACGCAGCCGGAGACCACCAGCGGAGCGGTCGCGAAGCCGAACTCCTCGGCGCCCAGCAGGGCGGCGATGATGACGTCACGTCCGGTCTTGAGCTGGCCGTCGGCCTGCACCACGATCCGGTCACGCAGGCCGTTGAGCAGCAGGGTCTGCTGGGTCTCGGCGAGACCGAGCTCCCAGGGACCACCGGCGTGCTTGAGCGAGGTGAGCGGCGAGGCGCCGGTACCGCCGTCGTGGCCCGAGATCAGGACCACGTCGGCGTGCGCCTTGGAGACACCGGCGGCCACCGTGCCGACGCCGACCTCGGAGACCAGCTTCACGTGGACCCGCGACGAGGGGTTCGCGTTCTTCAGGTCGTGGATCAGCTGGGCCAGGTCCTCGATCGAGTAGATGTCGTGGTGCGGCGGCGGGCTGATCAGCCCGACGCCCGGGGTCGAGTGTCGGGTCTTGGCCACCCACGGGTAGACCTTGTTGCCCGGCAGCTGACCACCCTCACCGGGCTTGGCGCCCTGGGCCATCTTGATCTGGATGTCGTCAGCGTTCGTCAGGTACTCCGACGTGACGCCGAAGCGGCCCGAGGCGACCTGCTTGATCGACGAACGACGCTCCGGGTCGTAGAGCCGGTCCGGGTCCTCGCCACCCTCACCGGTGTTGGACTTGGCGCCCAACCGGTTCATGGCGATGGCCAGCGTCTCGTGCGCCTCGCGGCTGATCGAGCCGTAGGACATCGCGCCGGTGGAGAAGCGCTTCACGATCTCGCTGATCGGCTCGACCTCATCGATCGAGATCGGCTCACGGCCCGTCTGTGACGGATCCTTGAACTGGAAGAGGCCGCGCAGCGTCATCAGGCGCTCGGACTGCTCGTCCACGCGCGCGGTGTACTGCTTGAAGATGTCGTAGCGGCCCTGACGCGTCGAGTGCTGGAGGCGGAAGACCGTCTCCGGGTCGAACAGGTGGGGCTCGCCGTCACGACGCCACTGGTACTCACCACCGGTGGTGAGCTCGCGGCTGGCGCCGACCACGCCGCCACGGGGGTACGCCTGGGCGTGGCGCAGGGCGACCTCCTCGGCGATCGTGTCGAGGCCGATGCCGCCGAGCTTCGAGGTGGTGCCGGTGAAGTACTTGTCGACCAGGTCGTTCGACAGACCGATGGCCTCGAAGATCTGCGCACCCGTGTAGGACGCGACCGTCGAGACGCCGATCTTGCTCATGACCTTGACGACGCCCTTGCCGAGCGACTTGATGAGGTTCTTGACCGCGTCCTCGGGCTCGACCTTGACGTAGTAACCCTCACGGGCCAGGTCCTCGACGGACTCCATCGCCAGGTAGGGGTTGACCGCCCCGGCGCCGAAGCCCATCAGCAGGGCGACGTGGTGGACCTCGCGCACGTCGGCGGCCTCGACGACCAGACCGACCTGCGTACGCGTCTTCTCACGCACCAGGTGGTGGTGCACCGCCGCGGTGAGCAGCAGCGACGGGATCGGGGCCAGGTCGGCCGTCGAGTGACGGTCGGACAGGACGATGATCCGCGCACCGTCGGCGATCGCGGCCGACACCTCGTGGCAGATCTCCTCGATCTGCGCAGCGAGGGCGGCGCCGCCGCCGGCGACCTCGTACAGGCCACGGGAGACGTGGGTGACGAACTCCGGGCGCTCGCTGTCCTGGTGCAGGTAGCGGAGCTTGGCGAGGTCGTCGTTGGAGAGCACCGGGAACGGGATGACCACCTGGCGGCAGGAGTCCGGGGAGGGCTCCAGCAGGTTGGACTCCGGACCGACGGTGCCCCACAGCGAGGTGACGAGCTCCTCACGGATGGCGTCCAGCGGCGGGTTCGTGACCTGCGCGAAGAGCTGCTGGAAGTAGTCGAAGAGCAGGCGCGGCTTGTCGCTCAGGGCCGCGATGGGCGTGTCGGTGCCCATCGAGCCGAGCGCCTCTCCCCCGGTGTTGGCCATCGGGGCGAGGATGATGCGCAGCTCCTCCTCGGTGTAGCCGAAGACCTGCTGGCGACGGGTCACCGACGCGTGCGTGTGCACGACGTGCTCACGGTCGGGCACGTCGTTGAGGTTGATGAGGCTCTCGCTCAGCCACTCCTCGTACGGGTGCTCGGCGGCGAGGCCGGCCTTGATCTCGTCGTCCTCGACGATGCGGTGCTCCTCGGTGTCGACGAGGAACATGCGACCGGGCTTGAGACGGCCCTTGCGGACGATCTTCGCCGGGTCGATGTCGAGCACGCCGACCTCGGAGGAGAGGACCACGAGTCCGTCGTCGGTCACCCAGTAGCGCGAGGGACGCAGGCCGTTGCGGTCGAGCACGGCGCCGATCTGGGTGCCGTCGGTGAACACGACGCAGGCGGGGCCGTCCCACGGCTCCATCATCGTGGAGTGGAACTCGTAGAAGGCCCGCAGCTTCGGGTCCATCTGCGCGTTGTTCTCCCACGCCTCCGGGATCATCATGAGCACCGAGTGCGGCAGGGTGCGCCCACCGAGGTGGAGCAGCTCGAGGACCTCGTCGAAGGAGGCCGAGTCGGACGCCTCGGGGGTGCAGATCGGGAAGAGGCGGTCGAGGTCGCCACCGAACGCGTCGGAGTCCAGGAGCGCCTCACGGGCACGCATCCAGTTGCGGTTGCCCTTGACCGTGTTGATCTCACCGTTGTGCGCGATGAAGCGGAAGGGGTGGGCCAGCGGCCAGCTCGGGAAGGTGTTGGTCGAGAAGCGCGAGTGCACGACGGCCAGGGCCGAGGCCATCCGCTCGTCGGAGAGGTCCGGGAAGACCTGTCCGAGCTGCTCGGTGGTGAGCATGCCCTTGTAGCCCAGCGTGCGCGACGAGAGCGTCGGGAAGTAGACCTCGGTCAGGCGCTCGGCGCGCTTGCGCAGGCAGTACGCCTGGCGCTCCAGGTCCATGCCGGTGACGGCAGCGCCCGGCGAGGAGACGAAGAGCTGGATGAACGTCGGCATGACCGAGCGGGCGGTCGCGCCGAGCACCTCCGGGTTGACGGGCACGTCACGCCAGCCCAGGACCTCCAGGCCCTCCTCGACGGCGATCTTCTCGATCGCCTGACGGGTGTCGGCCACGGCGGCGGCGTCGCCCGGGATGAAGGCGGTGCCGACCGCGTACCCACCAGCGGCGGGGAGGTCGAAGTCGACGACCTCCCGCAGGAAGGCGTCGGGCACCTGGATCAGGATGCCAGCACCGTCACCCGAGTTGGTCTCGGCTCCGGCGGCACCGCGGTGCTCCATGTTGACCAGGGCCTCGAGGCCCTTCGCCACGATGTCGTGACTCGCTACGCCGGTCAGGGTCGCCACGAACGCCACGCCACACGAGTCGTGCTCGAAGGCGGGGTCGTAGAGCCCTTGCTGAGGCGGGAATGCGTGCATGGGCATTTCTCCCGTCGTCCTGGGTGGTCGGCCACACCCTCAGAACGAGAGGAGCGACCACCGATGTGAAGATCTCGCGGGACGACGTTGGCCCGGACGGAGGAACTTTACCACCCGGCAGCCGTTCTCCCCACCACGGGAGGAGGCCCGCACCCTCAGGATCGGTCGTCCTCCGGCCCCGCGTCAACGGCCTTCTCGGAGGGGCGCTCGCCCGCTGCCGCACTGCCGCCTGTGTCGCCGACGTCATGGCGGGCGGCCCGGCGACCCAGCAGCACGAAGCAGACGAGTGCGACCACGAAGAGGACGATCGAGGTCCAGGTGTTGAGGCGCAGGCCGAGCAGGTCGTCGTACTGCACCGAGTCGATGCGCAGGCTCTCGATCCAACCGCGACCCAGCGTGTAGACCATCACGTAGAGCGCCACCAGCTGGCCGGGGGCGAAGGTGCGTCGGCGGTCGAGCCAGAGCAGCAGCAGGCACCCCGCGAGCGCCCACAGGCTCTCGTAGAGGAAGGTCGGGTGGAAGGCGACGTCGGCACCCAGGTACTCGTAGGGCCGGTGCGCGTCATCGATCTCCAGCCCCCAGGGCAGGTCGGTCGGCCGGCCGTAGAGCTCCTGGTTGAACCAGTTGCCCCATCGTCCGATGCCCTGGGCGAGGAGCACGCCCGGAGCGATCGCGTCGAGGAACGGCAGCACCTTGATGCCCTTGAGCCTGGCCCCGATCAGCACCCCCACGGCACCGAGTGCCACCGCACCCCAGATGCCCAGGCCTCCCCGCCACACGTAGAGCGCGGAGATCGGGTCGTTGCCCTCCCCGAAGTAGAGGTGGTGGTCGGTGACGACGTGGTAGAGCCGTCCACCGACGAGGCCGAACGGCACCGCCCACAGGGCGAGGTCCTGCACGTCACCGGGCTGGCCACCACGCGCGACCCACCGCCGCTCCCCCATCCAGACCGCCACGACGACGCCCAGGATGATGCAGAGCGCGTACGCACGCAGCGGGAACGGCCCCAGCTGCCACACGCCCTGGTCGGGGCTGGGGATGGTGAGGGCGACGAGCGTGCTCAGCATGGTGTCTCCGTCAACGGTCAGCGGGTCAGAAGGGTCTCGATGTCGGAGGCCATCTGCTTGGCGGAGATGTCCTTGGTCCAGACGATCTGACCCTGGCCCTCGGCGTCGAGGCCGACGACGTGGTCGGAGTGGACCACCTCGTAGCCACCGCTGGGAAGCTTCTCGCCCTCCTCGACGGCCACCTTGACCGACCGGCCGGACTCCACGACGGCGTCGAGGTCGCCGGTCAGCCCTTCGAACTCGGGGTTGTAGCGGTCCAGGTAGCCGCGCAGCACCTTCGCGTCGTCGCGGGCCGGGTCGGTGGTCACGAAGACCATGTCGACCCGGTCACGCAGGTCCTCGTCGACCTGGGTGAGGGCGGAGGCGATGGTCGACATCACGACGCCGCAGATGTCGGGGCAGTGGGTGTAGCCGAAGAAGACGAGCGTCAGGTCGTTGTCCACGTCAGCCAGGGAGCGCTTCTCCCCCGACGTCGTGGTGAGCTCGGCGGTGGAGGCGGCGTAGGGCTGGTCCAGCTCGGCGCCGTGGATCCCCGCCTCCGACGGTTCCTGCTGGGCAGCAGGGCTGCACGCCGTCGCCCCGGCGGCCAGCAGCGTGGCTGCCAGGCCGAGGGCACACCTCGTGACGAAGCGGGTCATGCGCGCACCCCGTTGGCCAGGTCCTCGGTCAGCGCCGCGAGCGCACGGAGCCCGGTCGCCGGGTCGTCGGCGTGCTGCTGGAGCACCCGTACGAAGGCGGAGCCGACGATGACGCCGTCGGCGAACTGGGCGATCTCCGCCGCCTGGGCGCCGTTGCTCACGCCGAGCCCCACCCCGACGGGAAGGTCGGTGGTGGCCTTGGTGCGCGCCACGAGCGGGCCTGCCAGGTCGCTGGTGGAGGCGCGCGCGCCGGTGACGCCCATGACGGCGGTGGCGTAGACGAATCCGCGGCACTGCGCAGTCGTCATCGCGATGCGGGAGTCGGTCGAGCTCGGCGCCACCAGGAAGACCTTGTCCAGGTCGTGGGCGTCGGCGGCGGCGATCCACTCCTCACCGCTGTCGGGAGTGATGTCGGGGGTGATGAGCCCTGCGCCGCCAGCGCTGGCGAGGTCTGCGGCGAACCGCTCCACGCCGTACCGCTCGACGGGGTTCCAGTAGGTCATCACGACGGTCGGCACGCCGGTCGCCGCGACGGCCTCGACGACGGCCAGCACCTCCTTCGTGCGTACGCCGGCGTCGAGCGCCTGCTGGGCGGCGGCCTGGATCGTCGGGCCGTCCATGACGGGGTCGGAGTAGGGCAGGCCCACCTCGATCACGTCGCAGCCGGAGTCGACCATCACCTTCATGGCGTCGATCGAGCCCTGCACGTCGGGGAAGCCTGCGGGGAGGTAGCCGACCAGGGCCGCACGGTTCTCGGCCTTCGCGCGTGCGAAGGCGGTGGCGGTGCTCATCACGATCCTCCGAGTCCGAACCACTCGATGGCGGTCCCCATGTCCTTGTCGCCGCGGCCGGAGAGGTTGACGATCACCGTGGTCTCCGGGCCCTTCTCCGCCACCAGGTCCGGGAGGACCTGCAGCGTCCCGGCAAGGGCGTGGGCGCTCTCGATGGCAGGGATGATGCCCTCGGTGCGCGCCAGCAGGGCCATCGCGTCCATCGCCTCGGCGTCGGTCACCGGCAGGTAGGTCGCGCGTCCGACCCGGGCCAGGTGCGAGTGCTGCGGGCCGACGCCCGGGTAGTCGAGCCCAGCCGAGATCGAGTGCGACTCGACGGTCTGGCCGTCCTCGTCCTGCAGGACGAAGGTGCGTGCACCGTGCAGCACGCCGGAGGCACCGGCGTGGATCGTCGCGGCGTGGCGGCCCGTCTCGACGCCGTCTCCCCCGGGCTCGAAGCCGTAGATGGCGACGTCCTCGTCGTCGAGGAAGGCGGTGAAGAGACCGATCGCGTTGGAACCACCGCCCACGCACGCGGTGATCGCGTCGGGCAGGCGGCCGTACTGCTCCAGGCACTGGGCCCGGGCCTCGTCGCCGATGCCCCGGCAGAACTCACGGACCATGCTGGGGAACGGGTGCGGACCGGCTGCGGTGCCGAAGAGGTACGCGGTGTGGTCGACGCTGGCGACCCAGTCGCGCAGCGCCTCGTTGATGGCGTCCTTCAGGGTCGCGCTGCCCGACTCGACCGGCACGACGGTGGCACCAAGCATCTGCATGCGCGCCACGTTGAGCGCCTGGCGGCGGGTGTCGACGGCACCCATGTAGACGGTGCAGTCGAGGCCGTAGTAGGCGGCGGCGGTGGCACTGGCCACGCCGTGCTGCCCGGCTCCGGTCTCCGCGATGACGCGCGTCTTGCCCATGCGCTTGGTGAGCAGGGCCTGACCCATCACGTTGCGGATCTTGTGGGCGCCGGTGTGGTTGAGGTCCTCGCGCTTGAGCAGGATGCGGGCGCCGTACTGCGCCGACAGCCGTTCGGCGTGGTAGAGCCTGCTGGGCGCACCCGCGTAGTCGGCCAGGATGTCGTCGAAGGACTGGATGAAGGCGGGGTCGGCCATCGCGTCAGTCCAGGCGTCGGTCAGCTCGTCGAGGGCGGCGACCAGCGCCTCGGGCATGAACCGGCCACCGAAGTCGCCGAAGAAGCCCCTCTCGTCGGCGTCGTAACGCCCTGCCTGCGAGGTCACAGTCCTACTCCCGTCATGGTGCGTACGGCGTTCTCGGGGTCGCCGTCCTTGACCAGCGCCTCGCCCACGAGCACGACACGGGCGCCCTGGGAGACGAAGCCGGCCACGTCGGCGGGTGAGTTGATGCCCGACTCGGCCACCTTGACCCGGTCGTCGGGGATGAGCGGCGCGAGCCGCGAGAACGTGGCGTCGTCGACCGCCAACGTCTTGAGGTTGCGGGCGTTGACACCGATCAGCTCGGCCCCCAGGGCCACGGCCCGCTCGGTCTCCGCCTCGTCGTGGACCTCGACCAGCACGGTGAGCCCGAGCTCGCGGGCCTCGTCGTGGAGGCGTCGCAGGGTGTCGTCGTCGAGCGCCGCCACGATCAGCAGCGCGAGGTCGGCACCGGCGGCCCGCGCCTCGACCAGCTGGTAGGACTCGACGATGAAGTCCTTGCGCAGGATCGGCACGTCCACCGCGGCGCGCACTGCCCGCAGGTCGTCGAGGGATCCCTTGAAGCGGCGCTCCTCGGTCAGCACCGAGATGGCGCCGGCGCCGCCACGGGCGTACGCGGCGGCCAGGTCGGCCGGGTCGGGGATGTCGGCGAGGTGACCCTTGCTGGGGCTGCTGCGCTTCACCTCGGCGATCACGCTGGAGCCGGGTGCGGCGAAGTGGGGCATCGGGTCGCGCGGGGCGTCGACGTCGGCCAACGCGGCCCGCAGGTCGCGCAGCGGGGTCTCGGACACCCGTCGCGCGAGGTCGATCCGGACACCGGCGACGATGTCGTCGAGGACGGACACGCGGATTCCTCCAAGGCTGACGGGACAACAGGGACAAGCCTCTCACCCCGACGGTGAGATCGGGGCACCAGTCCGGCCCCGGCCGACGAGCCGGCCGGCACGGTCAGGGGGCCAGCCACTCCCCCAGAGGCAGGGGAAGGTTGCGCAGGAGGGCGAAGAGGGCGAGCGCCACCCCGATGGCCCACCAGGCCGGGGCGGGCAGGCTCGGCAGCAGCGGCGCACGTCCGCGCCACGCCCGGACCAGGGCTCCGGTCCACAGCGCCACCGCGAACGGCGCCGCGACCACCAGCACGAGGTTGCTGGAGGCGGCCGCCGCCACGTCGAGGTCCGTGAGGTGGTGCACGGCACGCAGGCTGCCGCAGAACGGACAGGCCAGACCGACCAGTGCGGTGGGGCAGAAGCCCCAGCTCCCCTGGACGTGCGGGTCACGCAGGTGCAGCGCGAGGGCCGCGACACCCACCACCGCCCCCGTCGCGAGGACGGGAAGCAGTCGGCGTGCACGCGTGGCGGGAGCATTCGTCCCGCCCACGTCCCCCGTGGGGGTCACGTGGACCACGGCCTCTCGGCTCGGGTCAGTGGCGTTCCTCGTTGAAGCCCATCTTCGACATCACGATGAAGAGGGGCAGGGCGAGCACGGCGATGACCAGGCCGACCCAGAAGAGGGGCATGGAGACGGGCGACAGCATGAGCGCCACGCTTCCGATCACGAACCCGACCATCGCCACCGCCACCGCGGTCCAAGCAGCGGGGGTGTTGCCGTGGTTGTCAGCCATGAGATGTGCTCCTGATGAAGGACGAGTACGTCAGACCCGCAGCGACGGGTCGGGGGCCAGTCTAGGGGTCGGCCCGCTCGGTCGGGTCGCGGCCCTCGTCGATGGCCTTCCACACGTCGGCCGGGTCCTCCTCGGACAGGTCGGCCGCCGGCGCGGGTGACGGGGCGACTGCCGGACGCGAGCCGGAGCGGATGGTGGGAGCGTCGTACCGGCTGCCCATCGCCGGCCAGCGCGGCAGGCGCACCAGGGCCACCACGTGCGCCGGCACGAGCAGCACGAGGGCGATCCCGGCGAGCACGAACCACGAGGTCCACTCGACCGACCAGCCCGCGGCCAGGTCGGCGCCTCGCACCTCGGCGGAGACGTCGTCGCGCAAGGTGAGCAGGCCGGTCACCCAGACCGCGGCGAGCCCCAGCGACGCCAGCAGGCCCACGGCAGCCACCACGCGGCGCCAGGCACCACGGCTGACCAGCAGCACGCCCCAGGAGGCGAGCGCCACCAGGCCGAGCGCCCCCGAGGCCGGCATCTGGCCCAGGCCGGGCGCGTTCTGCCAGAACCAGTCGGCCGCGGCCTGCCCACCGCCGGGGGCGGTGAGCTCGACCCAGTCACGGTGCCCCGCCGTGGCGGCCAGACCCGCCCCCGCCAGACCGGCGAGGACGGTGGGACCGAAGGACCGGTCAGCCACGACCGGTCACCACGGGGAGCAGGTCGGCGTCGAAGCAGGTCGCGTCGCCGGTGTGGCAGGCCGCCCCCTCCTGGTCGACCTTGACCAGCAGGGTGTCCTTGTCGCAGTCGAGGCGGACCTCCTTGACCCACTGCACGTGGCCGGAGGTCTCCCCCTTGACCCAGTACTCCTGACGGCTGCGCGACCAGTAGGTGGCGCGGCCCGTCGACAGGGTGCGGGCCAGGGCCTCGTCGTCCATCCAGCCGAGCATCAGCACCTCGCCGCTGTCGTGCTGCTGCACGACGGCGGGCACCAGCCCGTCGGAGTTGCGCTTGAGCCTGGCGGCGATGTCGGGGTCGAGTGCAGTCACGCCCCCAGTATCGCCGGTGCCGGGTGAGACGTCCGTGCCGGACTCCTGCGGTGGGCCCGGCGACGCCTCACCGTCCGTGCTGGGCCACCCAGGAGGCGTGCAGGCGCGCGTAGGGCAGGTCGGGCTGGGTGACCAGCTCGGCGTGCGAGCCGCGCTGGACGACGCGTCCGGCGTCGACCACGACGACCTCGTCGGCCTGCTCGGCGGTGCTGAGGCGATGCGCGATGGTGACCGAGGTCCGTCCCGTCATGAGGCGCTCGAGCGCCCGCCCGATGCGCACCTCGAGCTCGGGGTCGACGGCACTCGTGGCCTCGTCCAGGACCAGCAGGTCGGGATCGGCCAGGTGGGCCCGGAGCAGCGCGACGAGCTGCCGCTCACCCGCCGACAGCGACTCTCCGCGCTGACCGACCATGGTGCGTACGCCCGAGGGCAGGCCCGCGAGCCAGTCGGCGAGTCCGAGCTCCTCGGCGGCACGGACGATCTCCTCCTCCGTGGCCTCCAGTCGGCCGTAGCGCACGTTGGCGGCGATGGTGTCGTCGAAGAGGAATCCCTCCTGCGGCACCAGCACCACGCCGCGGCGCAGGCTGGAGTGGGCCACCTCGCGCACGTCGACGCCGTCGAGCAGGACGCGTCCGGTGGTGGGGTCCATGAGGCGGGTGAGGAGCTTGGCGAAGGTGGACTTGCCCGACCCGGTCTCGCCGACGATCGCCACCCGGGTCCCGGCCCGGAACTCGAGGTCGACGTCACGCAGCACCAACGGACCGCCGGGGTAGGCGAAGGAGACGTCCTCGAAGCGGACGTCCATGGGGCCGCGCGGCAGGTGCGTGGCGTCCTCACCGGGGTCGACCACGTCGGCGGGGGTTTCGAGGATGCCGATCACCCGACGCCAGCTGGCGATGGCGTTCTGCGCGTCGGTGATGATCTGGGTGCCCATCTGCACCGGGCCCACGAAGAGCGTCACCAGGAAGGCGAAGGCGAGGACGGTTCCTGCCGTCATCTCGCCGGTGAGGCCCAGGAGCACGCCGATCACCAGGACACCCGCGTTGGCCAGGCCGGCGGAGATCCCGCCCAGGGAGAACGAGATGACCGTGAACTGCTGGGCCCTGGTGCTCGCGGCCTTGAAGCCGTCGATCGCCTCGTCGATGCGGTCCTGGGTGCGCTCCTGCACCGCGTACGACCGGACCACCGAGGCGCCGACGACAGGCTCGGAGACCGCCGACAGCATGGCGCCGGCCTGACGGCGCACGAGCCCGTAGGCGTCGGAGAGCTTGCGCTGGAAGTAGCGGATGGAGATGAAGAGCGGCGCGAAGCAGAGCCAGACCACCAGGCACAGCTGCCACGAGTAGACGGCCATGATCACGGTCGCCACGAGCACCTGGCCGACGCTGATCACCAGCAGCAGCCCGCCGTAGACGAGGAACTGGCTGACCTGGTCGACGTCACTGGTGACGCGCGAGACCAGCGCCCCACGACGCTCCGTGCTCTGGGTGAGCAGCGAGAGGTCGTGGATGTGGCGGAACGCCTTGGTGCGCAGCGTGGCCAGGCCGCGCTCACTGGTCGTGAAGAGCCGCGACGTCATGAAGTACGACGCCACGCTGGTGACGACGAGGCCGAAGAAGGCCGCGACGCCCATCCACGTCACGAACGACAGGTCCGGCCCACCGGGGGCGTTGAGCCCACGGTCGAGCGTCTGCTGCACGGCGATGGGCACGATGACCTGGCCGAGCGAGGCCACGACCGCGAAGAAGAGGGTCCAGCCGATCCCGTGCACGAGCTCGGGGGTCTGGGCGATGCCGCGACGGATCGTCTCGACGGCGCCGATCTCCTCGCCCGAGGAGACCTGGCTGCCGACAGGTCCGGTCGCACCGGGTCGCAAGCTCATCCGAGCACCTCCTCGGCGGCCGCGCGCGGCTGCTCGTAGGCGTTGACCAAGCGGGCGTACGACGCGTTGCGCGCGAGCAGGTCGGCATGCGGGCCGCGGTCGACGACGCGACCGTTCTCCAGGTGCACCACCTCGTCGGCCAGTGCGATGGTGGCCTTGCGGTAGGCCACGACGACCAACGTGGTGTCACCGGCCGCGCCGGACCGCAGCGAGGCCAGGATCCGCTGCTCGACCTCGGGGTCCACCGCGCTGGTGGCGTCGTCGAGCACCAGGAGTCGGGGCCGGCGCAGCAGCGCGCGGGCCAACGACAGGCGCTGGCGCTGGCCACCGGAGAGCGAGGTGCCGCGCTCCCCCAGCGGCGTGTCGAGGCCCAGGGGCAGTGCGCGTACGAACTCCTCGGCCTGGGCGGTGCGCAGCACCGACCACACCTCGTCGTCGCTGACGTCGGCGCCCAGGGTCACGTTGCCCCGCACGGTGTCGTCGAAGAGGAAGGCGGTCTGCGGCACGACGGCCACCACGCGGGAGAGCTCGCCGGGGGCGAGGTCACGCAGGTCGACCCCGTCGATGCGGATGGTTCCGGCGTCGGGATCCATCAGGCGGGCCAGCAGCTGGGTCAGCGTGCTCTTGCCCGAGGCGGTGGAGCCGACCACGGCGACGCTGTGCCCCGGCGCCGCCTCGAAGTCGACGCCCCGCAGCACCGGGGTCTCGTCGTAGGCGTACTCCACACCCTCCACGGTGAGGTGTGCGCCGGTGGCTCCGTCGGGGGCGGGCGCTGCGCCGTGGGGCATGCTGCCGGTCGCCTCGAGCACGGCCCGGGTGCGCTCGTAGCCCACGACGCTGCGGGGGAACTCACCCAGCAGCCAGCCGATCGCGCGGATCGGGAAGGAGACGATGGTGAGGAGGTAGGCGACGGTGACGACGTCACCG
The DNA here is from genome assembly GCF_006007965.1 of Nocardioides jishulii. Taxonomy (NCBI): domain Bacteria; kingdom Bacillati; phylum Actinomycetota; class Actinomycetes; order Propionibacteriales; family Nocardioidaceae; genus Nocardioides; species Nocardioides jishulii. The sequence goes on along the minus strand of NZ_CP040748.1, from coordinate 1,358,652 downwards.
GCGTCGGTGGCGCCGGACTGCACGCGGGCGACACCCACGGCGAGGACGACCAGCACGCCGAGGTTGGGCAGGGCCGCCAGCACCGGGTCGAAGGCGGCTCGGACGCGACCGGCGCGGGTGTTGACCTCGCGCAGCTCCTCCACCTTGGTGGCGAACCGTGCGGTCTCCTCCCCCTCGCGCCCCAGCGTCTTGACCACCATGGCGCCGTCGAAGGACTCGTGGGCGACCTCCGCGACCTCGGCGCGCAGGCGCTGGGCCCGGGTCATCAGGGGTGAGGCAAGACGCTGGTAGACCACGTTGGCCACCAGGACAGCCGGAAAGACGAGCAGCCCCACGAGGGCCAGGACCAGGTCGGCGGCGAGCATCTGCACGACTGCGATCACCATCATCACGACGGTGCCGAGCGCCATCGGGAAGGGCGCGATCGGGGCCCATGCCGCCTCCACGTCGCTGGAGGCGTTGGAGAGGAGCTGGCCGGTGGGGTGGCGCTGGTGCCACTCCATCGGCAGCTCGAGGTACTTGCGGGTGACCTCGCGCCGGGTGTGGGCCTGCATCCGGTACTGCATGATGCCGGCTCCCAGACGTCGGGCCACGATGCCCACCGCACGGAGCAGGGCGACGCCGACGAAGAGGGCGACGACGGCCCAGAGCATCGAGGCGCCGATCTCACCGTTCTCGAAGGCGGGGACGACGACGTGGTCGGTCGACCAGCCCAGGACCCACGCGTCGGCCACGGTCAGGACGGCGAAGAGCACGCTGCCGACCGTGGAGAGTGCGAAGACCCACGGCTCGCGGCGCACGGCCACGCCCAGGACCCGGAAACCGGCCCACGTGGTGGAGGCACGTCGTGCGGGCGCCGCCGGCGCGTCGGCTGGGGACCCGCTCGGCGGCGGCGACGTCGTCGCTTCGCTCGTGGTGGTGCTCAGGGTCGGGGCTCCTGTTCGATCGGGTGCAACGCGGTGATCGGGTGCAACGCGGTGATCGGGGCGCGACCGGGGGCGCGTCGGCTCCGGGCGCCCTCGTGGGGCGTACGCGGTGACTCTGGCCCCAACCCCGACGGCGACGGGTCCATTCCCCCCGAGGCGAGCCCCCGCGGGGAAGGCGTCAGCGGACGGGGTGGCCGTCGGCCGCGAGGGCCTGCTTCACGTCACCGATGCGCAGGGTCCCGAAGTGGAAGACGCTGGCGGCCAGCACCGCGTCCGCCCCCGCGTCGACGGCGGGCGAGAAGTGCTCGAGCGAGCCCGCGCCACCCGAGGCGATCACGGGGATGTTCACCTCACGGCGCACGGCCCGGATGATCTCGAGGTCGAACCCGTCACGGGTCCCGTCGGCGTCCATCGAGTTGAGCAGGATCTCCCCCGCACCGAGCTCAGCCACCCGGGCCGCCCAGGCAATGGCGTCGATCCCGGCCGACTGGCGTCCACCGTGGGTCGTCACCTCGAAGCCGGAGTCGGTGCCGGGCGCGCGCCGGGCGTCGACCGAGAGGACCAGGACCTGGCTGCCGAAGCGTTCGGCCACCTCGGAGATGAGCTCCGGCCGACGGATCGCCGCCGTGTTCATGGCGACCTTGTCGGCCCCCGCGCGCAGCAGTTGGTCGACGTCGGCCACGCTGGAGACGCCACCCCCGACCGTGAGCGGGATGAAGACCTGCTCGGCAGTGCGGGAGACGATCTCCATGGTCGTCGCGCGGCCCTGGTGGGAGGCGGAGATGTCGAGGAAGGTCAGCTCGTCGGCGCCCTCGGCGTCGTACAGCCGGGCCAGCTCGACGGGGTCACCGGCGTCGCGCAGCTCGGTGAAGTTGACGCCCTTGACGACGCGGCCCCCGTCGACGTCGAGGCACGGGATGACGCGGACGGCCAGACTCATCGCGGACCCTCCGAGCGGCCGCTCGGCAGGGTGACGGCAAGCGCCTCCTGGAGGGTGAACCGGCCCTCGTACAGGGCAGTCCCGGCGATCGCGCCCTCGACGCCGAGCGGCACGAGCTCGGCCAGCGCCCGAATGTCGTCCAGGGTGCTGATGCCGCCGGAGGCCACGACCGGACGGTCGGTGGCTGCGCACACGTTGCGGAGCAGCTCGGTGTTGGGGCCCTGGAGCATGCCGTCCTTGTTGACGTCGGTGACGACGTAGCGGGCACACCCCTCGGCGTCGAGCCGGGCCAACGTCTCGTAGAGGTCGCCGCCCTCGCTGGTCCAGCCACGACCGGCCAGCGTCGTGCCGCGTACGTCGAGGGCGATCGCGATGCGGTCGCCGTACTGCGCGATCGCGCGGGCGCACCACCCCGGGTGCTCGATCGCAGCGGTGCCGATGTTGACTCGCGCGCAGCCGGTCTCCATCGCCCGCGCGAGCGACTCGTCGTCGCGGATGCCGCCGGTCATCTCGACCTTGATGTCGAGGCGACGCACGATCTCGGTCTTGAGGGCGGAGTTGTCGCCCTTGCCGAAGGCAGCGTCGAGGTCGACGAGGTGGAGCCACTCGGCGCCGGCCTCCTGCCAGCGCAGGGCGGCCTCGACCGGGTCGCCGTACTGGCCGCCCGTGCCGGCCACGCCCTGGGAGAGCTGGACGGCCTGGCCGCCGGAGATGTCCACGGCAGGGAGGAGTTGCAGGTAGTCAGTCATGGAAGGTCCTTCGTCGGGGCAGCACCGGCCGCCTCAGCCGGGTGGGTCACAGTGTCTGGACCCAGTTGCGCAGCAGCGTTGCTCCGGCGTCACCGGACTTCTCGGGGTGGAACTGGGTGGCCCACAGGGGTCCGTTCTCCACGGCTGCGACGAAGCGGTCGCCGCCGTGCTCGGCCCACGTCACCAGCGGGGCGGTCGTGCGGTCGTTGGTCACCAGCTCCCACTCGCGCACCCCGTAGGAGTGCACGAAGTAGAAGCGCTCGTCCTCGGCGCCCGCGAAGAGCTGGCTTCCGGCGGGGACGTCGACGGTGTTCCAACCCATGTGGGGCACGACGGGCGCCTGGAGGCGCTCGACCGTGCCGGGCCACTCGTCGCAGCCCTCGGTCTCGACGCCGTGCTCGACGCCCTTGGCGAAGAGGATCTGCATGCCGACGCAGATGCCCATCACGGGACGCCCGCCGGAGAGCCGGCGCCCGATGATGCGCTCACCCTTGATGGCGCGCAGGCCCCGCATGCAGGCGTCGTACGCACCCACCCCCGGCACCAGCAGGCCGTCGGCGTCCAGCGCCGTCTGGAAGTCACTCGTCAAGGTGACGTCGGCGCCCGCGCGCTCGACGGCGCGCACGGCAGAGCGGAGGTTGCCGGACCCGTAGTCGAGGACGACGACCGAGGGCATGCTCACGACAGCGCCTCGGTCCCGCCACCCACGCCATCGCCCACTCCGTCACCTTCGAGGGTGCCCTTGGTCGAGGGGACCCCGGTCTCGCGCGGGTCGATGGCCGCGGCGTCGCGGAAGGCGCGCGCGAACGCCTTGAACTGGGCCTCGACCAGGTGGTGCGGGTCGCGGCCAGCCAGGACGCGCACGTGCAGGGCGATCTGGGCGTGGAACGAGATCGACTCGAAGACGTGGCGGGTCAGCGAACCCTGGTAGTCGCCGCCGATGGCGACGTAGATCTGCCCTTCGGGCTCACCGGTGTGCACGCAGTAGGGACGACCCGACAGGTCGACGACACCCTGGACCAGCGCCTCGTCGAGCGGCACGGTGGCGTCGCCGAAGCGGCGGATGCCTCGCTTGTCGCCCAGGGCCTGGCGCAGGGCCTGGCCCAGGATGATCGCGGTGTCCTCGACGGTGTGGTGCGCGTCGATGTGGGTGTCACCCTCGGTCTTCACGGTCAGGTCGACCAGCGAGTGACGGCCGAACGCGTCGAGCATGTGGTCGAAGAAGCCGACCCCGGTGGACACGTCGGTCCGGCCGGTGCCGTCGATGTTCACCTCGACGAGGACCGAGGACTCCTTGGTACGACGCTCGATCCGGGCGGTGCGGCTCATCGGTTCTCCTTGACGGTGGTGGAGGGGTCGGCCATCACGGCGGTGAGGGCCTCACGGAAGGCGGCCATCTCGGCGGGCGTGCCGACGGAGACCCGCAGCCAGCCCTCGGGGCCGGTCTCGCGGATCAGTACCCCGGCATCGAGCAGGCCCTGCCAGACGGCGTGGCGGTCGGCGAACGTGCCGAAGAGGACGAAGTTGGCGTCGGAGTCGGCGACCCGGAGACCCTGGGTGCGGAGCCACTCGACGCACGCGTCCCGCTCGGCGCGCAGGTCTGCGACCTTGGCGAGCAGCTCGTCCGCGTGGCGAAGCGCCGCCAGCGCCGTGGCCTGGGTGACCGCGGAGAGGTGGTAGGGCAGGCGCACGATCCGCAGCGCGTCGACGACCTCGGGCCTGGCGGCCAGGTAGCCCAGGCGGGCACCGGCCAGCGCGAACGCCTTCGACATGGTGCGGGTGACCACGAGGTTGCGGTGCGTGCCGATCAGCTCGAGGGCACTGGGCACCCCCTCGCGCCGGAACTCCCCGTAGGCCTCGTCGATGACCACGATGCCGTTGCCGGCCGCTTCGCACAGCACCGAGATGGCTTCGGGCGGCAACGCCGTGCCTGTCGGGTTGTTGGGGCTGGGGAGCAGCACCACGGCCGGCCGCACCTCCTCGACGAGGCGGCGCGCCGCCTCCAGGTCGAGGCTGAAGTCGTCCTCACGCCGACCCGCGACCCACTCGGTGAGCGAGTTACGGGCGTACTCGGGGTACATCGCGTACGTCGGGGCGAACGAGACGGCGGTGCGACCCGGGCCACCGAAGGCCTGGAGGATCTGCATCATGACCTCGTTGGAGCCGTTGGCGGCCCACACCATGTCCGGCGTCAGGTCCTGCCCGCCGTCGGTGTTGAGGTAGTCGGTCAGCGCCGAACGGAGCTCGGTGAACTCACGGTCGGGGTAGCGGTTGAGGCCGAGGGCGGCAGACCGCACGGCCTCGGCGATGTCGTCGGCGGCCTCCGCCGAGGGGCCGTAGGGGTTCTCGTTGGTGTTGAGGGCCACGGCCACGTCGAGCTGGGGGGCGCCGTAGGGCTCCTCCCCCACCAGCGCGTCGCGCAGCGGGGGCCAGGTGAGGCTGCTCACGCGTCCGCACCGTCCTGGAACCGCACCGTCACGCCCGCACCGTGCGTGGGCAGGTCCTCGGCCCGGGCCAGGGTCTCCACGTGGGCGGCCACCTGCGCCAAGGCCTCGCGCGAGTAGTCGACGACGTGCATCTCCTTGAGGAACGCCGAGACCGACAGGCCGGAGGAGTGGCAGGCGCAGCCGCCAGTGGGCAGCACGTGGTTGGAGCCGGCGCAGTAGTCGCCGACCGCCACGGGCGAGTAGGAGCCGATGAAGACGGCGCCGGCGTTGCGGACCTGGGCCGCGACCGCCGCGGCGTCGCGGGTGTGGATCTCCAGGTGCTCGCTCGCGTAGGCGTTGACGACCTCCAGGCCCTGGTCGATGTCGTTGACCAGCACGATGGCCGACTGCGGTCCGCCGAGCGCGTCGGCGATGCGCTGGCCGTGCGGCGCGTCGGCGACCTGCTTGTCGAGCTGCACCTCCACGGCGTCGGCCAGCTCGAGCGAGTCGGTGACCAGCACGGCCGCCGAGGTCCCACCGTGCTCCGCCTCGGTCATCAGGTCGGCGGCGACGAACACCGGGTCGGCGGTCTCGTCCGCGAGGATCGCGATCTCGCTGGGACCGGCCTCGGAGTCGATGCCCACCACGCCGCGCAGCAGACGCTTGGCGGCCGTGACGTAGAGGTTGCCGGGGCCGATGACCATGTCGACCGGACGGCACGGGCCCGCCCCCAGGGCGAGCATCGCGACGGCCTGGGCGCCACCGGCCACGTAGACCTCGTCGACGCCCAGCAGCGCGCAGGCCGCGAGCGTCGTACGGTCGGGCAGGCCGGTCTCACGCTGCGGCGGAGTCGCCAGCGCGATGGACCGCACGCCAGCGGCCTGCGCGGGAACCACGTTCATCACGACGGTGGACACCAGGGGGGCCACCCCGCCGGGGACGTAGAGGCCGACGCGGTCGACCGGAACCCTGCGGTGGGTGATCACGGCGCCGGGAGCCACCTCGATCACGCGGTCGGGCTCGAGGTCCGCCTCGCACGTCGTACGGAGCCGGCGCACCGACTCCTCCAAGGCGGCGCGTACGTCGGGGGCCAGGTCGCGCAGCGACTCCTCGAGGATCGCGGCGGGCACGACGACGTCGTCCAGGCGTACGCCGTCGAAGCGCTCGGTGAGGTCGAGGACAGCCTCGACACCGCGCTCACGGACGTCGTCGATGATCGGGCGCACGACATGGGTGGCCGCCTCGACGTCGAACTCGGCACGGGGCAGGCTCGTGCGGTAGTCGATCGAGGGCGTGGCCTCGCGGAGGTCGATGCGGCGGATCATGGCTCAATGATAGGTGGAGGCATCGCCGCGACGCCCACCGATATCCACCCGACGGCCGGGCGTCACCGGGTCAGGCCCGGGGGCGACGCGTCCCGCCGAGGAAGATGCCGATCACGCTGATCATCGCGCCCACCGCCGGGGCGAGAGCGGCGGTCGAGGCGAAGGGCCACCACAGGTGCTCGACACCGGCCAGCCGCAGGTCGGAGACGATCGGATCCCAGTCGCCGGCGGTACGCGCGAGGGCGCTGGGGTCCGGCGGGCCGAGGAGGTGTCCGACGAGGTACATCACCCAGGCCTGCAGCAGTGCGCCGAGCAGGACTCCGGCCAGCACCACCAGGGGCGACGACCGGACGAAACGGGCAGCCAGGCCGCCGAGGAGCAGGCCACCGACCAGACCGATGACGGTGAACCAGGCGGTCGCGTCGACCTCCTCGGTGAGGCCACTGCGGTCCAGGTAGAACTCGCCCTTCCAGGCCGCGCCGGTGGGTGGCGTCCAGACGAGCTCCCACAGCACGCCGAGCAGCGCCCCCGAGGCGGCACCGACGACCAGCAGGCCCACGAGGACCAGCGCGCGTCGGCGCCACGACTCACGTCCATCGGACTGGGGGTGGTCCTCCGACGGACCCTCGGGGCTCGTCACTGGCCCAGGCACCCTGGGCCCAGGAGCTGCTTCAGGTCGGCGAAGAGCGCCGAGGTCGGGGTCACCCTCAGTCGGTCGTCGAGCTTCATCACGGTCGTGGAGGATCGCGACATCAACCGGAGGTGGACCTCCGTCATGCCCGGGTGCGCCGCGAGCACGTCACGCAGCGACTCGACCACCGGCTGGGTGCACCGGGTCGCGGGCAGCGAGACCACGACCGGACCGCTCGGACCGTCGCTGAGGTCGGGGACCGTGACCTCCTGTCCGCGCAGCTCGGGCTGTTCCTTGTCGCGCGACAGCTGGCCCTTCACCCGGATGATCGCGTCCTGCATGAGGTGCGGGGCGGCCAGCTGGTAGGAGCTCGGGAACAGCAGCACCTCGATGCCACCCTCCAGGTCCTCCAGGGTCAGGGTCGCCCAGGCGTCGCCGCGCTTGGTGATCTTGCGCTGGACCTGGGTGACCAGGCCCGACACGGTGACGGTGGCGCCGTGGGGTCGCTCCTCGTCGGTGAGCAGCTGGCCGATCGTGCAGTCAGTGCCGTTGGAGAGCACGTGCTCGAGCCCGCTCAAGGGGTGGTCGGAGACGTAGAGGCCGAGCATCTCGCGCTCGTGGCCCAGCAGCGTCATCTTGTCCCACTCGTCGATCTCGGGGATCGTCACCGTCACGCCGAACCCGCCGCTGTCGTCCTCGTCCATCAGTCCGGCGAAGAGCGAGTCCTGGCCGATCGCCTCGTTCTTCTTGATGTCGACGTACTGGTCGACGGCCGACTCGTGGATGACCTGGAGCGCACGGCGCCGGTGCTTCATGTCGTCGAACGCGCCCGCCTTGATCAGGGAGTCGATGACGCGCTTGTTGCAGACCAGCGGCGGCACCTTGGCCATGAAGTCGTTGAAGTCGGCGTAGCGCCCCTGGGACGTGCGGCCCTCGATGATGCCGTCGACCACGTTGGCGCCGACGTTGCGGATCGCGGTGAGGCCGAAGCGGATGTCGCGACCCACGGCGGTGAAGTTGGCCGAGGACTCGTTGACGTCGGGCGGGAGCACCTGGATCTTCATCTTGCGGCACTCGTTGAGGTAGATCGCCATCTTGTCCTTGTCGTCCTTGACGGACGTGAGGAGCGCGGCCATGTACTCGGTCGGGTAGTTCGCCTTGAGGTAGGCGGTCCAGTAGGTGATGACGCCGTAGGCGGCCGAGTGCGACTTGTTGAAGGCGTAGTCGGAGAACGGGAGCAGGATCTCCCACAGCGTGTCAATCGCATCCTGGGGGTATCCCCGCTCCAGCATGCCCGCCTGGAAGCCGGCGTACTGCTTGTCCAGCTCCTCCTTCTTCTTCTTGCCCATCGCGCGACGGAGATTGTCTGCCGCGCCCAGGGTGAAGCCGGCGAGGACCTGGGCGATCGCCATCACCTGCTCCTGGTAGACGATCAGGCCGTACGTCTCCCCCAGCACCGACTCGAGCGGCTCGGCGAGCGCGGGGTGGATCGGCTCGATCGGCTCACGGCCGTTCTTGCGCCGCGCGTACTTGTTGTGCGAGTCGGCGCCCATCGGGCCCGGGCGGTAGAGCGCGGAGACCGCGGTGATGTCGGCGAACTGGTCGGGCAGCAGCGAGCGCAGCAACGCCCGCATGCCGCCACCATCGAGCTGGAAGACGCCCAAGGTGTCGCCCCGGCCCATCAGCTCGTACGTGGCCCGGTCGTCGAACGGGAGCTCCTCCAGGACGACCTCCTCGTCGCGGTTGGCCCGGATGTTGGCCACCGCGTCCTCGAGGATGCGCAGGTTGGAGAGGCCGAGGAAGTCCATCTTGACCAGCCCCAGCGACTCGCACATGGGGTAGTCGAACTGGGTGATGACGGCACCGTCCTGCGGACGGGCCATGATCGGGACGATGTCGATCAGCGGCTCGCTGGACATGATCACGCCGGCGGCGTGGACGCCCCAGTTGCGGATCTGGCCCTCCAGACCCACCGCGGTGTTGTAGATCGTGCGGACGTCGTGGTCCTGCTCGAAGAGTGCGCGGAACTCGCCGCCCTCGCCGTAGCGCTTGTGCTGCTCGTTGAAGAGCTCCTTGAGCGGGACGCCCTTGCCCATCACGTCGGCGGGCAGCGCCTTGGTGATCCGGTCGCCGATGGCGAAGCCGTGGTCGAGCACGCGGGCCGCGTCCTTGATCGCGGCCTTGGCCTTGAGACGGCCGAAGGTGGCGATCTGGGCGACGCGCTCGGCGCCGTACTTCTCGGTGACGTACTGGATGACCTCACCGCGCCGGGCGTCGTCGAAGTCGATGTCGAAGTCGGGCATCGAGGGACGCTCGGGGTTGAGGAACCGCTCGAAGAAGAGCCCGTGCTCCAGAGGGTCGAGGTCGGTGATCTGCAGGGCGTACGCCGCGATGGAGCCCGCACCGGAACCACGGCCGGGACCGACGCGGATCCCGTTCGCCTTGGACCACTGGATGAAGTCGGCCACCACCAGGAAGTAGCCGCAGTAGCCCTTCTGGGCCACCACGCCGAGCTCCATCTCGACGCGGTCCTTGACCTCCTGGGTGAGCCGCTCGCCCGGGTAGCGGAACTCGATCCCGCGCCACACCTCCTTGCGGAACCACGACTCCTCGGTCTCCCCCGCCGGGATCTGCGCGCGTGCCATGTAGCCACCGGTCGACTCGGTGAACTCGATGTTGCACCGCTCGGCGATGAGCAGGGTGTTGTCGCACGCCTCCGGCATGCCGAACTCGTCGGCCCACAACGCCCGCATCTCGGCCGCCGACTTGATGTAGTAGCCGCCCCCGTCGAACTTGAGCCGGTTGGGGTCGGAGAGCCGCTTGCCCGACGCGACGCAGATCAACGCGTCGTGGGCGTCGGCGTCCTCGGGGTTGTTGTAGTGCGAGTCGTTGGTCGCGATGGGCGGGAGGCCCATCTCCTTGCCCAGACGCAGGAGGTCGTCGCGGACCCGCTTCTCGATGGAGATGCCGTGGTCCATCAGCTCGAGGAAGACGTTGTCCTTGCCGAAGATGTCCTGGAGCTCACCGGCCTCACGCACGGCCTCCTCGTACTGCCCCAGCCTCAGGCGCGTCTGGATCGCCCCGCTCGGGCAACCGGTCGAGACGATCAGGCCCTTGCTGTGCTCGGCCAGGATCTCCTTGTCCATCCGGGGCTTGTAGAAGTAGCCCTCCAGGCTGGAGCGCGACGAGAGCCGGAAGAGGTTGTGCATCCCGGGGGTGTCCTCGGCCCACATCGTCATGTGGGTGTAGGCACCACCGCCGGCGACGTCGTCGCCACCCTCCTCGGCGGCACCGCCGCGCCCCCACTTCACCCGTCGACGCTCGCCGCGGGGCGTCCCCGGGGTGAGGTAGGCCTCGATGCCGATGATCGGCTTCACGCCGTACTTGTTCGCCTTCTTCCAGAAGTCGAACGCGCCGTGCAGGTTGCCGTGGTCGGTCATCGCGATCGACGTCATGCCCAGGTTGGAGACACGGGAGAAGAGCCCGTCGAGGAGCGAGGCACCGTCCAGCATCGAGTACTCGGTGTGGACGTGCAGGTGGGCGAACGAGTCGTTGGCGACCGACATGAGGGGTTCGGTGGCTCCTTCCGAGGGTGACCACGCCGAGTGGGCGACGAGGTCGAGTTGTACGAGGGTCGAGCCCCGCGCACCGGCGGACCTCGGAGGTCCAAGACTAGGCGAGGGAACCGACAGCGGGGAGTCGACAGGGCCCTGCCGAGTCAGCCGCCCCGATTCGGTGGCCATGCCAGGCGGACCTCGGCCTGACCGGTGGGCGACTCCTCGGCCGTCAGCGCCTCGACCTCGACCAGCCCCTGCGCCGCGTAGAAGCGCCGGGCCGGCCGGTTGGAGGTGAATGCCCACAGCCCGAACCCGTCACCCAGGTGGGCCTTGACCACGTCGAGCAACGCGGTGCCGACCCCTGCCCCGGAGGCCTCGGGCAGGACGTAGAGGTCGTCGAGCCAGCCGACCCGGTGGTCGTCGGGCCGCACGAAGCGGACGTACCCGACGACCTGCGCCGGACGACCGCCGAGGCACGCCTGCGCGACCCAGAAGTCGTCGTCCTCCCAGCCGGCGGCGAGCCGTGCGGCCACGACGTCGCGCGCCGGCGCGGGTGGCATGGGTGCAGCGGCCCGGGCGCGCACGTGCACCTCGACCATCGCCGCAAGGTCGTCCGGGGTCGCCGGACGGAGGACGACCCCGTCAGTACGAGGGTGCGGCTCAGCGCTCGTCACGGATGACGTCGAGCGCGTGCGCGAGGTCGTCGGGATAGCTCGACTCGTACTCCACGTACTCGCCGGACTCGGGGTGCTCGAAGCCGAGCTTCACCGCGTGCAGCCACTGGCGCTCCAGCCCGACCCGGCGGGCCAGGGTGGGGTCGGCCCCGTAGGTGATGTCGCCCACGCAGGGGTGCTTCAGGGCGGACATGTGCACCCGGATCTGGTGCGTACGACCGGTCTCGAGGTGGATCTCGAGGAGGCTGGCGAAGCGGTGCGCCTCGAGCGTCTCGTAGTGCGTGACGCTCTGACGGCCGTCGGCCATCACGGCGAACTTGTAGTCGAACTTGGGGTGGCGACCGATCGGGGCGTCGACGGTGCCCTGGAGCGGGTCCGGGTGGCCCTGGACCAGGGCGTGGTACGTCTTGTCCACCGTGCGGTGGCGGAACGCGTTCTTGAGCACGGAGTAGGCCCGCTCGGACTTGCAGATGACCATCACGCCCGACGTGCCGACGTCGAGACGCTGGACGATCCCCTGCCGCTCGGAGGCGCCGGAGGTGGAGATCCGGAAGCCCGCGCCGGCGAGGTGGCCCACCACGGTCGGTCCCGACCAGCCCGGGCTCGGGTGCACGGCGACGCCCACGGGCTTGTCGACCACCACGATGGCGTCGTCGTCGTGAATGATCTTGATGGCCTCGACGAGCTCGGGCACGACCTCGAGCGGATCCGTCTCGACGGGGATGACCACCTCGAGCATCTCGCCTGGGTGCACCCGTTCGCTCTTGGCCACCAGGACGCCGTCGAGGTGGACGTGGCCGGCAGCGATCAGGTCGGCCGAGCGGGTGCGCGAGAGGCCGAACATCCGCGCCATGGCGGCGTCGACGCGCTCGCCCGCGAGCCCCTCGGGGATCAGCACGGTGCGGTGGTCGGCGTTCATCGGTTCTCCTCGTTCAAATCGACACCCTCGGCCTCGGCGTCATGGGTGTCGCGGGTGCCGTCGAGCGCCACGCCCCGCAGGCTCTGCAGGATGATCACGGCGGCGGCGACGTTGATCAGCACGTCGGCGACGTTGAAGACCGGGAAGTCGCCGAAGCTCAGGAAGTCGATCACGTGGCCGTGGAAGGGCTCCGGCTCGCGGAAGACCCGGTCGGTCAGGTTGCCGCAGACTCCCGCCAGCAGCGCGCCCAGGCCCAGGGCCCAGACCTTGCTCGCCAAGCGGCGTGAGAGGTAGAGCACCGTGACGGCTGCCACCGCCGCCAGGCAGGTGAAGACGATCGTGAACTCGGCGCCGGTGCTGAAGGCCGCCCCCGGGTTGAAGACCAGCCGCAGGGTGAACCAGTTGCCGATGACGTCGATGATCCGGTCATCCAGGGCCGACAACGCCCACGCCTTGGTGACCTGGTCGACCAGGTATCCCACGAGGGCGGTGACGGCGAACAGGGACCAGTGGGGGACGGAGAAACCCGTCGTGTGGTCGCTGGGGCTCAGCGACGCTCCTCGCGCTGCTTGCATGACAGGCACAGTGTGGCACGGGGGAACGCCATGACCCTCATCTTGCCGATGGCATCCCCGCACGACTCGCAGACGCCGTACGTGCCCGCGTCGATGCGCGACAACGCGCGGTCGATCTGCGCCAGCATCTCGCGCTCGCCGTTCATCAGGGTCAGCTCCTGGTCCCGCTCGAAGCTGGTCGCCCCCACGTCGGCCTGGTCGTGACCGGCGCCGTCTCCGGCGTCCTTCATGAGGCCGGTGAGCTCGCGTTCCTGCAGGTCCATCATCTTGACGAGTCGCTGACGATGGTCATGGAGGTCGACGAGGACCTCGTGGAGCTCCTTCGAGCTCCATCGGGCCTCCCCCTCCTTCACCGCGAGGGCCGCGGCGAACTCCGAGGTGGGGACCTTCTTCGTGGTGACGCTCTTGCGGGTGCTTGGGACCATCGTGTGACTCCCCCTTGGAGACGATCCGCGTGTGGCAACGACCACACAGGCTGCGATGGACGTTAGTGCGTCCGGGGCCCTGACTCAATGGTCCCGACCACGCAACGCCGACGACGCGACGTCCGGCCGTTCCGGGAGTCGTTCCGCATCCGGGTACGACTCAGCGGCCGGAGCCCGTTGGGGCGCCGGCCGCTGGGTGCAGAACCTGTGTGAGCCTCAGCCCTCGTCGTCGCCCAGGATCGAACGCAGGCGCTTCGGCGCCGGCGCATCACCCGAGGTGGGGTTCTCCAGGCTGCCGGTGCCCTCGAGGGCCTCCAGCTGCTGGGAGAAGTAGGTCTTCAGGCGCGAGCGGTACTCACGCTCGAACGACCGCAGGGTCTCGACCTCGCCGTTGAGCTTGTCGCGCTCGGTCTCCAGGGCACCGAACATCTGCGTACGACGCTCAGCGGTCTCGGAGTCGAGCATCTGGGCACGCTGACGAGCCTCGGCCTCGAGGCGGTCGGCCTTGCCCTTCGACTCCGACTCCAGGCGTTCGGCCTTGGTGCGAGCCTCGCCGACGATGCGGTCGGCCTCGTTCTTGGCGCTGTCGACGAGCTCGTCGGCGTTGCGCGTGGCGATCTCGAGCAGGCGAGCCGCGGCGTTGGACGCCTCGGCGACGGTCTCGACCCGCAGGGTCTCCGGCGCAGGCGGCTGGGCCGCGACCACGGGCGCCGGCTCCGGCGTGTAGACGGGCTGGGGAGCCACGCGCTCGGGCTCCGGCTCCTTGATCGCGTACGGCGACGGGGCGGCGGTGGCCGCGTTCTGCGCAGCGGCCAGCTTGGCGCGCAGATCGTCGTTCTCCTTGGTCAACCGAGCGAGCTCCGCCTCGACCTCGTCCAAGAACTGGTCGACTTCACCCATGTCATAGCCCTCGCGGAGCCGGACAGGGGTAAAGCGCTTGTTGCTCACGTCCTCAGGCGTCAGCGGCATGACCTCACCCAATCTCTTCATCGACAAACTTTTGGTTCTGACTGTGGGAACAATAGCGCCAGAACTCGGCGCATGGTGAAGCACCCGTGTGGCTGGTGCGTCCAGATGGACGGCTCAGGCGCGATTCCTTCTCCCGAGGGAGAAGGAGATCACAGGGCGAAGACGCCGCTGATGACGATGAGCAGCAGCCAGCAGGCGATGAACACGAGCATGAAGCTCAGGTCGAGGCCCACCGGACCGATGCGCACGACGGGCACCCAGCGGCGTACGAGCTTGATCGGCGGGTCCGTCGCCGTGTAGACGCCCTCGAGCACCACCAGGAGCACCCCGGTGGGCACCCACTGGCGGGCGAAGACCTGCACCCAGTCCACCACGAGGCGGATGATGAGCAGGATCAGGAAGACCCAGACGATCGCATAGAGGACCGATCCGACAGCAGTCATTACTCAGCTCTGGTTGAAGAAGCCGCCCTCGACGAGGCGCTCCTTCTCCTCGGTCGACACGGTCACGTTGGGCGGGGAGAGCAGGAAGACCTTGTTGGTGATCCGCTCGATGCTGCCGCGGGTCGCGAAGACCAGGCCGGCGGCGAAGTCGACCAGGCGCTTGGCGTCGGCGTCGTCCATGTCGGACAGGTTCATGATCACCGGGACGCCCTCGCGGAAGTTCTCACCGACGGTGCGAGCCTCGTTGTAGGTGCGCGGGTGGAGGGTCGTGATCCTGCTCAATTCAGTCACCGTCGTCGGGGTCGGGACCGGCGCCGGGCGGCGGCGCTCGGCCAGGTCGGAGACCGGGGCGGGGCGACGGTCGGTGACCGGGCCAGCCATCGTGGTCTCGGTGTCTGCGGCACCGTCGTCCGCGTAGTCGTCGTACCGACCGGTGTCCTCGAGCAGGCCGAGGTACTCGCCGATCCTGCGCATCGCGCCGCTCATGAGCCATTCCTCCGGTACATCGTGGTGCCCGTCATGGGCACGCCACTGAATTTTGACATTACAAGATCACTGGCCTCGGACCGAGGATCGCCGAGCCGACGCGTACGTGTGTCGCGCCGTGGGCGATCGCCTGCTCGAGGTCACCACTCATCCCCGCGGAGAGCACGGTGGCTTCCGGGTGGTCGGAGAGCACGCTCCTCCTGACCTCCGCCAGCCGGGCGAAGGCGACTGCGGGGTCCTCCCCCAACGGCGCCACCGCCATCAGTCCGGCGAGCCGGAGGTGGTCGGCAGCCGCGACGGCGTCGGACAACGCCGGCAGGGCACCCGGGTCGGCGCCGGCACGGTGGCTGGCACCAGGAGGGTCGAGGCTCACCTGGAGGAGCACGTCCACCGGTTCCGGGCGCCCTGCCGCGCCGCGCGACAGGGGCGCGACCAGCTTGGGTCGGTCGACCGACTCGACGACGTGGGCGTACGCCGCCACCGCGGCCGCCTTGTTGCTCTGGAGGCCGCCGATGAAGTGCCAGCGGAGGTCCAGGTCGGCACACTCCTGCGCCTTCTGCTCAGCCTCCTGGTGCCTGTTCTCCCCGACGTCGGTGACGCCGAGGTCAGCCAGCAGTCGCACGTCGCTGGCCGGGAAGTACTTGGTGACGACGACGAGGTTGACCTCGTCGCGCGCCCGCCCCGCAGCCTCGCAGGCGCGGTCCATGCGCTCACGCACCGCCTCCAGGCCCGCGCGCAGCTCGTCGACCCGGGCCGTCATGGTGCGATCCAGACGAGTCCGGCGAGACGACCGGCGGCGGCACCGCCACGGCGGTGCGACCACAGCGAGTCGTCCTCGTACGTGCAGCCACCCACGGTCTCGTGGGCCACCCCGAGGGCGTCGAGCTGAGCGCGCACGCCCGCCCCGAGGTCGAGGGCGGTCGTGCCCCATGAGCTCTCCGACCGCGTCGCGGGCACCACCTCGGCGACGGCGTCCTGCATCTCCTCGGGCACCTCGTAGCACCGTCCGCAGACGTGGGGGCCGATCCAGGCGTGGACCGTCTCCCCCGGCGCCTCGGCGTTGCGAAGAGCCTCGACCGCCGCAGTCACGGCACCGCGTACGACGCCTTCACGCCCCGCGTGCACCGCCGCCACCCGACCGGTCGCGGGCGCGGCGAGGAGCACGGGCACGCAGTCGGCAGCCCTGGTCATCAGGGCCAGGCCCGGGGTCGCGGTGACGAGGACGTCGGCCGTGGGAACGTCGTCGGCGTCGGAGACGACGGCGACGTCACGGCCGTGGACCTGGTGCATCCGGGCCACGGGGACGCCGATCTCGGCGGAGACCAGGGCGAGCGAGTCCGCGAGCCGACGCGGGTCGCGCCCAGGCCCTTCGGCGAAGTCGACGGACGCGTCGGTGAAGGCGACCTCCACCGTCGTCGAGGTCGACTGCACCGACCACGTCCTCCGTGCGGAGAACATGGCGCCACTCACTTCAGGAAGTCGGGGACGTCCAGCTCGTCGTCGTCGAACTCGACCTTCCGCTGGACCCGGGGACGCTCTGCCTGCGGAGCGGCCTGACCGACCGGCGCCGGCTGGGCCGGAGCCGCGGGTCGCGAGGCGGGCGCAGGGTTGCCCTGGCCGCCCTGACCTCCCTGGTGGTTGTCCTGACCGCCACGGCCGTTGTGGCCGTTCTGGTCGCCACCCTGGGCGATCTGCTGCGCAGCCCGGCGGGTGTCGGCCTGCGACTGCACCGGACGGTTGAGGCCCGAGACGTTCTCGCGGCGCTTCGGCATGCCACCGTCGAAGCCGGCGGCGATGACCGTCACGCGCACCTCGTCACCGAGGGCGTCGTCGATGGTGGCACCGAAGATGATGTTGGCGTCCAGGTCGGCCGCCTCCGAGACCAGGGCTGCTGCCTCGTTGATCTCGAAGAGACCGAGGTCCGAACCACCGGCGATGGAGAGCAGGACGCCGTGGGCACCCTCGATGGAGGCCTCGAGCAGCGGGCTGGAGACGGCCATCTCGGCGGCTGCGACGGCGCGGTCCTCGCCCCGGGCGGAACCGATGCCCATCAGGGCCGAACCGGCGTTCGCCATGACCGACTTGACGTCCGCGAAGTCGAGGTTGATCAGGCCGGGAGTGGTGATCAGGTCGGTGATGCCCGAGACACCCTGCAGGAGGACCTGGTCGGCCTGCTTGAAGGCGTCCAGGATCGAGACGTTGCGGTCGCTGATCGAGAGCAGGCGGTCGTTCGGGATGACGATGAGGGTGTCGACCTCTTCACGCAGGCGGCTGATGCCCTCCTCCGCGGAACCGGCACGACGACGACCCTCGAAGGCGAAGGGGCGGGTGACCACACCGATCGTCAGGGCGCCCAGCGAGCGGGCGATGCGCGCCACGACGGGCGCGCCACCGGTCCCGGTGCCACCACCCTCACCAGCGGTGACGAAGACCATGTCGGCACCCTTGAGCACCTCTTCGATCTCGTCCGCGTGGTCCTCGGCGGCCTTGGCGCCGACCTCGGGCTGCGCTCCGGCGCCCAGGCCACGGGTGAGCTCACGGCCGATGTCGAGCTTGACGTCGGCGTCGCTCATCAGCAACGCCTGCGCGTCGGTGTTGATCGCGATGAACTCGACGCCCTTGAGGCCGACCTCGATCATGCGGTTGACGGCGTTGACGCCGCCTCCTCCGATGCCAACGACCTTGATGATCGCCAGGTAGTTCTGGGCTGCTGCCACGGTCCACGCCCTTCTGTTTGGATCCGGTCCTGCCCCGGGGTCCAGGTGTCTCTAGTGCTTCGGAAGTCGGTCAGGGGCTGACAGCCTCATCTCGCGGAACCCTAACCGTGAGCCTGAGGGTTATAGTTATGTCAACCTCGTGCTGAGCAAAACAGTAGGCAGCGACTGCCACCCACATCAGTCAGGACACGCCGCGCGTGGTCAGAAAGAAAAAAACCTGCGTCCCCGGCCCTACTGGACGACGGGCTGACCCGGGACGCTGACGTCGTACGAGGTCGCCTTCTGCGCCTTGAGCAGCGCGGCGAGCACCGCGGCCTTGTCCTCGGAGAACTCCCCGCTCCCCCACAGCACCGTGCGGTCCCCCCGCAGCACCAACGAGATGTGGTCGATCGTCTGCACGTCGACGCGACGAACGATCCTGGCGAGGTCGTCAGGCATGGCCGACAGGACGGTGGCCGCCTCCTCCAGGGCCTCGCGGTCGACGGAACCGACCACCCGGACGCGGGGCAGGTTCTTGGGAACCTTCGCGTAGTCGCGGAAGACCACCCCCTCGGCGTCCATCCCGCGGACCCGACCTCCGATCTCGACGACCGCGACGGCGCTGCGCTCGGTCACCACCACGCGGACCCCGCGCGGCCAGACACGCTCGACGCGGACTGCCTCGACCGCCGCCAGGCTCTCGACACGACGCTCGGCCCCGGCCAGGTCCAGCCGTGCCAGCGGACGACCCATCGGTACGTCCGCCGCCGCCCGGACCTCGGAGGCGCTGAGGTGGTCGGTGCCCGAGACCGACACCTTCTCGACCGCCAGGACGTCGGAGAACCAGACCAGCCACACGCCGGCCGCAACCACCACCACGAAGGCGAGCAGGGCAAGCAGAGGACGCCACACGCCCCAGCGCCGCGCCCACTGGCGGCGCGCGAAGCGCCGACGCATCCGCTCCTCGGCACGCGCCTCGGCGGCCTCGGCCTGCGCGGCGGTCCGTTCCTTCGTCCCTGATCTCATCGGGGGTCCATCGTCGACTCAGGCCCCACCCAGCAGGTCGAGCACGCGCGGACCCAGCTGGGTCACGGTGCCGGCCCCCAGGGTGAGCACCAGGTCGCCGGGACGCGCACGGCGTACGAGCTCGTCCGGCACGGCGTCGAAGTCGGGGACGTAGGCCACCCGGTCCTCGCCGAGCCCGCAGGCGTCGGCGACCAGGGCGCCGGTGACTTCCGGATCGGCGTCCTCGCGCGCCAGGTGGACGTCGAGCACGACCACCTCGTCGGCTGCCTCCAGGGCGCGGCCCATCTCGGCCCCGAAGATCCGTGTCCGCGAGACGAGGTGCGGCTGGAACGCCACCACCACTCGCCCCTCCCCCGCCAGCGCACGGGCGGCCTGGAGGTCGCCCGCGATCTCGACGGGGTGGTGGGCGTAGGAGTCGTAGACCCGCACGCCGGCTGCCTCGCCCTTGCGTTCCATCCGACGCCGGGTGCCGGTGAAGCCCGCGAGCCCGCGCGCGAGGTCGACGAAGTCGTGGCCCACCTGCAGGCCGGCTGCCAACGCCGCGGCAGCGTCGAGCAGGTAGTGGCGACCGGGGATCTGCAGCTCGAGGCGCCCCAACGCACCGCCAGCCCCTGCCAGGTGGGCCAACGGGCCGGAGACGGTGACGCTCGCCGACGACCGGTTGCCCACGAACTCGAGGTCGGTCAGACGCAGGTCGGCCCGGTCCGACTCACCCACGCGCAGGACCGCGATCCCGCGGGACTCGGCGGCCCCGGCGAGTGCTGCGGCGCCCGGGTCGTCGACCACGACGACCAGGAAGCCGCCGTCCTCGATGCGGGTCAGGAAGAAGTCGAAGGCGGCCCGGTAGGCCTCCTCGGTGCCGAAGTGGTCGAGGTGGTCGGCCTCCACGTTGGTCACCACGGCGCCGAAGGGGCGGTAGACCAGGAAGGCGCCGTCGGACTCGTCCGCCTCGGCGACGAAGAGGTCACCACTGCCGTCGTGGGCGTTGGTGCCGGTGGCGGCGAAGTCGCCGCCAACCGCGTACGTCGGGTCGGCGCCCGCGGCCTGGAGCGCCGAGGTGAGCAGCGACGTGGTGGTCGTCTTGCCGTGGGTGCCGGCCACGGCGACGGTGCGCTTGCCGACCATCACCGAGGCCAGTCCGGCCGAGCGGGGCCAGAGTCGCACCCCTGCCGCGAGGGCGGCCACGACCTCGGGGTTGTCCTCACGCACGGCGGTGGAGACGATCACGGTGTCGGCGCCCGCCACGTGCGTGGCTGCGTGACCCACGTGCACGTCGGCACCCATCTCGCGCAGCGCGGCGAGCGTGGGTGAATCGGTGCCGTCGCTGCCGGAGACGGTGACTCCACGCTCGAGCATGATGCGCGCGATGGCGGAGAGCCCTGCCCCACCGATGCCGACGAAGTGGACACGGCCGAGCTGCTCGGCCGGGAGGATCTCGTCGGGGACGGGGACCTTCATCGCGCGACCTCCAGGATCATGCGTGCCAGCTTCTCGTCGGCGTCGAGGGGGATGACGTCGGAGGCGGCTGCGCCCATCCGGGCCAGACGCCCCGGGTCGGTCAGCAGGCGGGGCACCTCAGCGCGCACCCACTCGGGCGTGAGGTCGCCGTCGGCCACGAGCAGGCCACCCCCCGCGTCCACCACGGGACGGGCGTTGAGCGCCTGCTCGCCATTGCCGAAGGGCAGCGGCACGTAGATCGCGGGCAGGCCGACGCCGGAGACCTCGGTGACGGTGTTGGAACCAGCGCGGCACAGCACGGCGTCCGCCGCCGCGTACGCGAGGTCCATGCGGTCGACGTAGTTGAGGACGACGTAGGGCACGCCGGTGATGGGCGCGGCGAGGGTCTGTCGCGGGCCGACCACGTGGAGAACCTGGACGCCGGCAAGGGCGAGGGCGTCAGCCGCAGCGGCGACCGCGGCGTTGATCCGGGCCGCTCCCTGGGAGCCGCCGGTGACCAGCAGCGTCGGGCGGTCCGGGTCGAGGCCGAAGGTCGCGCGGGCCTCGGCACGCAGCGCTGCGCGGTCGAGGGTGGAGATCATCCGCCGGACCGGGAGTCCCAGGTAGGTGCCGTGCGGGATCTTCGTGCTCGGGAACGAGGTCGCCACATGGGTGGTCAGCCGGGCACCGAGCTTGTTGGCGATGCCGGCCAGCGCGTTGCCCTCGTGGACCACGATCGGCAGCTTGCGGCTGCGGGCAGCCAGGTAGGCGGGCACCGAGACGTAGCCGCCGAAGCCCACCACGACGTCGGGCCGGACCCGGTCGACCACCTCGAGCGCAGCGCGTCGGGCTGCGAGCAGCTTGCCCGGCACCTGGAGCAGCTCCTTGCCCGGCTTGCGCGGGAGGGGCACCTTGGGGACGAGCTCCAGTGGCAGGCCGGCCTCGGGGACGAGCCGTGCCTCCAGGCCCTGGCTGGTGCCCAGGCAGGTGATCACGGTCTCAGGAGCGAGCCGCCTCAGGGCGTCCGCAGTGGCGAGCAGGGGCGAGGTGTGTCCGGCGGTTCCACCACCGGCGAGAAGGACATGCATGGTGCCCCCAGCCTAGGAGGTCGAGGACGCCGTCGAGGGGGCTGACACCCCGGAGGTGTGCGACCGACGCGCTTCGAGCAGGGCCGCCGCCTCGGGCTCACGGCGGGCGAACCCGACGAGCAGGCCCAGCGCGACGAGCGAGGGCACCAGCGCCGAGCCGCCGTAGGAGATCAGCGGCAGCGGGATGCCGATGACGGGCAGCACGGCCAGGACCATGCCCACGTTGATGATCATCTGGCCCAGCAGCCAGGCCACGATGCCGAAGGAGGCGTAGCGCACGAAGGGGTCCTCGGTCTGCACGGCCAGACGCACCCCGGCGAAGGCGATGACTCCGAAGAGTGCCACCACCAGCACCGTGCCGACCAGGCCGAGCTCCTCACCGAGCACGGCGAAGATGAAGTCCGTGTGCGCCTCCGGCAGGTCGCCCCACTTCTGCGTCGAGTCACCGATGCCGTTGCCGAACCACCCGCCGCTGGCCAGGGCGAAGAGTCCGTGGGAGGGCTGCCACCCGTTGTCGTGGTAGTTCTGCAGCGGGTCGACGAAGCTGGTCAGGCGCTCCTTGCGCTCAAGGCTGGTCGAGGCCGCCAGGAACGCGAGCGCGACCATCCCGCTGAAGCCGAAGACGAAGTAGCGCCAGTCGAGCCCTGCCACCCACAGCAGGGCCATCAGGATCCCCCCGAACACGAGGGCGGTGCCCAGGTCGTGACCCAGCACGACCAGTCCCGTGACCAGCCCGATGCCGGGGGCCACCGGGATGAGCAGGTGGGACGTCCGGTGGAGCAGGTGCTCCTTCTTCGCGAACATGTGGGCGGCCCAGATGACCAGCGCGAACTTGGCGACCTCGGAGGGCTGCATGGTGATCGGCCCCAGCGCGAGCCAGTTGGTGTTGCCGTTGACCTCGACGCCGAGACCAGGGACGCGGACCAGGGAGAGCAGCAGCACCGCCAGGGCGAAACCCGCCCAGGCCACCTTGCGCACCACGGCGAGAGGCACTCGCGTGGCGGCCCACGCCAGCGGAAGCGCGATCACGACCCACATCAGCTGCCGCTTGACGATCGAGTAGGAGTCACCGCTCGTGCGGTAGGCGAAGACGCTGGACGAGCTCGTGACCATGATCAGCCCGATCACCAGCAGCAGCGCCGAGGCACCCACCAACAGGTAGTACGCGCTCAGCGGGTGGTCCAGGGCTGCGCGCACCCGGGCCGCCAGGGACTCGGGCACGCCCACGCGGGAGGTGTCGCCCTCCTGAGTGACCGTGGCCATGCGTCTCCTCTGTTCCCTGTTACGGCTGTGGTCTCCAGTCTCGTCAACGCGCGCAGCAATCCCCGGACCCCCGGGCCGCGTGTCGCTCACCGACGCCTCGGGCGCCGGTGCGCGTCAGCCGCTGTGGCCGGGCCGGAACGCGCGCAGACCGTCACGGACCGCGACCTGGCTGACGCCGTGGGCGCGGGCGAGCGTCGCCGCCGCAAGGGCGGAGGTGACGAACTCAGGCTCGTTGGAGGCCAGGTCGCCCATGGTGAAGAGCTCGGCCGCGCTGGTGTCACGCTGTGCGATGAAGGCCCGGTCGGCGACGATCTCCTCGACCAGCCCGACCATGCCCACCGACGGCATCCCGAAGGTGAACCCGATGGCGCGAGCACCCTCCACGACGTCGGCCTCCTCGACCATCCGGCGGGTGCGCTCGTCGGCCACGTTGTAGACGCACGCCTTCTCGACCCCTTGGTACACCTTGGCCGTGTCGGCCAGCCACGCCTCGTAGGAGGGGTGCCAGTCGGGGAAGTCCACCTCGGTCTGCGGGCCCATCCCGAGCACGGCGGCCGACTCGGCCTGCATCGAGTAGGTGTGGTGCAGCTGCTGGCTGGAGATGTCGACGGCGATCACGTCGTAGGGCTCAGGGTCCATCACCACCTCGACCAGCGACAGGCCGACGCCCCCGGCAGCGACCGAGCGCAGCCCGGCAGCGCGCAGGATCTCGTCGAGCATGCACACGGTCGTGCCGCGTCCTTGGGCACCCGTCACCGCGAGCCAGGGCGTCTGGTGGTCGGGGTTGCGCAGCCGCCACGCCAGCTCGACCTCACCCCACACGCGGATGCCGCGCTCGTGGGCCTGGAGGACGAGGCTGGAGTCCGGTCGCCATCCCGGCGAGACCACCAGCAGGTCGACGTCGGGGGGCAGCAGGTCGGTGACGCCGTCACCCAGGCGTACGTCTGCCCCCAGCACCCCGAGGAGCTCGGCCTTCTCCTCGAGCTCGGGGTCACGACGCTCGTCGAGCGCGACGACCTCGGCCCCCAGGTGCGTGAGGTTGTCCGTGGAGGCGAAGCCCGCCACGCTGAATCCCGCGACGACGGCACGTACGCCGGCCCACGAGTCCTTGCTCGTCAGGGCGTCGAGGTCGGGGCCGCTCATCCGATGCCCGCCACCCATTCGGCGTAGAAGAGGCCGATGCCGGCAGCCACGAAGAAGCCCGCGATGATCCAGAAGCGGATGACCACGGTCACCTGCTCCCAGCCGAGCATCTCGAAGTGGTGGTGCAAGGGCGCCATCCGGAAGATGCGTTTGCCCTTCGTCGCCTTGAACCAGCCAACCTGGAGCATCACCGAGAGCGTCTCGATGACGAAGAGGCCACCGATGATGACCAGCAGCAGCTCGGTGCGGGTCAGGATCGCGAGTCCGGCCAGCGCGCCACCCAGGGCCAGCGAACCGGTGTCACCCATGAAGATCTGGGCCGGTGAGGCGTTCCACCACAAGAACCCGAAGGTCGCCCCCATGATCGCGGCGGAGACCACCGCCAGGTCGAGCGGGTCACGCACCTCGTAGCAGGAGGCGGAGGGTGAGAGGGCGCAGGACTGGTTGTACTGCCACACGTTGACCAGGACGAACGCGCCGAAGACCAGCGTGGTCGCGCCCGCTGCCAGGCCGTCCAGACCGTCGGTCAGGTTCACCGCGTTGCTGAAGCCGGTGACCATGAACCAGATGAACAGGACCAGGAGGACCGTCGGGACCTCCCAGCGGTCGAAGTCGCGCAGGAAGGAGATGTGGTGCGACGCCGGGGTCTGACCACGGTCGTCCTCCAGCATGGGCGAGAGCGCCAGGGCACCGAAGGCGACGGCCACCACAGTCTGGCCGATCATCTTGGCCTTGCTGCGCAGCCCCAGGCTGCGCTGCTTGACGATCTTGATGAAGTCGTCGAGGAAGCCCACCGTGCCGAGCCCGACGAAGAGGAAGAGCAGGAGCCACGCCGAGGCGGACGGGACGGTGCCGGTGGCGAGCTTCGCCGCGAAGTAGGCGAGCACGGAGGCACCGATGATGACGATGCCGCCCATCGTCGGCGTCCCGCGCTTGGTGTGGTGCGACGTGGGGCCGTCCTCGCGGATCTCCTGCCCGTATCCGCGTCGCGACAGCATCGTGATCGCCACTCGGGTTCCGAGCAGCGACAGGATGAGGGCGAGTCCGCCTGCGAACAGGATGGCTCTCATCGGTCAGCAGTTCCTTCCAGGATTCCTTCGACGATGTGCTCGAGAGCCGCACCGCGTGATGCCTTGACCAGTACCGCGTCGGCGGCCGTCACATTCTCCCGCACCCAGGACAGTGCCTCGTCCCGGCTCGCCGTGACGATCGCCTCACCGCGCCAGGCAGGATCGGCCTTCGCACCCTCGGCCACGGCCGCGGCCTCCGGTCCGACCGTGACGAGGACGTCGACGCCTGACTCGGCGACCACCTGGCCGACGCGTCGGTGCCCCTCCTCCGAACGGGCACCGAGCTCGCGCATCACGCCGAGCACGGCGATGCTGCGGCCCTCGCGTGACCGGCCCAGGTGCGCGAGCGTGCGCACCGCGGCCGACATCGACTCAGGGTTGGCGTTGTAGGCGTCGTTGACCACGAGCAGTCCGTCCGCACGCACGTGCGGCTCCATCCGCCATCGCGAGACGTCGGCGACCGACGACAGGCGCTGCGCGACGTCGTCCAGGCTGACGCCCACCGCGAGGGCCATGGCGGCCGCAGCGGCGGCGTTCTCGACCTGGTGGACGCCGATCTGCGTCAGGTGGACGGGCACCCAGTGCCCGTCGTGCCCCAGCTCGAAGCTGGCGCGACCGGTGGGATCGAGCCGGAGGTCGCGCCACGCGACGCCGGCGAGCTCGGCGTCGACGCCGAAGCTCATCACGGTCGCGCGGGTGCGTACGCCCATGGCCGAGGTGAGCGGGTCGCCGGCGTTGAGCACCGCGGTGCCCTCGGGAGGGAGCGCCTCGAGGATCTCGCCCTTGGCCACCGCGATCATCTCCCGGCTGCCGAACTCCCCGACGTGGGCCGTGCCGATGTTGAGGACGGCGGCCACCTGCGGCGGGGCGATCTCGCAGAGTGCGGCAATGTGGCCCACACCGCGCGCCCCCATCTCCACGACGAGGTAGCGGGTGGTGGCGTCGGCACGCAGGACCGTGAGCGGGACACCGAGCTCGTTGTTGTTGTTGCCCGCTGTGGCGACCGTCGGCCCCTCGGGAGCGAGCAGCGCGGCCAGGTAGTCCTTGGTCCCCGTCTTGCCCTGCGACCCGGTCATCGCCAGCACGGTCACGCCGTCGAGCTGGTCGAGCACGTGCCGCGCCAGCCCACCGAGCGCGACGACGGGGTCGGCCACCAGGACCGCCGGCACCCCGCACGGGTGGGTGCCGAGGACACCTGCCGCCCCGCCCTCCACGGCTCCGCCCGCGTAGTCGTGGCCGTCGACCCGCTCCCCCACCACGGCGACGAAGAGTC
Source organism: Nocardioides jishulii (assembly GCF_006007965.1). NCBI lineage: Bacteria > Bacillati > Actinomycetota > Actinomycetes > Propionibacteriales > Nocardioidaceae > Nocardioides > Nocardioides jishulii. The sequence continues at coordinate 1,332,611 of NZ_CP040748.1, read as the reverse complement.
CGCCGTGGGGCACGGCACGGCTGTCGATCGAGGCAGGTCCGGTGACGAGCACGTCGGCGGCCCCTTCACCGTCGAGCACCCCGCCCACGACGACGGCGATCTCCGCCAAGGTCATCGGGATCACAGGAGCGCCAGCTCCTCACGCGCCACGGCACGGTCGTCGAAAGGCGTGACGACGCCCTCGACCTCCTGCCCGGACTCGTGGCCCTTGCCCGCGACCAGCACGATGTCGCCGGGTCGCGCGCGGCGCAGGGCCTCGCGGATCGCCCGGCGGCGGTCCCCGATCTCCAGCACCTCGGCACGAGGCTCGTGCACCCCGTCGAGCACGGCGGCCCGGATGACGCGAGGGTCCTCCGAGCGCGGGTTGTCGTCGGTGACGACGAAGACGTCGGCCAGCCGGGCAGCGATCTCGCCCATCAGCGGGCGCTTGCCGCGGTCGCGGTCCCCTCCGGCGCCCAGCACGACGATGAGCTGTCCGTCGGTCAGGGGACGCAGGGTGCGCAACGTCGCCTCCACGGCGTCGGGCTTGTGCGCGTAGTCGACCACCACGGAGAAGTCCTGCCCCGCGTCCACGCGCTCCAACCGTCCGGGCACGCCCGGCCCTTCGGCGATCCCCCGGGCCACGGTCGCCGGGTCGAAGCCGGCCGCGGCGCACGTGGCCACCGCCGCGAGCGCGTTGGCCACGTTGAAGTCACCGGGAAGAGGGACCGAGGTCGCCAGGTCGACTCCACCGGGGCCGAGCAGCCGGAAGGTGGAGCCGTCCGCCCCGCAGACCACGTCGGTGGCCCGCCAGTCGGCGTCGGCGCCGCGGGCGGAGAAGGTGGTCACCTCGAGCTCGGTCTCGCCGACGAGTCGGCGTCCGTGCTCGTCGTCGACGTTGATGACGGCACGACGGGCGCGCTCGGGCGTGAAGAGCGAAGCCTTGGCGGTGTAGTACTCCTCCACGTCGGCGTGGAAGTCGAGGTGGTCCCGGCCGAGGTTGAGGAAGGTGGCCACGTCGAAGACCACGCCGTCGACGCGCCCCAGCACCAGCGCATGGCTGGAGACCTCCATCGCGCAGGCGACCACGCCGACCTCGCGCATCCGGGCGAAGAGGGCCTGGAGGTCGGGTGCCTCCGGCGTCGTCAGCGCCGTCGCCACGTCCTCGCCGGCGACCCGCGTGCCGACGGTGCCGATGACCGCGGACGGGGTGCCGGTGCGGCGCAGCGCACCCTCGGCCAGCTGCGTGACCGTCGTCTTGCCCTGGGTGCCGGTGACGCCGATCATTCGCATCGAGGTGGCGGGGTCTCCGTGCAGGCGAGCAGCCAGGGCGCCGAGGAACCGGCGGGGGGCCTCCACCACGACGGCGTGGGTGTCCGGCGGCAGCAGGGCCGCGCCGGCCGGGTCGGTGAGGACTGCCACGGCCCCGGCGGCGAGCGCCTCGGGGGCGTACGTCGCCCCGTGCGTACGCAGGCCGGGCAGCGCGGCGAAGAGGTCACCGGGCTCGACGCGGGAGGTGCTGAGGGTGAGGCCCGTGACCTCCACCTCACCGGAACCCCGGACGAGCACGTGGGCGGAGTCGCCCGCCAGGTCGCGCAGCCACTGCGCCACTCGAGCGAGCGTCGCGTGAGGCGGGGTCGACGGGCGGGCCGCGGACGTCTTCTGCTCAGCAACCATCTTCGAGAGGCTATCGCGGCGCGGCTCGGGGTGGCCCGGCCGGTTCACCACTCCACCGGGACCGAGTTGGGCTTGCCACCGGTCGGCGGGACGCCGTAGTGCGAGAGGGCCCGGGCCATGATCTTGGAGAAGGCAGGGCCACCCACGGAGCCACCTCCGCCGTCGACGCCCGGGGCGTGGATGACGACGTAGACGGTGAAGCGCGGGTCGTCGGCCGGCGCGAATCCGCCGAAGGAGAGCGAGAAGGAGCCGTCGTAGCAGGAGCACTCCTCGTTGACGCGCTGCGCGGTGCCCGTCTTTCCGGCAACGCGGTAACCGGGAACCTGGGCACGAGGAGCCACCCCGACCTCGTCGTCGACGACCCGCTCCATCATCAGCATCGTCTCGCGGGCAGCCTTCTGGCTCACCACGCGGGTGCGGGTGGCGTGGTCACTGCCGACCTCGAGGCCCTCGTCGGTGGTGGCGGAGCCGGAGATCAGGCTGGGCGAGACCCGCTCGCCGCCGTTGGCGATCGTGTTGATGGCCGCCGTCATCTGCACGGCGTTGACCGAGAGCGACTGGCCGAAGACGATGCGGTCCTTGTTCTGCGACGTCATCCGCTCAGGGGTCGGCAGCAGGCCGCGGGCCTCGCCGCGCACCCCCACGTCGGTCCGCTGGCCCAGGCCGAAGCCGGAGAGGTAGCGGTGCAGCGCGCGCTTGCCGAAGGAGTCGGCGGCGAGCACGGTCCCGATGTTGGACGACTGCGCGATCACCCCGGCCATCGTCATGCGCAGCACGCCGTGGCTGAACCAGTCGTTGATCGGCCGGTCCTGACGCTGGAGCTGCGGCGGCACCTTGATCCGGGTGCGAGCGGTCACCTTGCCCGCGTCGACGAGCGCGGCAGCGGTGAGGACCTTCTGCACGGAACCGGGTTCGAAGACGTCGCTGAAGGCGCGCGACCCGAGGTCCTCCTCGTCGCTCTCCAGCGGCTTGTTGGCGTTGAAGGTCGGTGCGTCGGCCACGGCCAGGAGCTCGCCGGTGCGCGTGTCCATGACGACGGCGACGCCGGACTTGGCGCGGTAGTCCTCGACCGCCTGCGCCAGCACCTTCTGCGTGTACCACTGCAGGTCGCGGTCGATCGTCGTCCGCAGCTCCTGGCCGTCGACCGGCTTCACCGTGGAGTTCTCCGCCAACGGCACGCGGTAGCCCTTGCCCTGGGTGTAGCGGGTCTCCCCGTCCTTGCCGGACAGGTGGCCGTTGAAGCTGCGCTCGAAGCCCGCGAGGGGCTCGTCGGTGCCCATGAAACCCACGAGGTTGGCGGCGACGTCGCCGGCCGGGTAGTCGCGGATCGGCTCGTTCTCGGTGCTGAGGCCCTTGAACTTCGCCTTGTTGACCTTGTCGAGCACCTCACGAGCGGTGGCGGCCGGGACGCGGCGGGCGATGTACTGGAAGCGACTGCCGTCGCGACGCAGCTTCTCGAGCGTCCGGAAGTAGTCGAGGTCGAGCTCGTTGGCCAGCAGGGTCGCCAGCTCGGGCGCCCGATCGGCGGTGCGGAGCGGGTCAGCGATGATCATCCGTCCGTTGACCGATCCGGCCAGGGCCACGCCGTTGCGGTCGAGGATGTCGCCCCGCGCAGCGGGCAGCGTCAGCTCGACCACGTCCTTGGCGGTCGCCATGTCCGCGTACGACTTCGGGTCCAGGCCCTGGAGCTGCAGCAGGCGGGCAGCGAAGAACGACAGCACCACCGCGATCACCAGCAGGCCGATCCTCAGACGGAGGACGGGAGAGCCGCGGCGCCCGAAGGGGCGGGCGTCCCGAGTGCTGGTGGTCGACAACGCTGCTCCGTTCGGTCCGTTCGGTCATGGCGACGCTCGGTCTGCGCCTGCCGGGCGTGCCTCCATTGAACCTGTCGCACCGGCCTCATCGCGGCAGGAACCGGCGTGTGTCGGCACGGCGCGAGGCACACCAGGGGGTGTCGTACGCGGTGCTGCCTCAGCCGCCGGCAGGCTTCGCCGGGACCTCGACGACGGTGATCTGGGGTCGCAGGTCCGCCGGCATTGCCGGGGGCCGCGGGCTGATCCGGATGCGGTCCTCGGGAGTGGCGGGCCGGGGGGTGCCGACGACCGTGCCGTCGAGCCTGAGGAAGGCCGGCGCTGGCGGGATGACCATGCCCATGGCTTCCGCCTCCCGGGCGATGCGTTGGGGGTCGCGCAGGTCATCCAGCTCCATGCGCAGGGTCTCCTCGCGGTCCGCCAGGGCGGCCGCCTTGTCGGAGAGCCGTGCCTCGGCGAAGGACGCCTGCTGCAGCGAGGTGTTGAACATCAGCAGCCCGACCACCCCGGCCAGGGCGACGACGGAGACGAGCACGATGAACGGCACCCGTGGCGCTCGTGCCCGGGCGACCGGGACGACGGTGAGCCGGGCCTTCTCGACGGCGGCTCCCCCGAGGGTGGAGACGCGCGAGCGCAGCTGTACTGCTGGACTGCTCATCGGGTGCTCCTCGGGTCAGGAAGGACTCGTTCCACGGCCCGCAGGCGGACCGAGGCTGCTCGGGGGTTGTGCTCGATCTCGGCCTCGTCGGCCTGCTCCGCGCCTCGGATCACGAGCTTCATGCGGGGTTCGGCCCCCTCAGGGACGAACGGCAGGTCGGGCGGCACGTCGAGGGTGGTGACCTCGGCGAAGGCCTTCTTGACCATGCGGTCCTCCAACGAGTGGTAGGACTCCACGACCACGCGGCCCCCGACGCCGATCACCGAGAGGGCGGCAGGCAGGGCGCGGCGCAGCACCCCGAGCTCGTCGTTGACCTCCATGCGCAGGGCCTGGAAGGTGCGCTTGCCCGGGTGCCCACCGGTGCGTCGGGCCGGGGCGGGGATCTCCGCGTACAGCAGCTCGACCAGGCGGCCCGAGCGCGTCCACGGCTCCTTCTCGCGCTCGCGCACGATGGCACGGGCGATCTTCGAGGCGAACTTCTCCTCGCCGTACTCACGCAGGACGCGGGTGAGGTCGGCGTGCGAGTAGGTGTTCATCACGTCGGCGGCGGTCAACCCGGTCGAGTCGTTCATGCGCATGTCGAGGGGTGCGTCCTCGGCGTACGCGAAGCCCCGCTCGCGCTCGTCCAGCTGCATGGAGGAGACACCGAGGTCGAAGAAGACCGCGTCGACGTGGTCGAGGCCTGCGTCGGCGACGACCTCGGCGATCTGGTCGTACGTCGCGTGGGCGGGCGTGAACCGGTCACCGAAGGGCCGGAGGCGGTCACTGGCCAGGGCGATGGCGCGCGGGTCGCGGTCGATCCCGATGACCCGACAGCCGGGGAACGCGTCGAGCACCGCCTCCGTGTGCCCTCCAAGGCCCAGGGTGCAGTCCACCAGGACGGCACCGGGCCTGCTGAGGGGCGGCTCGAGCAGCGCGACGACCCGCTCGAGGAGCACCGGGACGTGGCGTGAGTTGGCCATGCCCTACTCGCCCAGCACCAGAAGGAGCAGGAAGGCCAGGGAACAGGCTCCCGAGGCCGCCGCGGTGAACACCATCAGGGCGAGCACGTCGCGGGCCTGGTCGCGCACCCGCAGCGGCTGCGCTCCGGGAGCGACTCCTGTCTGCGTGCCGTTCATGTCCAACTCCCGTGGCGTGCTCGTGTGTGACCGTGTGGTGGTGCCGACGGACCCCGTCGACAGTGGACTCGCCGGTGGGCGAGTCGGGCGGCGTGTCGGTCAGGTCCCTGCCCGCTCTCGTGATGGGAAGACCTTCTGGTGCCGGGGAAGTGACCCCAGACGGTTCGCGAGAGCGGGCGCGAGACCTGGCCCCACGCCGCCGTTGTTGAGTTGTGTGCTGCTCCTCGGTCACCCGGGATGCTCAGCCCCCCGGGAAGACCTCGTCACTGAGATCCGCGAAGACCTGTTCCTGCTGTTCGCTGTACTCGGCCCAGGCCGTGGGATCCCAGATCTCGATGCGGTTCATCGACCCGATGACGACCACGTCCTTGTCGAGTGACGCGTACTGGCGGAGCACGGGAGGGATGGAGATCCGACCCTGCTTGTCGGGCACCTCCTGGCTTGCGGCCGCGAACAGCATGCGGACGTAGTCACGGGTGCCCTTGACGGTCACCGGCGCCTGCTGGAGCCGTTCGGTGAGCCGTCCGAAGTCCTCGAGCGACCAGATCGTGAGGCAGCGCTCCTGCCCCCTGGTCACGACGAGACCCTCCGCCAGTTCCTCTCTGAACTTTGCCGGGAGGAAGAGACGACCCTTGTCGTCGAGCTTGGGCGTGTAGGTGCCGAAGAACATTCGACCCCTCCCCCGCACTCATCCCTTCCACCACTTTCCACCACAGTACCCCACGATCCTCCACGATCAACCATCGTTCGCAGGTTTTTACGTGCCGCCCCGCGGCGACAGGGCGGGTCGGCCCCCTGGGAGATGTCGGCGTACGAGGGAGACGCCTCCTCCTCTCCGGGGAGGAAAAGCGCAGGTCAGAGGGGGGATGGGGCGCCATCCAGCCGAGCACGAGGGGGAGGTCGAGGCACGGAGGGAGCGTTGGTGGAGCGCTGGTGGAGGAGGGAGCGCGCTGGTGGAGCGTGGTGGAGGGCCGTGGCGCGCGTGGCGGAATCTCTTGAACCAACTGGCCCAAGATCCGTGTCGAAGGTTGATCAGGTGCGGTCTACGGTTGACGATGCACACCCAGCGACCGCACCGCGACGCACGTCGGCCACGACGCAGCCCCGGGGCACGAGGAGATCGAGCGAGCGTGACCATGCCCAACCCGGCCGGTGACCTGGATGCCCTACGACAGGTCACCGACCGACTGCGCGCCAGCGTCGAGACGGTCATCTCCGGCAAGACCGAGGTGGTCGACACCGCCCTCGTGGTCCTGCTCGCCGAGGGTCACCTGCTCATCGAGGACGTGCCCGGCGTCGGCAAGACGATGCTCAGCAAGGCGCTGGCCCGCAGCATCGACGGCACCGTACGGCGGATCCAGTTCACCCCCGACCTCCTGCCCTCCGACGTCACCGGCGTGTCGATCTGGAACCGTCACACCGGCCAGTTCGAGTTCCGACCCGGCGGCGTCTTCGCCAACGTCGTCGTGGGTGACGAGATCAACCGCGCCTCCCCCAAGACCCAGTCGGCCCTGCTGGAGTGCATGGAGGAGCGTCAGGTCACCGTCGACAACGTGACATGGCCGTTGGAGACTCCTTTCATGGTGGTGGCCACGCAGAACCCCGTGGAGATGGAGGGCACCTACGCCCTGCCGGAGGCCCAGCGCGACCGCTTCATGGCCAAGGTCTCGATGGGCTACCCGTTGGAGGCCGCCGAGCTGGCGATGCTCGACGGGCACACCTCACGCAACCCCCTCGACAGCCTCGAGCCGGTCACCGACGTGACCGAGATCCGCAAGCTCATCGCCACCGTCAACCAGGTGCACGTCTCCCCCGCCGTCCAGAGGTACGCGGTGGCGTTGACGACAGCGACCCGGACCGCGCCCGAGCTTCTGCTCGGTGCCTCGCCGCGCGCGACCCTCCAGCTCGTCCGTGCCGCCAAGTCGACCGCGGCCATGGCCGGGCGTGACTACGTGCTGCCCGACGACGTGCACCGTCTGGCACGGACGGTCCTGACCCACCGACTCCTGCCGAGCCTGGAGGCGACCAGGACCGGGCGCAGCGTCGCCGCCGTCCTCGACGCGATCCTGGAGCAGGTCCGCGTCCCGAGCGAGCCCGGTGCGTGACGCCCTCGCCTCGCTGACGACCCGCGGCCGGGCCTTCCTGGCGGCGGGGACCACCACTGTGGTGTGCGGCCTCCTCCTCGGCCAGTGGGTGATGACGCAGCTGGGCCTCCTGGCCGTCCTCCTGCCGTTGGCCGCCGCCTTCTTCCTCAGCCGCTCGCAGCACCACCTCACCCTGCGGCGCACCGTGACGCCGCGCCTGGTGGTCGCCGGGCAGTCGGCCACCGTGCAGCTGCGGCTCTCCAACGGCGGCACCGTGCCTGCCGGCACGCTGCTGCTGGAGGAGGTCATTCCCTACGCCCTCGGCCAGCGTCCGCGCTTCGTCCTGGAGGGGGTGGGGCGGGGATGGAGCCGTGACCTGTCCTACCCCGTCCGCTCCGAGGTGCGCGGACGGCACGTGGTGGGCCCCATGACCATGCGGGTCACCGACCCGTTCGGCATGGTGGAGCTCGGCCGCACCTTCCACAGCACCACCGAGCTCATCGCCACGCCCCGCACGGTGCTCCTGACGAGCGGCGACCCTGCCCAGGCGTGGGCAGGCTCGGGCCACAGCCGCCCGCGTTCCTTCTCGGTGGGCCACGCCGAGGACGTGACCGTGCGCGAGTACCAGCAGGGCGACGAGCTGCGCCGGGTGCACTGGCCCTCGTCGGCGCGCAACGACCAGCTCATGGTGCGCCGCGAGGAGCAGCCGTGGCAGGCACGGACCGTCGTCGTCCTCGACACGCGCACGATCGCCCACCGTGGCCGCGGCTCCGCCTCCTCCTTCGAGACGGCCGTGAGCGCCGCGGCGTCGCTGGCCGTCCACCTCGCCGAGCAGGGGCACGAGGTCCAGGTCGCCACAGCCACGGGCCTCCTCCCCCTCGCGTCGTCGTCCGTGGCGCACGGCCACGACGTCACCGACGTCCTGGAGGCACTCGCCGTCGTCGACGTCGACAGCAGCCGTGCCCTCGACGTCTCGTGGCTGATGAGCGTGCCCAGCGGGACGCAGGTGGCTGCCGTCCTGGGCGCGCTGGACAGCACCGACCACTACGCCCTGGCCCGCCTCGAGCGTCACGGCCGCGCCCCCCGCGCGCTCGTCCTCGACGTCGACGCGTGGACGTCGGCCCGACCCGTGACACCGGGCCGCTCGGGCACCGACCAGGCGCTCCTCGCCCTCTCGGGCTCCGGATGGCGCGCAGCCCTGATGGGCCCGGGTGACGACCTGGACGTCGTGTGGAAGCAGGTGGCGCGATGACCCTGCACCGACCGCCGTCGTTCCCTCGCTCGCTGCTCACCTCACTGGTGGGGGCGCTCACCGTCTGGGCCGCGCTGCTCACCTGGGTGCCGCTGAGCGAACGGCCGGGGCTGTACGTCGCCCCGCTGCTCCTCGGGGCCGTGGTGCTCGCGGCGACAGGGGCGACCGCGCGGTGGCGCGGCCTCCCCGCCAGCGTCGTGACCGTCCTCCAGGTCGTCGTCGCAGCCTTCCTGCTCCTCTTCCTGGTCACCGGCTCCCCCTGGCCCACGCCCGACACGTGGGACGAGCTGAAGTCCGCGATGGGCGCGGCACTCACGTCCGCCGACCGCTACGCCCCGCCGATCCCGGCCGACGTGCCGTCGGTGGCTCCCGCCTTCGTGCTGGTGGGCGTCAGCGCCATGGTGCTCTTCGACCTGGTCGCGTTGACGGCACGCCGGGTTGCCCTCGGTGCCGTCGTGCTGCTCGCGCTGCACCTGGTGCCGGCCAACCTCGGCGTGGACGTGGCGTGGCCCGTCTTCGGGGCGGTCGCCGCAGGGTTCCTCACCCTGCTCTTCCTCGACAACGACGACCTCGTCGTGCGATGGGGCTCGGCGCTGCCCGGCGGCCCGGTGGGAGCCACCGAGGTCTCGGGGCGCCCGACCAGCGTGGTCTCGGCGGTGCGGATCGGGGCCGTCGCGACGGCCGGGGCCATCGTGGTCGTCACGGTGCTCAACGCCGCGGTCCCCCGCTCCCCCGTCCAGCCCTGGCGCAGCGTCGACGACAGTCCGGTCGAGCAGGTCATGCTCACCAGCCCGCTGGTCGACCTCAGGCGTGACCTCGACCGCGGGGCCGACGTACCGCTGATGCGCGTCAAGGCGGACCGCCAGCCCTCGTACGTCCGCACCGCCGTCCTGTCCGCGTTCGACGGACAGGAGTGGAGCACCGGTGGCCGGAGCGCGACCCGGATCCAGGACGTGGACGGGCGCGACCTGCCGTTGCGCGGGATCGACGCCGGCCTGCGCCGCGTCGAGACCGAGTACGACTTCACCGCGACCCCTGCCTTCCGTTCCCGGTGGCTCCCGGTGCTGCCCCTGTCCACCGAGGTGGTGGCGCCCGGCGACTGGCGCTACGACGTCGACACGATGGACTTCGCGGCCTTCGACGCCGACCTCAACACCTCGCGCATGAAGTGGTCGGTGACCGGTGTCGACCTGGAGTACAGCAGCGTGCGGCTCGATGCTGCCTCCTCCGGACGCGACGAGGTCGATGCGCTCTTCACCTCCCTGCCGGCGTCACTGCCCGAGAGCGTGCGCCGCCTGACGACCGAGGTGACGAAGGAGGAGCTGACCCGGTTCGGCAAGGCCCGTGCGCTGCAGTCGTGGTTCCGCAGCGAGTTCACCTACAGCCTGGACCGGGTCGAGACCGTCGACAACAACGCGCTCGTCGCCTTCCTCGACCCCAGCGGTCGGGTCGGGTACTGCGAGCAGTTCGCAGCCTCGATGGCCGTGATGGCGCGGACCCTCGGGATCCCGGCGCGCGTCGCGGTCGGCTTCCTGGTGCCGCGACGCGTCGGCACGTCCGAGTGGGAGTTCTCCTCGCACGACCTGCACGCGTGGCCCGAGCTCTACTTCCCCGGCTCCGGGTGGGTGCGGTTCGAGCCGACTCCCTCGACGCGCGCCTCGAGCGTGCCCGAGCACAGCCAGCAGGACGAGAGGCCGGAGGACGAGCCGAGTGCGACCGCCTCCGCCTCGGCCTCGCCAACCGCTCCTTCCCCCAGCGCCTCACCGGAGTCCGAGGAGGCCCAGCCGGAGGCGCAGGAACGCGACGGCGACGGCATCGGATGGTCCGCCCTGCTGGTGTGGCTGCTCGTCATCACCGGCATCGGCGCCCTCAGCGTGGTTCCTCAGACCATCCGCACCCGCCGTCGCTCCCGACGCCTTGAGAGTGGGGCGCCGGAAGACCTGTGGGAGGAGTTGCGCGACTCCGCGCTCGACCTGGGTCGTCCGTGGCCGGACGGTCGCTCGCCCCGGGCCACGGGACGCACCGTCCTGGAGTGGTGTGCTCCGCAGGAGACTCCTACCTCGTCCGTCGACGACGACGTGGCGCGACGGATGGAGCGGATCGTGGTGGCCGTGGAGCGCTCGCGCTTTGCCCGGCCGGACACGCAGACGCCGCCGCGCGACCCGTCGCTCGCCTCCGACGTGGAGGCGTGCGTGGACACGATGGCGGCGCAGAGCGACCGCTCCACGCGGTGGAAGGCGCGGTGGGTGCCGCGGTCACTGACCTGGCGCCGCTAGTCCTCGACCAGGATCCGCGCCAGCGGGCCGGTGCTGGGCGAAGTCAGTAGCCGTCGCGGCGACGACGCCAACGCTCGTCCATCCGCTCGACGAACGAGTGACGCGAGCGGCTGGCACGAGGGGCCTTCGTGGCCCGGCCCCGACGACCACCGTCGACCACGCCGAACCCCTGAGGGGTCTCACGCAGGGGGGCCGGCTCGGGCTTGCTCGGCGCTCGAAGCGCCGTGACTGCCACCGTGGCAGAGACGAGCATGACCACGAAGCCGGCGACGCCGACCACGGGCATGGCAGCGATGGCGCCGGTCATGAGGACGACGACACCCACCGCGAAGACGACACCGGCAATGATGGCTCGCCGGCGAGAGGCACGCTGACCCCCTGTGCCGCGCAGGGTGTGCGCGAACTTGGGATCCTCCTCGACGAGAGCACGCTCCATCTGCTCAAGCAGCCGCAACTCCTCTTCCGAGAGTGGCACGATTCCTCCCACGAGTCCGAGGCGGTGCATCCGCGCTTCAAGTCTAGGCAGCCGTTGCCTCCCACGGTAGCCACCCCGGGAAAAACCTCGTCATCCGGCCCCACCCAGGAGCCGTGCCGGTCGTACTGCGCTGGACCCGAACCGGCGCGTGGCCCGGTCCATCGCACGCTCTGCGTCCGACCACCCGTGCTCCCGCTCCCCCAGGTGCATCTGCCGGTGCACCTGCTCCCGGGGCACCAACCCCTCCACCCGTACGCCCACCAGCCGGATGCGGGCGCGTTGCAGCCCCAGCGCCCGGAAGAGCGCGACGGCGACCCTGTGGACCTCGACGGTGACGTCGGTGGCCTCCGGCAACGTCCGTGACCGGGTGATCGTGGTGAAGTCGGCGAACCGGACCCGGATCGTCACCGTGCGACCGGCGACGCCCGCGCTGCGCATCCGCCCGGCCACCTTCGCACTGAGCCGCAGGAGCTCGGTGACGACCACGTCCGGATCGTCGGTGTCCCGGTCGAAGGTACGGTCCGCCCCCATCGAACGGTCGGGGGCGTGCGGACCGCTCCGCGGGGTGAGCACCCGCTGGTCGATGCCCCAGGCCAGCGCGTGCAGCTGGGCCCCGTGGACCCCACCCAGTGCCCGCTGGACGGTGCGTACCGGAGTGTGGGCCAGGTCGCCGACCGTGAAGAGGCCCAACCGGTGCAGCTGGGCCCTGGTCTTCTCCCCCACGCCCCACAGCTCCCCCACGTCGAGGGGGTGCAGGAAGGCGGTCACCTCGTCGGGCCTGACCACGACGACCCCGTCCGGCTTGGCACGCCGGCTCGCCAGCTTGGCCACCACCGGGGTCGCGGCCACCCCCACCGAGCAGGTGATGCGTTGCTCGTCATGGATCGTGGACCGGATCCACTCCGCGATCTCCTCCGGCGAGCCCATCCGGCGGGCAGCACTGGAGACCTCGAGGAAGGCCTCGTCGAGCGAGAGCACCTCGACGAGGGGCGTCACCTGCCGGAAGACCTCCATCACCGAGAAGGAGACCTGGTCGAAGACCTCGAACTCCGGGGGGAGCACCACCGCCTCCGGGCAGAGCCGACGTGCCCGCGACATCGGCATGGCCGAGGCCACTCCGCTGCGGCGGGCGAGGTAGTTGGCCGAGAGGACGACACCGCGACCGCCACCCCCGACGATCACGGGAAGGTCGCGCAGGTCGGGTCGGTCACGGGTCGCCACGGAGGCGTAGAAGGCGTCCATGTCCACGTGCAGGACGGGGGTGGCACTCATCCGCGCCACCGCCCACCGGGGTGCTCAGCGGGTGGCGAGCAGGTGCACCTGTGCCGCCAGCGGCAGGTACTCCGCCCGGCCGGCCACCGCCTTCTCGAGCTCGAGCAGGGCACTGCTGGCGCCGGGCTCGAGGTCGACCAGGGAGCCGGGGACCAGGTCGGCGAAGACGCGGACCGCGTGGAGCGGACCGACGCTGAAGCCGGCTCCGGCCACCAGGTCGCTGATCTCGTCGGCGGTGAAGCGGTGGTTCGGCTTCGTCCCGTCGGGTCGGGACGAGCCGCCCTCGAGCAGCTCGCGGGCCTGCTGGAAGTGGCCGGCCATGGCTCGGGCCAGGACGGCAGCATGACGCTGGGCGACCACGACGCTGAGGACGCCCCCGGGCCGCAGCACGCGAGCGATCGCCTCGAGGGCCTGCGCCGGGTCCTCGACGACCTCCAGGACACCGTGGCAGAGCACGACGTCGACGCTGCTCGGCTCGACCAGGGAGTCGAGGCTGGAGAGCTCGCCCTGCAGACCCGCCACGTCGACGTCGTCCTCCTCGGCGCGACGGGCGAGCGCCGCCAGGGCATCCGGGCTGGGGTCGACGACGGTGACCCGGTGACCCAGCGCGGCAACCCGGACGGCGAAACCGCCGGTGCCGCCGCCGATGTCGAGGACCTGGTGTCCGTCAGCCCCCTCCAGGACTGACTCGAGCGCTCCCCACACGACGGAGGAACGGGCTGCGCTGCGTCGTTCGCTGACTGACATGCCTCCCACCCTAGGCCGAATGGCGTCGGGCTCATCCGGGACTCCCCGGGCTGCGGTGCCACAGGGCACGGGCTGGGAGCCCGTCGCCACCGGCAGGCTTCACGTCGGCGTACGGCGACATCCGGAAGCCACTGCTGTGCACCAGCACCCGGCGCTGCTCGGAGTCGTGGTGGTCCACCGAGGGCTCCACCGCAGGCGCAGCCAGGCGCGCCCGCACCGCGGCCAGCCCGGCCTCGGAGGTGGGCTCGTCGCGCCACACGGCGTACAGCTCTGGCAACGACCACGCGCCGGTGGCCCGCAGCGACACACCCCGGGGTCCCGTACGCCGGACCTCACCCCGGACGAGCAGGAGCCAGGTCGAGAAGACGGTGGCGGCGTAGGGGCCCTGGGCGTCCTCGAAGAAGGTGGCGTCCACCGGGCCGGTGGAGTCGTCCAGGGTCAGGAAGACCACCCGGCGCCCGGAACGGATCGGCGGGGTCTGGGTCGCGACCTTGACCCCGGCCACGAGCACCTCGGCCTTGCTCCGACACCGCAGCAGGTCACGGCTGCGGACGACCTGGAGGGCGTCGAGGAACTCCGCGTACTCGGTGACCACGTGGCTGCTCACGTCGAGCCCGAGGATCTCCAGCTCCGCCGCCGTCCGCTCCCCCACGCTGAGCTCGGGGAGGCCGCTGACCGGGGTGTCACCGCCCCCGTCGATCGCCAGGGCCAGCTGCACCGACTCCACCGGGGCCGGCGCCTGGTCGCCGCGCACCTGCGCCGCAGCCCGCTCGCGTACGTCGCCGCCACCCACCGCGATCCGCCCACCGGAACGTCGCCCCCGGGCGGCACGCCGGTCCGAGCGGTCGACCCGCTCCAGCTCGGCCACCTGGAGCAGCAGGTCACGGCGAGTGACCTGCTCGCGCACCCCGACTCCGCCGGCCGACGTCGCGATGCGGTGGACGCCGTCGAAGGCACCGGTCAGGACCAGGCGCTCCGCCACCGGGCGGGAGACGGGAGCGCGGTGCCACAGGTCCGACAGCGACGCGTAGGGCCGCCCCGCGAGGATCCGGTCGACCTCGGCGTCGCTGATCCCCCGCACCTCCGAGAGAGCAAGGCGGATGGCGTAGCCGGAGGGGTCGTCGGAGGGTTCCACGGTGTAGCCGCGCCCGGAGAGGTTGACGTCCAGGGGCAGGACCCCGACCCCGTACTGGCGAGCGTCGTCGAGGATCAGTCGCTTGGGATACATGCCCGGGTCGTGGGTCAGCACCCCGGAGAGGAAGTGCGCCGGCCAGTGGGTCTTGAGCCAGGCCGACTGGTAGGTCGGCAGGGCGAACGCAGCCGCGTGGGCCTTGCAGAACCCGAAGGAGGCGAACGCCGCGAGCACCTCCCAGATCCGTTCGACGAAGGGCGCCTCGTAGCCACGGGCCAGGGCTCGGGGAACGAACCAGTCGCGGACCTGCTCGACGCCCTCCCTGCTCCCCATGGCGCGCCGCTTCTCGTCACCCTCGGCGAAGCTCACGCCGGCCAAGGTGGCGAAGAGCTCGATGACCTGCTCGTGGAAGACGACCACCCCGTGGGTCGAGGCGAGGATCGGACGCAGGTCGGGGTGCAGGTAGGCCGCTGGCTTCCACCCCTGCTTCACCTCCAGGTAGGGGGTGATCATGTCGCTCTTGACCGGGCCGGGACGGAAGAGCGAGATGTCGGTGATGATCTCCTCGAACGACTCGATCCCTGACTTGCCCACCAGCTCACGCTGCCCGGGCGACTCGATCTGGAAGATCCCCAGCGTCCGGGCGCTGCTGATCAGCTCGTAGGTGGCGGGATCGTCGAACGGGACCTGCTCCTGGTCGTCGAGGTCGACCTCGACGTGGTCGACGCGTCGGATCTCCGCGACGGCGTGCGACATCGCCGACTGCATCCGGATCCCGAGCACGTCCAGCTTGAGCAGGCCGAGGTCCTCGACGTCGTCCTTGTCGAACTGGCTCATCGGGTAGCCGGCGGCGCTCGCCTCGACCGGCGTCCGGTCGAGCAGCGTGGCGTCGGAGAGCAGCACCCCACAGGGGTGGACGGCGACATGTCGGGGCAGCCCGTCCAGCCGTTCGACGAGCGCGAACATCAGGTCCAGGCGTCCCTGCGCCAGCCCACTGGCCCGCAGCTCGGGCAGGTCACGCAACGCCGACCTGGCGTCGCGGGCCCGGACGTGCGGGAACGCCTTCGCGATCGCGTCGATCTCGCCCGGCGGCATCCCGAGGGCTGCCCCCACGTCACGGATCGCGTGGCGCACGCGGTAGGTCTCCGTCATCGAGACGCAGACGCACCGGTCACCGCCGAACCGCTGGAGGATCGCCTCGTAGACCTCCCCCCGACGGGCGGACTCGACGTCGACGTCGATGTCGGGCAGCGACGAGCGCAGGGGCGAGAGGAAGCGCTCCATGAGCAGGTCGTGGCGCAGCGGGTCGACCCCGGAGATCCCGAGCAGGTAGTTGACCAGGCTGCCGGCCCCCGAGCCGCGGGCGGCGCACCGCACCCCCATGTCGCGGATCAGGTCGGTCACCTCGTTCACGGCGAGGAAGTAGGAGGCGTAGCCCAGCGACTCGATGACGTCGAGCTCGTCGTGCAGCCGCTTCCAGATCCGTTGCCGGGGCGCGGACCCGTAGCGCCAGGCGAGCGCCGACTCGCAGCGCGCCCGCAGCTGGACGTCGGCCGGCGTCGCCCCGATCCCGTCGGTGGCCACGCCGGAGCGCCGGACGACCTCGAACTCGGGGAAGTGGACCTGGCCGATCCCGAGGTCCTCGCGGGGGTCCAGGGCGCATTCCTCCCCCAGCGCCCGGGTCCGGGCCAGCAGGCGTGCGGCACCGTCCTGGCCCCAGCCGGCGGCCCGGGAGATCTCGTCGGCGACCTCAGCCATCTGGGCTCCGGACTTGAGGTGCCCCTCGGCGTTGCCGCGGTCGAGGTGGCGCTGGTCGAGCGCCACCAGGCGGCGTGCCGCGTCGAGCACGTCGACCGTGGGCGCGTCGCTGCGCCGGGCGTGGCGCACGGCGTTGCTCAGCACCGTCTCCACCCCCGACTCCCCCGCCACACCCGCCATCCGGGCGGCGTGGGGCGTGCTTCCGGGCCCCCAGCCCTGGTCGGTGGCTCCGAGCAGGTGGGAGACCAGCTCGACGCGCAGGTTCTCCCGACCCACCGCCCGGGACCATCGCGAGAGGTGTTCCCGGGCCAGGTCGTCACGTCGGGCGGCCACCGCCGCACCGACCTCCGAGGTCGGCCCCAGGAGCACCACCAGGTGTCCACCGGCCACGTGCGGCAGCAACGTCTCGACGTCGGCCACGGGTACGCCCCGCTCGCCGCCGAGGTGCACGTCGGAGACGAGTCGGCACAGGGCGGCCCAGCCGAGGCGGTCGCGGGCCAGCACCGTCACGCGGGGCCAACGGTCCTCGCGATAGGCGCCACCCCGCACCGGCGTACGCCCGCGTGCGGGGCGGACCGACGCTGGGCGGACCGGCATGGAGGACCGGACGGCGACGTCCACCCCCAGCACCGGCCGGATGCCCGCCCGCGAGGCCGCCTTGGCGAACTTCACCGCCCCGTAGGTGCCGTCCCGGTCGGTGAGCGCCAGCAGGTCCATCCCCCACTCGGCGGCCCGTTCGACCAGGGCCGAGGGGTGCGAGGCGCCGTACTGCAGGGAGTGCCCCGACGCGACGTGGAGGTGGACGAAGGGGTCACGCGGCACCGGTCCGCTCCGACCATCCGGGCTCGGCCACCGCGAGGCGGATCGTCTCGGGCGCGTGAGGCATCAGGCCGAGCGCCGACTCCACCACCGCCAGGAAGCGGTCGGCATCCCGCACCAGGTCGTCGGCCTCGCGCTCGGTCACCGCGCGCAACGACCCAGCCTCGGCGGCGGCGCGCTTGCTCGCACCGCCGGCGAAGAAGGTGGCCCACTCGGCGAACTCCGGAGCCACCTCGGCCAGCAGCACCCAGGCGTTCTTCTGGCGGCGACGGCTCGGCGCGGGGTGCGCCCGGGCCGCCAGGAGCGCAGCGGCGGCCCGCAGCGCGGCGACGTGGGCGCACGCGTACCGCGTCGGCACGTCGGGGGCCATGACCGCCTCGCGCAACGAGGTGGTCGCGCGGGTGAGGTAGGAGTGGGTGGCAGCCGGCAGCAGGTGCAGGTCGCCGGGGCGCACCGCGTGGGCGGGCGGGGCAGCAGGTCGTGAAGCGTTCATCATGTCGTCCTCCGGATCTCGGGTCAGTCCAGGCAACCCACGAGCTGCCAGCGCCCGTCGATCGCGTCGTAGGAGAGGTCGAAGACCCCACTGGTCGGCCCCTCCTGGGGCTCACGTGCTGCTGGGCGGGCGGCCTCCACGCGCCAGAGCTCGCGCTCGGCGAGCAGGTCGCCCTCGAACTCGTCCCAGTCGCGCTGGCGCGGGAGGTGGTCGGCCTCCCCGACCTCCTCCCCGATCACCGACCGGGCCCGGGAGGACTGCCACCAGGCGCCTGTCTCCACCCAGCGGGCCACCACGCTGCGCACCTTCCACAACCGTCCGTGCCACAGGAACTGCTCGGGCCCCTGGAGCGACTGTCCGCTCCCCTGCCCGGCCACCAGTCCCCGACGGACCTCCACCGGGTCGTCGTAACGCCTCATGACGTCCTCCTCGCAGTCCACGACCCTGGGCAGCCCCGGTGGCGATGGGGTCGAGGTCACCACCACCGAGGCCGATTCGAACATCTGTTCGAACACTGAGAACGGTACACCCGGCCACCGACACCTGGTCAACACCAGAAATCAGCCCCAGAAATCAGCCCCAGAAATCAGCCCGAGGAGCAGAGCGGTCCGGGGCGCGACGACAGAGGCCGACCACCCCGAGCGGGGTGGTCGGCCTCTGGGCGTCGAAGGAGCTCTCAGACCTCGCGGAAGTAGCGCGTGGTGCTGGGGTGCAGCAGGAAGACGAGGAGCAGGACGCAGAGCAGGATCATCACGCCGGAGAGCACGGAGAAGAGCGTTGGGATGCCGCTCGCGATGCAGAGCACGGCGAGGAAGATGCCGAAGAGGGCGATGACACCCAGGCAGACCCTGGCCCAGGTGAAGCCCTCACGGAAGAAGACGGCCATGACCCCGAGCAGCATCAGCAGGACCACGAACGAGGTCACCACGACCGGCACGAACCCGGGCACGGACAGGCTGGCCTCGACAGCCTCGATGCCACCCTCCTGCATGATCTCGCGCGCGCCGGCGTTGCCCTCGGCCCATGCCATGACCAGGTCACTGCGGAAGACCCACGTCAACAACGTGATCACGCCCGCCACCACCGACAGGGCCATCACCACGTGCAGTGCGTGGTCGACCGAGGACGGCCGTTCGGTCATGGGGTTCCTCCAACGTCGAAGACGGATCTGGACACACCTCGTCGTGGCGTCCGCACGCCGGCCGCGACGCTGGCTAGGGTCCCGGCATGACGAGTGAGCACGCATCGATCGCGGCCTTCCGCGACGAACATGCCCGCCGCAACGGTACCGGCGACGTGGTGGTGCTGCCCGCATCGGTGCACACCGCGGCGCTCGCGGCCGAGGCTCTGGGCTGCGAGGTCGGGGCCATCGCCAACAGCCTGCTCTTCTCCGCGAACGGCTCCCCCGTGCTGCTCCTCACCTCGGGGGCCCACCGGGTCGACGTCACCAAGGTGGCCCGCGACCTGGGCGTGGCGCGGATCGAGCGCGCCACCCCCGACTTCGTACGCACCCACACCGGGCAGGTGATCGGCGGCGTCTCCCCCTTCGCCCATCCCGCGCCGGTGCCGACCTGGATCGACCCCTGGCTCCAGCGCCACGACGTGCTCTGGGCAGCAGCCGGCCACCCGTCGGCGGTCTACTCGACGACGTACGACGAGCTGCTCGCCATGACCGGCGCCACGCCCCTCGACATGGAGTGAGCCACGCATCGGACGCCACCCCGGCTGGGGCACAGTGGGGCCATGGAGATCTGGCTCAACCCCGCCTGCAGCAAGTGCCGCACCGCCCTCGCCACCCTCGACGAGGCGGGCGTGACCTACACGGTGCGCCGCTACCTCGACGACCGTCCGAGCGCCGAGGAGCTGGGTGAGGTCGTGGCGCGACTCGGTCTCGAGCCGTGGGACCTGGCCCGCCCCCGTGAGACCCGTGAGGCGGGGATCGACCTGCCGAAGGACGCGGAGCACCGCCAGGAGTGGCTGACGGCACTGGCCGCCTCTCCGCGCACCATCCAGCGGCCGATCCTCACCGCCGACGACGGGACCACCGTGGTGGGCCGCGACCCCGAGTCACTGGCCAGGGTCATCGCCGCCGAGTAGGCCGCCGCTACCCTCAGGGCCATGCAGGTGGTGGTCGTCGGTGGTGGTTTCGGTGGCATGGCGAGCGCGGCGCGGCTCGCCAAGCTCGGCCACGCCGTGACGCTGCTCGACCGCGCCCCGGCCCTCGGCGGCGCCCTCGGACAGCTCAGCCACGAAGGGTTCACCTTCGACACCGGGCCGTCGACGACCCTGCTCCCCGCCGTGGTCCGCGACCTCTTCCGCAAGTCCGGGCGTCCCCTCGAGAGGGAGATCGACCTCGTTCCGGTGGAGGTCATCCGCGAGCACCGCTTCGCCGACGGCACCTCCCTCTCGCTGACCGGTGGTTCCCGCGCCGCGCAGAAGCAGGCCTTCGAGGGCCTCGGCGCCGGCCTCGGCCAGCAGTGGGTCGACCACGTCGACGGGCTGGGTGAGGTCTGGGAGCGGTTGCGCAAGGACTACCTCGAGCGGCCCTGGGACCCGGGCCTCGCGCACCGCGACGCCGTCGCGCTGCTGCGCTCGCGCGCGACGCTCGCCCGCACCTTCAGGCGTGCCTTCGGCGACCAGCGGCTGGCTCTGGTCGCCGGCCACCCCTTCCTCGCCGACGGGCACGACCTCGCCAAGGTCCCGGCGTGGCTGGGCACCGTCTCCTACGTCGAGCAGAAGTTCGGCGCCTGGACCGTCGAGGGCGGGCTCGGCGCGCTCGGCGAGGTGATGACGAAGCGCCTGGCGACACGCAAGGTCGACGTCCGCACCGCCACCGGAGTGCGCGACGTGCTCCTCTCGGGTAAACGGGTCCGTGGCGTGCGCACCGACGCGGGCGACGTCGAGGCCGACGCGGTGGTCTGCGCCACCGACCCGCACCACTTCCCCGCGCTGCGGCCCTACGTGCGGCGTACGACGTCGACCTCGTTGCCGACGTTGGTCCACCTCGGGGTCTCCGGCGACCTGCCCGAGTGGGTGGCCGTGGCCGGCGAGACCGTGCTCCACGGGGACCCCACCCTGGTGCTGCGCCACGGCGGCGCTGCCCCCGAGGGGCACAGCGTGCTCACCGTGCAGCACCGCGGACGGGCGTCGGTCGACGTCGTCGACCTGCTGGCCGAGCGCGGCGTCGACCTCCGCGGGCGCGTGGTCACCCGTGTGGAGCGCTCACCCGCGGACCTGGCCGAGGCGTGGGGCGGCTCACCGTTGGGCACGCAGTGGCGGGGACGCGACACGGTGCGCCGGCGCCTCGGCCCCACCACCCCGGTGGCGGGGTTGTACGCCGCCGGTGCGCACGCGACCCCGGGCGCGGGCCTGCCCTTCACCGGTCTCTCGGGCGCCCTCGTCGCGCAGGCCGTCGGACCGGCCTGAGCCAGCCCTGCCAGCCGATCAGATCAGCTGCCAGGTGCCAGTGACCCGGACGCGGACCTCCTGCTCGCCCGGCTCGAGCCCCATCTCGGCAGCCCTGGCATGTGGCACCCCTGCTCCGGGTCCGGGTCCGGCCGGATCTCCCTCCACGACCGCCACCAGGTCACCGATCCCGGCCCCGTCGAGCCCCGCGAGGTGCTCGGCGCGTCCCCGGGCGTCGGCGTACGCCAGCTCGCGCGCCCGCTCCTCGGCGTCGGAGGGGTCGCCGACCTCCAGGGCTAGGGAGTCGACGCGCAGGGCATCGCCCACCCGCTCGGCCAGGGCCGTGACCAGCGCGGCGGCGGTCCCGAGGTCGGCGCAGACCACGCGCACCTGGTGACGTGCCTCGAAGCCGTCGGAACGACCCTGGTGGTCGTGGCGCGGCCAGACCTGGAGGCCGGTGGTCGCGACGTGACGCGGTTCGGTGAGCCGATGGGCGACCTCGCTGAGGGCGCGTCCAGCGGTCTCCAGGCCGGAGACGGCCTCGGCGACGCTGGCGGCGCCATGGCTGGCGGTGACCCGGAGCACCGCGCGGTCGGGGACCACGTGGGCGACGCCGTGGCCGGTGACGGTGACGGTCCTCTGCATGGCGGCCAGCGTAGTCAGCACCGACCCCGGGTCGGTCCGGTCAGCACGTGACCGGTTTCGGTCAGCTCTGCCGGGAGCCCACATCCTGCGACGCAGGGTGGGCGCGCCCGCGGGCCATGGCTAGGCTCGGGGCCGTGCCCGCGCCTACCCAGCCTGCCGAGTGGGACGCCGAGGCGTTCCGCACCGCCCTCCAGTCCACCCTGGACGAGTTCCTCGACGAGCAGGAGACCCGTCTGGCGCCGCTGGGCCCCGACGCGGCACGGCTGCTCACCGAGGCCAGGGTCGCCCTCGACGGAGGCAAGCGCTTCCGGGCAGCGTTCTGCTGGTGGGGCTACCGGGCCATCCAGCCCGAGGTGGAGGACGAGCGTGCGCTGCTCCGGGCCTGTGCCGCCATGGAGCTGCTGCAGGCCAGCGCCCTGGTCCACGACGACCTGATGGACGCCTCGGACACCCGTCGGGGCCGTCCGGCCACCCACAAGGCGCTCGAGGCCGAGCACGTGGCGGCCGGCTGGCGAGGCGACGCGGAGCAGTACGGTGCCGCCGCAGCGATCCTGCTGGGCGACCTGCTGCTGGCCTGGTCGGGCGAGCTCCTGCGCCGCTGCGGCCTCTCCTTCGAGCGGGTCGCTCCCGCCCTCGAGGTCTTCGCCCTCTGTCGCACCGAGGTGATCGCGGGCCAGTTCCTGGACGTCTCGGTGCAGGCCCGCGCCCACGCCGACGTCGAGACCGCCATGACGGTGCTGCGCTACAAGTCGGCCAAGTACTCCATCGAACGGCCCCTGCACATCGGCGCCGCGCTGGCCGGTGCCACCGAGCAGCAGCTCGACACGCTCACGGAGTTCGGACTCCCGCTCGGTGAGGCGTTCCAGCTGCGCGACGACCTCCTCGGCGTCTTCGGGGACCCCGCGACCACCGGCAAGCCCGCCGGTGACGACCTGGTCGAGGGCAAGCGCACCGTGCTGGTGGCACTGGCCCTCGACGGATCCGACGAGGCCGGCGCCGCCACGCTCGACGCCGCCCTCGGCACGCCGCTCGACGACACCCATGTGGCCGAGCTGCGGGCGATCATCCAGGCTTCCGGCGCCGCAGACGCCGTGGAACGGAAGATCACCGAGCTCTCCGACCGGGCAGTCGAGCGACTCGATGCCGCCGGGTTCGACGCCGGTGCGACCGTGGCCCTGCGCCGGCTCGCCGGTCTGGCGACGCAGCGGGTCTTCTAGAGCGACCCTCCAGCGAGGCTGCGCCCCCGGCGGCGCTGCGACTCCAGCAGGGGGCAGTCGGTCAGAAGGCCATCGACTGGGCGCGACGCTTGACCTCGGAGCCGCGGTTCTCCCGCAGGGCGTCGATCGGACGGCCCGGCAGGTCCAGGTCGGTGTAGAGCCACGCGATGCACTCGCGGTCGTCGTAGCCCCCGTCGTGCAGCACGGTGAGGAGGCCGGGCAGTCCCTTCACGACCTCGCCCTCCTGGAGGAAGTCAGCGGGGATCTGCTGCCCGGCGCCGGGACGCGGCACGGCCGCGGCCAGCTCGTGCTCACGGATCATCGTGCGTACGCGTCCCACCGAGACGCCCAGCTGGGCCGCCGCTCCTGCCCAGTCGATCCACGTCGGGACGAGGGCGTCGAGGTCTGCGGAGGAGAGGGGTCCGTCGTTCATGTGCTCCATGGTGCCACCCCCTCGCGCCACGCCGGAACTGGACTGCGGACACCGCGATTCGTGGGGCGATCACTACGATTGCCCCACGGCCCGCGCCCACCAGCCCCGGGCGCCGTCCGTCCCAGCCCGTTTTCCCCCGGAGGTCGATCGTGGAGTCAGACGAGTCCACGCGCCGGCGCGCCGCTGCGGACCCCCCCGACCCCCTGCGCGGGCGGGTGCTCGACGGGCGTTACCGCATCGTGCGCCGCATCGCTCGGGGCGGCATGGCCGGTGTCTACGAAGCCGTCGACCTCCGCCTCGAACGCACCGTGGCGGTCAAGGTGATGCACCAGGGCCTGGGCGACGGCAACGACTTCGCCGACCGCTTCGTGCGCGAGGCCCGCGCGGCTGCCCAGCTCTCCCACCCCAACGTCGTGGCGGTCTACGACCAGGGCGAGGACGACGGCACCGTCTTCCTGGCCATGGAGTACGTGCCCGGCCGCACCCTGCGCGACGTGATCCGCGACGAGGCGCCGTTGGGGGCAGCCCGGGCCCTCGCGCTCATCGAGCCCGTGCTGGCAGCCCTCGCGGCAGCCCACCGCGCCGGGATCGTGCACCGTGACGTCAAGCCCGAGAACGTGCTCATCGGCGAAGGCCCGGAGTCGACGTCGGTCAAGGTGGCCGACTTCGGCCTCGCCAAGGCGGTCAGCGCCACCTCCCACCACACCGCGACCGGCGTCGTCATCGGCACCGTCTCCTACCTCGCCCCCGAGCTGGTCGTCCAGGGACAGGCCGATGCCCGCGCCGACGTGTACGCCGCCGGCGTGCTCCTCTACGAGCTCCTCACCGGCGCGAAGCCCCACGAGGGCGAGACCCAGATCCAGGTCGCCTACAAGCACGTGCACGAGGACGTCCCTGCACCCTCGGCGCGGGTGCCGGGGCTGCCTGCGTACGTCGACGCCCTGGTCGCGCGCGCCACCGCCCGCGACAAGGACCAGCGCCCGGCTGACGCCGGAGTCCTCCTGCACCAGGTGCGGCGGGTCGCCCAGACGCTGCGTGACGGGATCACTGAGGACCCCGAGCTCGAGACCGACCTGCGCCCGCTGCCGGTCGTCTCCCCGTTGCCCGTCGAGATGGAGGCCGACAGCGACGGCTTCGCCGACCTCGAGTCCCCCTCGACCACGGGCGACGACGCCAGGGCGACGAGGGACTCGGACACAACGTTCGAGTCGTTCTTCGAGGCGCCCAGCGAGCGCACCACCGTCGTGGGGCACAGCGACGACCTCGGTGTCGCGGTCAGTGACCGCACCCAGCAGATCCAGGTCCCGCACGACTTCGCGGGGTCGTCGGTGGCCGCCGCGCCAGGCATCGCCCGGCTGCCTGTCCCCGAGCCGGACCTCCCGCGTACGCCGTCGACCAGGCGACGCTCTCGTCGCGGCCCGCTGGTGCTGCTGCTCTCCCTGCTCCTCGTGGTGGCCGTCGGCCTCGCCTCGTGGTGGTTCGGGTTCGCCCGCTACACGACCACGCCGTCGGTGCTGGGCATGGACCGGGCCGCAGCCGTCGAGGCGCTCGAGGCGGCCGGTCTGGAGGTCGAGGTGGGTGACCCCTCCTACAGCGAGGACGTGCCCGTCGACGACGTCGTCTCCACCGACCCTGGCCCCGGCGACCGGGTGCTCCCCGGCGACACCGTGGTGCTCTCGCTCTCCCGCGGCCCGGAGCGCTACGACGTCCCGAAGCTGTCCGGCCTGTCGGTCGACGAGGCCCAAGCAGCCCTCGAGAGGATGAAGCTCGAGTTCGGACGTCAGGTCGACCGTTACCACGAGACCGTCCCCGAGGGGCAGGTCATCTCCAGCAACCCCAAGGCCGGCGCCACGCTGCGCCCGGGCACCGCGGTCAACGTGGTGGTGAGCAAGGGCCGGGAGCCGGTCGAGCTCGACGACTGGACCGGCAAGAAGGCCGACAAGGCGACCGCAGCACTCACCGGCGCCGGTCTCGAGGTCGACACCGAGCGGGTCTTCGACGACGACGTCGCCGAGGGCGTGGTGATCAGCCAGAGCCCCACGAGCGGCACGCTCTTCAAGGGCGACACCGTGAAGCTGGTCGTCTCCAAGGGGCCAGAGCTCGTGCAGATGCCGCGGGTGATCGCCCAGGGGGAGAAGGCGGCCAAGGAGCGGCTCGAGGCGCTCGGCTTCACCGTGAAGGTCGAGCGCTCAGGCCAGTACATCGGCCTCGGCTTCGTGCTCAGCAGCGACCCCGGCGCCGGCGAGATGGTGCCCAAGGGCTTCACGGTCACGCTCTTCCTGATCTGAACCCCTCCTCCGGCTCCCCGGCCGCCGGACGGGCGGATGTCAGCCCTAGAGTTGTCCGGTGCTGAAGCAGTCCTTCCCCTCGCTCTCCCCCTCCGCCCTGCGCAACCCCGTCGGTACCCACGTCCAGGTGGGCAAAGGGCTCGTCGCCGGAGCCCTCGCGTCCGCCGTCGAGATCGAGGCGGAGACCATCCAGGTCTTCGTCGGCAATCCCCGCGGTTGGGCCCACTCCGCCGGCGACCCGCGCGTGGACGCGGCCTTCCGCGAGGCCACCGCCGCACGGGGCATGCGGGTCTTCGTGCACGCCCCCTACCTCGTGAACCTCGGCTCCCCCACGCCCGCGACGTACGAGAAGTCCGTCGCCGTGCTGGCGCACAACCTGCGCCGCGCGGCCGAGATCGGCGCCGAGGGCGTCGTCGTGCACACGGGGTCGTTCGTCGACCCGACCGGGAGCACGGAGCGGCACGCCAGCGCCATGCGGCAGGTCCGCGACGGCCTGCTCCCCCTCCTGGAGGCGCTCGGTGACGAGGACGCGCCGTGGCTGCTGCTCGAGCCCACCGCCGGCCAGGGGCGCAGCCTCTGTGCCGGGGTCGAGGACCTCGTCCCCTACCTCGCCGCGGTCGACGACCACCCGCGCGCGGGCATCTGCCTCGACACCTGCCACGTCTTCGCCGCCGGCGCCCCGCTCGACGACGAGGGCGGCGCCACGGCCACCGTCGACCGGATCATCGAGATCGGCGGTCCGGGACGTCTGCGCCTGGTGCACGCCAACGACTCGATGGACGTACGCGGCGCCTTCAAGGACCGCCACCAGCGCATCGGCGAGGGCCACATCGGCACGGGCGCCTTCAGCGAGCTCTTCGCCCACCCGGGGCTGGAGGGCGTGCCGTTCATCCTGGAGACCCCGGGCTCGAGGGACGCGGGCAACACCGACATCCCGCTGCTCAAGAAGTTGCGCGAGCAGGCCCACGGATGAGTCGTCGGGGCACCACGCTGGTGGCGACGCTCGCGCTCGTCGCCATGACGGCTTCGTGGGGTTCGACGTTCTTCCTCATCAAGGACCTCCTGGACCGGGTCCCGACCCTCGACTTCCTCGCGGTGCGCTTCGCCATCGCGAGCCTCGCCATGCTGCTCGTCGCGCCCCGCGCACTGGGCCGCCTCTCGCGCGACTCCCGGCGCCACGCCCTGGTGCTCGGCCTGCTCTACGGGGTCGCCCAGATCCTCCAGACCGCCGGGCTGGCCCACACCCCCGCCAGCGTGAGCGGCTTCGTCACCGGCATGTACGTCGTGCTGACCCCGATCTTCGCCGCCCTCCTGCTGCGTACGCGCATCAGCGGGGTGACCTGGGGCGCGGTGGCGCTGGCCACCGCAGGCCTGTGGCTGCTCACGATGCGCGGCGAGTTCGCCCTGGGCTACGGCGAGTCCCTCACCCTGGTGGCCGCCGCCCTCTACGCCCTGCACATCGTCGGCCTGGGCGCCTGGTCGCGCCCCTCCGAGGCGATGGGCATGTCGATCGTCCAGCTGATGGTGATTGCCGCCATCTGCTTCGTCGCCACCGTCCCCGACGGCATCGTCCTGCCGGCCACGGCCGAGGACTGGACGTCGATGCTCTACATGGCGCTGGTCGCGGGCGCCGCTGCCCTCTTCGTCCAGACGTGGGCACAGGCGCACCTACCACCGACGCGGTGCGCGATCATCATGAGCATGGAGCCGGTCTTCGCGGCCGCGTTCGCGGTTGCGCTGGGCGGGGAGTCACTGACCTCGCGGCTGCTGCTGGGCGGTGCGATGGTCCTGACGGCCATGCTGGTGGTCGAGCTGGTCCCGAGCCGACGCCCGATCGAGGGCGAGGTCACGCACCTCACCGTGTGAGTCGGGTCAGAGCCCGGAGGCTCGGTCGTCAGACGGCCTCGACCAGGCGCGCCAGCACCGTCGCCGCTCGCCGGGCACCGGCCTCGTCGACACCCAGGTGCGTGACCAGGCGTACGGTGCGCGGACCGACGGCCGAGACGCGTACGCCCTCGCGCGCCGCCGCGTCGACGAAGCCCAGGGCGTCGTGGTGCTCGAGGACCACGATGTTGGTGTCCACGGTCGTCGGGTCGACGCCGCAGGCCTTCGCGAGCAGCCGGGCGTGGGCGTGGTCGGTGGCCAGCCGCTCGACGTGGCGGTCGAGGGCGTACAGGCCCGCGGCCGCGAGCACGCCGACCTGACGCATGCCGCCACCCATCCGCTTGCGCCACACCCGTGCCTCGGTCATCGCCTCGGTCGACCCCACCAGGAGCGAGCCCACCGGGGCGCCCAGCCCCTTGGAGAGGCAGACGGCCAGCACGTCGGCAATCGTTCCGTAGTCGCGCAGGGACGTGCCCGTGGCGACGTGGGCGTTCCAGATCCGGGCGCCGTCGAGGTGCACCGCGCAACCCACCTCGTCCGCCCAGCCGCGCAGTGCCCGAAGGTCGTCTATCCCGGTCACGGCGCCGCCAGCGAAGTTGTGGGTGTTCTCCACCGACACGGCAGCGGTCGGCACGAAGAACGGCCCCATGTCCGGTGCGTGCAGGTGACGCACGGCGTCGAGGTCGACCTGACCACGCGGGTGCGTCCAGGTGCGCATCGTCACCTGGTTGTAGACAGCGTGGGCCCCGAGCTCGGCGCGCGCGATGTGGGCCGAGCTCTCGCAGAGCACCTCCTGCCCGGGAGCCACGACGCTGCGCACAGCCAGGACGTTGGCCATGGATCCGGTCGGGGTGAAGAGGGCGGCCTCGTGGCCGAAGAGCTCGGCCACCCGCTCCTGCAGCTCGAGGACCGTCGGGTCCTCCCCGTAGACGTCGTCGCCCACGGGCGCATCAGCCATGGCACGGCGCATCGCCCCGGTCGGCTGGGTCAGGGTGTCGGAACGCAGGTCCACGAGGTCGCTCACCCTGCGAGCCTACGGGCGCGCGTCGGCGGAAATGACGAAGGGCGGTGCGGACCTGGTGGTCCGCACCGCCCTGACGTCAGGCTCAGGCCTTGCGCAGCATCTCCGCGACGAGGAAGGACATCTCGAGCGACTGCACGCGGCTCAGGCGCGGGTCGCAGACCGACTCGTAACGGTTGGCGAGGCCGGCCTCGTCGATCAGCTCGCCGCCACCGACGCACTCGGTGACGTCGTCACCGGTGAGCTCGACGTGCAGGCCACCGGGCCAGGTGCCGAGCGAGCGGTGCACGTCGAAGAAGCCCTGGACCTCGTCGATGACGTCGTCGAAGCGACGGGTCTTGTAGCCGGAGGAGGCCTCGAACGTGTTGCCGTGCATCGGGTCGCAGACCCACGCCACCTGGGTGCCGGCGGCCTTGACCTTCTCGACCAGCGTCGGCAGGCCGTCGCGGATCTTCTGGGCGCCGAAGCGGGTGATGAAGGTGAGCCGGCCCGGGATGTTGTCGGGGTTCAGCTTGTCGGCCAGGGCCAGCGCGTCGTCGGCGGTGGTCGTGGGGCCGAGCTTCACGCCGATCGGGTTGCTGATCCGGCTCAGCAGCTCGACGTGGGCACCGTCGAGCTGACGGGTGCGCTCGCCGATCCAGACCATGTGGGCCGAGACGTCGTACGGCTTGTCGGTGCGGGAGTCGATGCGCGTCAAGGAGTGCTCGTACTCGAGAAGCAGGGCCTCGTGGCTGGAGTAGAAGTCGACCCGGTGGAACTCGTCGGGGTCGGCGCCGATCGCCTGCATGAAGGTGAGGGCGCGGTCGATCTCGCTCGCGACCTTCTCGTAGCGCAGGCCCGCGACGGAGTCACGGACGAAGTCCGTGTTCCAGGCGTGCACCTGGCGCAGGTCGGCGTAACCACCGGTCGTGAAGGCGCGCACCAGGTTGAGCGTGGCCGCGGAGGCGTTGTACATCTCGACCAGGCGTTGCGGGTCGGGGATGCGGGCCTCGGGGGTGAAGTCGAAGCCGTTGACCGCGTCACCGCGGAAGGCCGGCAGCGTGACCCCGTCACGGGTCTCGGTGTCGGACGAGCGGGGCTTGGCGTACTGGCCAGCCAGACGTCCGACCTTGACCACGGGCACGGAGGCGGCATACGTGAGCACGACCGCCATCTGCAGCAGCACGCGCAGCTTGTTGCGCACGTTGTCGGCCGTCACGCCGTCAAAGGTCTCCGCGCAGTCACCGCCCTGGAGCAGAAAGGCCTCGCCGCGGGTGACCGCGGCAAGCTTCTCCGTGAGGTCGTCGCACTCGCCGGCAAAGACCAGCGGGGGCGAGTTGCGCAGGCGGGCGACCGCACTGTCGAGCGCAGCAGCGTCCGGGTAGGTGGGCTGCTGGACCCGGCCGAGGGCGTTCAGTTCTTCGAGGCTCGGGATGGTCACGTCCCAAGGGTACGTGCGCGCCGCGCGCTTCCCTGCCTCGCCCACAGTTCTCGTCGCTGGGTGAGACAGGCGTACGCCCCACTCCGCCCGGAGCACCGCACGAGGTGACGGTTGCCACGCGCGGGGCTCCCCCACCATGACCCTCGGCCTATCATCGCCCTATGGCCCCCACACGCGTTGCCCTGTTGACCGCCGGTGGATACGCCCCCTGCCTCTCCTCGGCCGTCGGCGCCCTGATCGAGACCTGGACGAGCCGCTCCCCCGAGACCGAGATCGTGGCCTACCGACACGGCTACGAAGGTCTCCTGCGCGGCGACAGCATCGTCGTCGACGACGCGGCCCGCCGCGGGGCCGCCCTGCTGCACCGCTTCGGCGGCAGCCCGATCGGCAACAGCCGGGTCAAGCTGACCAACGACGAGGACTGCCGGCGCCGTGGCCTCGTCGGGCCGGACGAGACCGCCCTTGACGTGGCGGCCCGCCAACTGGTGGCCGACGGTGTCGAGGTGCTGCACACCATCGGCGGCGACGACACCAACACCGCGGCCGCCGACCTCGCCGCGCACCTGGCCCGTCAACAGATCGACCTCACCGTCGTGGGACTGCCCAAGACCATCGACAACGACGTGGTCCCGATCAAGCAGACGCTCGGCGCCCAGACGGCCGCCGAGCAGGCGGCGCTGTTCGCGCGCAACATTCT
Source organism: Nocardioides jishulii (assembly GCF_006007965.1). Lineage (NCBI taxonomy): Bacteria > Bacillati > Actinomycetota > Actinomycetes > Propionibacteriales > Nocardioidaceae > Nocardioides > Nocardioides jishulii. The sequence continues at coordinate 1,302,050 of NZ_CP040748.1, read as the reverse complement.
CGCCGAGCACGGCGCCAACCCGCGGATGCTCATCGTCCACGAGGTCATGGGCCGCGGGTCGGGGTGGCTGACCGCTGCGGCCGGACGGGACTACATGCGCTGGCACGGCGAGCAGGAGTGGCTGCCCAGCATCGGGCTCACTCCCGAGCGGTGGGCGATCCACGGCCTCTACGTGCCCGAGGTGCCGATCGACATCGAGGCCGAGGCCACCCGCCTCCGCGGCGTCATGGACGAGATCGGGTGCGTCAACATCTTCCTGAGCGAGGGAGCCGGCGTCGCCGACATCGTCCGCGAGCTCGAGGAGGCCGGCACGCCGGTCAAGCGCGACCCCTTCGGCCACGTCATGCTCGACACGATCAACCCGGGTCGCTACTTCGCCAAGCAGTTCGCCCAACGGATCGGCGCCCAGAAGAAGATGGTGCAGAAGTCCGGCTACTTCTCTCGCTCGGCACCCGCCAACGCGACCGACGTGGCGCTGGTGCGTGAGATGTGCGAGCTGGCCGTGGAGAGCGCCCTCGACGGGGTGCCCGGCGTCATCGGTCACGACGAGGAGCGCGGCGACGTCCTGCGGGCGATCGAGTTCGAGCGGATCGCCGGGCACAAGCCCTTCGACGCCACCCAGCCGTGGTTCACCGAGATGCTGCGCGAGATCGGCCAGACGACTCCCTGAGGCCTGCGCCACGGCCGCGGCCGCTCCCACTAGGGTCGCCCCCATGAGCGTTCTCGCGATCGACGCAGGCACGACCGGCGTGACCGCCGTGGTGGTCGCCACCGACGGCAGCATCGTGGCCAAGGGCTACCAGGAGTTCACCCAGCACTTCCCCCGGCCGGGATGGGTCGAGCACGCGCCCGAGGAGATCTGGCAGGCCACGCTCGCCGCCACCCGCGAGGTGCTCGGGCAGGTCGACGCGAGCGACCTCACGGCCCTGGGGATCACCAACCAGCGCGAGACCGTCGTGCTGTGGGACCGCGAGACCCTCGGCTCCCCGCGCCGCGCCATCGTGTGGCAGGACCGTCGCACCGCCGACATCTGCAGCCGGATGCGCGAGGAGGGCCACGAGCAGCGGGTCACCGAGCTCACCGGCCTGCGCCTGGACCCCTACTTCTCCGGCACCAAGCTCGTGTGGCTGCGGGAGAACGAACCGCACACCTGGGCGCTGGTGGAGTCGGGTCGCTACGCCGTGGGCACCGTCGACTCCTACCTCGTCGCCCGCATGACCCGCGGCACCTGGCACGTCACCGACGTCTCCAACGCCTCGCGCACGCTCCTCTTCGACCTGGACGCCGGCGACTGGTCCGACGAGCTGTGCGAGCTCTTCGGGGTTCCGCGCGACGCGCTGCCCGAGATCGTGCCGAGCTGGGGCGTCATCGACGACACCGACCCCGCCTCCTTCTGCGGACTCACCCTCCCGATCGCCGGCATCGCCGGCGACCAGCAGTCGGCCCTCTTCGGGCAGACCTGCTTCGCGGAGGGCGAGACCAAGTGCACCTACGGGACCGGTTCCTTCATCCTCACGAACACCGGGACCACGCCCGTACGCTCCGAGGCGGGCCTGCTGACCACGGCGGCGTGGCGCTCTCCGGAGGGGACGACGACGTACGCGCTCGAGGGTGCGATCTTCGTGACCGGAGCGGCCGTCCAGTGGTTGCGCGACGGGCTGCAGATCATCGGCTCGGCCGCCGAGGCGGAGGCAGTGGCACGCACCGTCGACGACACCGACGGCGTCGTCTTCGTCCCGGCCCTGACCGGCCTCGGGGCGCCTCACTGGGACCCGCACGCGCGTGGCCTGCTGATCGGCATCACCCGCGGCACCACCCGGGCCCACGTCGTCCGCGCGACCCTGGAGGCGATCGCCTACGAGGTCCGCGACGTGCTGGAGACCATGCCCGACCTCGCCTCGATCAGGGTCGACGGTGGCGCGGCCGCCAACGGGCTCCTCTGCCAGGCGCAGGCCGACCAGGTCAACGTGCCGGTGGAGCGCCCGCGCATCGTCGAGACCACGGCCCTCGGCGCAGCCTTCCTGGCAGGGCTGGGCACTGGCGTGTGGTCCTCGACCGACGACCTGAAGAAGACGTGGCAGCTGGACGCGCGCTTCGAGCCCGCCGGCGACCGGGGCGACGCCGACGCCCGGTACGCCCGGTGGCAGGAGGCCGTCGAGCGGTCCAAGGGCTGGGCCTGAGGCCCATCCGGCCCTCGCGGTCTCAGCCGCGCTCCAGACGCGCCAAGGCCTCGGCGGCGTCGTCGCGCTCCTCCTCAGCCGTGGTGAGCTCCGCGTCGAACTCGTCGCGGGTGCTTTCGGCCTCGACCAGCTCGTCGTCGACCTCCTCGGCCTCCGCCTCGAGCTGGGCCACCCGACGCCGCAGCTCGTCCGCCTCCGACCGAAGGCGCAGCAGCCGGGCCTCGAGGTCATCGACGCGACGCTGTGCTGAGCGCTGGGCCCGGGCGGCCCGGGTGACGGCGCGCTCGGCGGCGGCGACCTCCTCCTTGGCCGCGCGGCGCTCCTTCGTACGCCGTTCCGGGTCCGGCACCAGTCTCAGGACGGGACGTGGTTCCTCCTCCCGCTCCGGGGCCTCGCGGGGCGGCGCGGTGAAGCCGAGGGCGTCCGGCAGGGCGACCACGCCGGTGAGGTCGGCGGGTCCCACGCCCGTCACCGTGATGGCCTGGACGAGCATCCCCGAGCGCACGGCGACGGCCGCCCCCTCGTCGAGCAGCGCCGCGGTGAAGGTGGCCTCGACCTGGTCGAGGACGGCCTGGGTCAGCCGCTGGCCCTCGTCGGCGGCGACGGCACGAGCGCGAGTCGCCATCGCCGCGGTCACCTGGCGTCGCTGTCGGCTCAGAGCACGCAGCTCCTCGCCGTCGAGGGCGCTCTGCGCATCACGGAGCGCGGCACCGAGGTCGAGCAGCTGGTCGACCTGCTCGGACTCGCGGCGTACGAAGAGGTTGACCGCCCAGCCCGCGACGGTGGGCTTGCGAAGCGCCTTGACCGCAGCGGCGAGCTCCTTGTCCTCACTCTTCAACGACGCGGCGAGGGCGTCGCGCGCGAGCGTGAAGTCGGTGACGGCGAGCGCATAGAGGTCGTCGGCTGCGCCGAGCAACCGCTCCGTCAACCCGTCGTGCGCCACGCTCACTCCTCGTCGTCGTCCAGGCCCTGCTCGATGGCCCACCGGGTCAGCTCCACCCGATTGTGCATCTGGAGCTTGCGCAGCGTGTTCTGCACGTGGTTCTGCACGGTGCGATGGGAGATGACGAGCCGTTCCGCGATCTGCTTCGACCCCCACCCCTTCGCCACCATCCGCAGCACCTCGGTCTCCCGCTCAGTGAGCTGGGAGGCTTCGGACTGCTGCTCCTTGGGGTCGGAGAGGCGCCGGAACTCACCGAGCACCAGGCCGGCGAGACCCGGGGTGAAGACCGTCCCACCAGCTGCGACGCGGCCGACGGCAGCGATCAGGTCGGCGCTGGAGGCGGACTTGACGAGGTAGCCGGTGGCGCCTGCCTTGAGTGCCTCGAGGACGTCGACCTGCTCACCGCTGGCGGAGAGGATCAGGACGCGGGCCGACGGGTCCTGGCTGAGCACGGCCCGCGTGACCTCGACCCCGTTCGGGGCGGGGATCTGCAGGTCCAGCACGACCACGTGCGGCCGGGAGGCGCTGAACCGCGTGATCGCCTCGTCGCCACTGGCGGCCACGGCGACGACCTCGAACCCTGCCTCGGCCAGGTCGCGTTCGACGGCGTTGCGCCACATCGGGTGGTCGTCGACCACCATCACCCGGGTCGGCTGGTCGCTGCGTGGCTTCTGAGTCACGCGCCCGAGGTTACTGCTCGTCGGCGTCCTGCGCGTCGGCCGCGCGCCGGTAACGGCCACGTCGGTGGACCAGCGGGTCGGTCTCCTCCGCGACGTGCAGCTCGACGATCCGGGCGGTGTAGAGCCGCGACCACCCGACGTCGGCCTCCGACTCCTTCTCGACCAGGGCCCAGGTCCCGGCCGACAGCAGCCGAGGACCGTGGTCGGTCGCGGCGAAGTCGGCGAGCCGGAAAGGTCCGCCCGGAGCGGGCGTGAGTCCCGCGAAGGCGTCGGCCAGGTCGCGGTGGTGCCAGCGCAGGAGCTGGACCACGGCGCGTCCGGTGTGCTCGAAGGTCTCCGCGAAGTCCGACAGCGGGTCGACCAGGGCCAGGATCCTGCCCTCGTCCCCTCGCGCCACCATGACGCTGGAGACGGTCAGCCCCGCCCTCGTCCTCGCCCGTGCTGGCAGTCCAGAGGGTCACCACTCCCCCCAGGCGCGCCCGCAACCGGCGTACCTCGTCAGTGGGCTCGTGCCCCGTGAAGGGGTGCTCGCCATGGATGGTCACGCGTGTCGCCCCTTCGTCACGATGGCGCTCGTCATGCTGCTGCGCTCGTCATGCTGCGCCCTTCACGAGGCTGCCTCCCGGTCGGGCACCCGGACCGTCAGCTCCCACTCGGTACCCCAGTCGCCGGTGTGCACCTCTGCGCTGCCGCCGACCTCCTCCAGGCGTCCGCAGATGGAGGACTGCACGCCGAGGCGTCCCTGCTGGCGGGCCTCGACCAGGCGGCCCGCCGCGATGCCGGGTCCCTCGTCACGCACCGAGACCACGACGCTGTCGCCGTGGTCCTCCAGCAGCACCCACGCCGGCGCGGTGAGGCCGACGTGCAGGCGTACGTTGTCGAGGCACGCCCCCACCGCTCCGAGCAGAACCTCCACGACGCGTCCGGGGAGGAGCACCGCCCGTCCCGGGGTCGCGACGGTGACCGTCGGTCCCACTCCCTGCTCCAAGGCACCGGCAAGATCGCGGGGGGCGTCGGGCGGCGAGGGGGCGCTGGCGCCGTCCGCGAGCCCTACCGGGCCGGGGACAGAGGCAACGGTCCACGCCTCCTGGGCATGGATCAGCGCCCGGAGCGCCGCCTCCTGCTCCCCTGCCAGGCCGGCGAGCTCGCCCCAGTCGGAGTCGGCCTCGGCCGCGCCCTTGCGCTGCACGAGCGCCAGCACCTGCAGCACGCCGTCGTGCACCGCCCTGGCCAGGCGGGCCCGTTCGCCGGCCACCGCTGCGCGCCGCTCGGCCACCGCGCGCTCGCTCGCCATCGCCTGCAGGCTCTGGCACATGTAGCCGATCAGGGCCCCGCCCAGGAGCAGCAGGAAGACGTTGCCGTAGTTGGTCTGCGTGATGTGCGGGCGGATCGCCAGGTCCACCGTCGAGACGACTGCGGCGGCGAAGACACCGCCGCGCCAGTTCCAGTGCACCGCCCACGCCAGCACCGCGCACATCACCCAGAAGCCGGGCAACGAGGCGTTGAAGTCCGAACCCTTGAGGAACGGCGTCACCGCCAGGGCGAGGACGGTCACCAGCAGGTCGACGACGTGGACCAGGGTCGTACGCCCTTCCGCGCGGCGGTAGAGCAGGTGGACGGTCACCGTCCAGACGAGGATGGCCGCGACGGCCACGAGCGTCCAGCCGGGGCGGTCGAAGTTGCCCCACCGCCAGGCCGTGAGGGCCAGCATGTTGAGCGTGACGACCAGCCTGAAGACGGCCAGGGCGCGGTGCAGGCGGTCCTCGACCGCGAGCCGCGCGGCTGCTTCGAGAGTCGGCACGGCCGGGCTCAGGAAGCCTTCTCGTCGCCGTGGCCCTGGAGCTCGTCCTCGACGGCGAGCTGCTCGCGGGCCGCCGCAGCAGCCTTCGCCGCAGCAGCCGCCTTCTTGGACTCCTCCTTGGCCACGGCCGCGTACTTGTCGACGTACTCCTGGCCGGAGAGGCGCATGATCTCGTACATGATCTCGTCGGTGACCGAGCGCAGCACGTAGCGGTCGTTCTCCATGCCCTCGTAACGGGAGAAGTCGAGCGGCTCGCCGAAACGCACCTTGGGCCGTGTGAAGGAGCCGAACGTCTTGCCGGGGGGTGCGACCACGTCGGTGCCCACCACGGCGACCGGGATCACCGGGACGCCGGTCGTCAGGGCCAGGCGCGCCACCCCGGTCTTGCCCCGGTAGAGCTTGCCGTCGTGGGAGCGGGTGCCCTCGGGGAAGATGCCGAAGAGGTCACCGGCCTCCAGGATCTTGGCGGCCGAGGCCATGGCGCCCGCCGCCGCGCTGCCGCTGGCGCGGTCGATCGGGACCTGCCCGACGCCCGAGAAGAACATCTTCTGGAAGAAGCCCTTGACCCCCGGCGTGGTGAAGTACTCCGCCTTCGCCACGAAGGTGACACGGCGAGGAAGCGTGAGCGGCATGAAGAGCCAGTCGGCGTACGACAGGTGGTTGCACGCCAAGATCGCCGGCCCCTCTGCGGGGACGTTCTCGAGCCCCTGCGCTTGGGGACGGAAGATGATCCGGAGGAAAGGCCCGAGGGCGATCCACTTGAGGAACCAGTAGAGCACGACGTGAGCCTAGCCCCTGCCGCGCCCGATCAGGCCCGTACGACCCTCCCACGTGTCGCCGTGAGACGGCCCATTCCCTGTCCCCGTATCCGGTACTGCGGCACAATCGTCGGCATGACCGATGCCGACCTCGTCGCGCCCCTGAGCGTCCCCGCCCGCCCCGACCTCACGGGCGGTCGCCGGGTCGGCGTGCTGGTCAGCCACGGATTCACCGGCTCGCCTGCCTCGGTCAAGCCCTGGGCCCGGTCCTTGGCCGACGTCGGCTGTGCGGTCGAGGTTCCCCTGCTGCCCGGTCACGGGACCTCGTGGCAGGACCTCAACACCCGGCGCTGGGAGGACTGGTACGCCGGTGTGCGCGAGGCCCACGACAAGCTCGCCGCCGAGAACGACGTCGTCGTGCTCGCCGGACTCTCGATGGGCGGTGCCCTCGTCCTGCGCCTGGCGGCCGACCTCGGCGACTCGGTCGCCGGAGTCATCCTGGTCAACCCCGCAGTCGCCACCACCCGCAAGGACGTGCTGGCCCTCCCGGTCGTCAAGCACGTGCTCGGCTCGCTGCCCGGCATCACCAACGACATCGCGAAGCCGGGCGTCCTGGAGCACGGCTACGACCGGAGCCCACTGAAGGCGGCCCACTCGATGATGCAGAACTGGCGACCGCTGCGTGACGCCCTGCCCCAGGTCACCGCGCCGGTGCTCCTGATGAGGTCGGCCGTCGACCACGTCGTCGACCCCTCGTCAGCCCGGATCATCCGTGCCGGCGTCTCCTCCGACGACGTCACCGAGCTGGTGCTCCCCCGCAGCTTCCACGTCGCCACGCTCGACCACGACGCGGAGATGATCCACGCCGAGTCGGCTGCCTTCGTGGCCCGCGTGACCGGCGCCCGGGCCGAGGCCGACGGCACCCGGCCATGACCACTCCGGACGAGGACGAGGCCTGGCGCCTCATCGTCGACAACTACGGCGAGACCGCGCGCCGCGAGACCGACCCACCAGCCTCCTCGGTTCCCGATGACGGGTCCGATGACGGGTCCGGCGAGGGGGCCGGCGACGAGCCTCAGGAGGAGGCGTACGAGGCCGACGAACGTCCGCCGGACGTGCCTCAGCTGGACGTGCCGCCGCAGGACCCGGCGGGTGGAGCCGTCCCCGACGAGCGCCACGGCGACCCGTTCCCCGACCCCGGGCCGCTCCCCGACCCGGGACCGTTCCTGGGGCCGGCGTACGACGAGACCACCCCGCCTCCGGCACCACGCGACCCCGACCGGGAGGAGCGCTTCGTCCCGCCGTCTCCTCCCCCCGCACCCCCCATGCCGTGGCGGCGCCGCGCCGCGTGGGTGGGAGTCTTCGCCGCACCGCTGGTCTTCATGCTCGCGACCATGACCAACCTCCATCTGCCGAGGTGGGCTGTCACGGTGCTGCTCGTCGGCCTGGTCACCGGCTTCGGCTACCTCGTGCTGACGATGCCCAAGGACCCACCGGATCCCTGGGACGACGGCTCCCGGGTCTGATCACCGCTGGGTGAGGCGCCGCGCGAGCACGGCGGCGCCCACCACCCCGGCGTTCTCGGCATGGTGGGCGACCACCAGCTCGGGCAGGCGGCGGTCAGCGGCAGCGACGAGGTGCGTACGCAAGGCACGCGCGGCCGGCACCAGCAGCAGGTCGTCCGCCGCGGAGACCCCTCCCCCGATGACGACGACGGACGGGTCGACGGCGGCCACCAGGTTGGCCACGCCGACGCCCAGCCAACGACCCACCTCGTCGAACGCCGCGAGGGCACCCTCGTCGTCGGCTCGGGCAGCGTCGGTGATCGCCGGCCCCGAGCCGAACCGCGGTCCGGCGGCCATCGCCAGGGCGCTGCCCGAGCAGTACCGCTCCCAGCAGCCCGTCAACCCGCACGGGCAGGGGCGACCGTCGGGCACCACCTGCATGTGGCCGAACTCCCCGGCCATGCCGCCGGCTCCTCGCACCACGTGGCCTCCGACCACGAGTCCGCCGCCGATGCCGGTCCCGAGCGCGACCATCAGTGCGTCGGAGACCCCGACCAGCGCGCCGTGCTCGACCTCGGCCCACACCGCGCACGTCGCGTCGTTCTCGAGGGCGACCGGAACGCCCCACCGCGCCGAGAGCCGGGTCCGCACGTCGGCGTCACGCCAGGGCAGGTGCGGCGCGAAGCTGACCACCTCACCCACAGCGTCCACCAGGCCAGCCGCGGCGACTCCGACGCCGGTCGGCGTGGCTCCCGCGCAGACCCGGGCGAGGGCCTCGGTCAGGGTCTGCTCGAGGAGCTCGACCGGGGCGCTCGGCCCTCCGGAGGGGAGACGTACGACGCGGGCCACGCGGCCCGCCGCGTCCACCCGGCCGGCCAGGACCTTCGTACCACCGACATCGATCCCGACCCAGAACGGGTCGGTCACGGAGTGGGCCTGTCGTCGAGCGGGATCCGCTGCACCCGGTCGCCGGACGGCTGGGGGTCTGCGGCACCGTCGGCCGCGGTGGGCCGCTTCTCGGCAGCGCTGTCGGGCACCGTGGTCGCCATCAGGGCGGCGGCCGCCCTCACGAGCGAGGTGGCGGCGGCGCCCAGGTGCACGGTGACCTCGGGGCTGAGGGTGCGCACCGCGTGGACCGTGCGGCAGACCGGGCACCACGTGCACTCGGCGGCACCGGTGGCCAGGTGCTCCTCGAAGCCGTGGGCGGCCGCGCGCACTCCTTCGGCGGCCTGGCGCACGACCTCCTCGGCTCCGCGCTGGGCCTCTGCTCCGTGCTGGGTGGCCCACCCGGAGAGGGCGCCGAGGAGCCGCACCGCCTCCTCCCCGAGGGACCCGACGTCGTGGTGGTGCCCAGAACCGGAACCAGGGCCCGGACCAGAAGCTGGGCCGGAACCGGTGCCCGTGCCCTCGTCCCGGCCCTCGTCCTCGCTGGTCATGCGCCCTCCTCCGTGAATCTCACGCGCAGCTCCCCTTCGGCCACCTGCGCGCCAGCCACCTGCATGCGGTCGAGCGACGCCGGAAGCGTGAGCACGCGACGATACGGGCCGTAGGTGATGACGAGGACGTCCGCACTCCTGGCGAGATCCACGTCGGCGCTCTCTGCCTCCGGCAGGGCCAGGTGGAGCACCGCGACCCCGTCGGCCTGCTCCACCCGGAAGGGTCCGCTTCCGGCGGCAGGCGCGAACGGGTCGCTGTCGCCGTAGAGAGTGGCGGCGACCTCCCGGAGCTGCTCGAGACCGAGCGGCTCACGGCTGCGGTAGGCCGACGTCCAGACGGTCAACGACGCGAACGAGTCGTGCACGTCGGCGAGCACCTCGGCCTGGGCCTCGACCCACCCGGCGCGCCAGCTGTCGGCCCCCTCGCTGGGAAAGACACGGTTCACCACGACCCCGTCGACCGGGTAGCCGTAGAGCGAGAGGGTCGTCCAGGCCCGACGCGCCTCGGCCAGGACCATGCGCTCCGGAGTGAGGACGATCCGTACGCTGGACTGCTCGCCGCTGAGCAGCTCCTGCACCTCGGCGAGCTCGTCGTACAACCGCTCGACGGCGTCGAAGACGGCCTCCTGCGGCATCGGGACCCCGGCCGCCTTGGCGAGCACGGGCCGCAACGCCTTCACCATGCGCCGCTCCACCGGAAAGAGCCGGCGCATGTACCAGTTCAGCGCCTCGGGCAGCGCGAGCAACCGCAGCGTCTCGGCGGTGGGGGCGCAGTCGACGACGATGACGTCCCACTCGCCGCTGCGAGCCTGCGTACGCAGCTCCAGCAACGCGAGCACCTCCTCCGCTCCGGGAAGGACGGTCAGCTCCTCGGCCGCCAGCGGGTCGACGCCGGCGGCGTCGAGGACGTCACGCAGGTAGCGCTGGATCTCGGTCCAGGAACGTTCGAACTGGCGCTGTGCGTCCACCTGCTGCACGAACAGCGAGGGAGCGACCTCCGTGGGTCCCGACCCCACCCCTGCGGCGAAGGCGTCCCCGAGGGAGTGGGCGGTGTCGGTGGAGACCACCAGGGTGCGCAGGCCGCGTGCGGCAGCGAGGGCCGCGGTGCCTGCAGCGACCGTGGACTTGCCCACGCCTCCCTTGCCGGTGAAGAGGAGCAGTCTCACGATCGTCACTCCTGGGCGGGGTCCTGGGGTGTTCCGGTGGGCAGGCCTGACGACGTCAGAGGGACTCGACGCGCTTCTTCAGACCCTTGAGAGCGGTGTCGATCAAGATCTTCTCGCCCTTGCGCTTGAGCATGCCGATCAGCGGGATGGCCACGTCGAGGGCCAGGCGGTAGGTGACCTCGGTGGTCCCGTCCCCCCGCTCAGCGAGGACGTACGCCCCGTCGAGCGCCTTGAGCATCCGCCCCTCGGCCAGCGTCCAGGTGACTGCACGGTCGCCGTCCCAGTCGTAGACGAGGGTGTACTCGTCCTTGATCGGGGAGACGTCAAGGGCGAAGAAGACCGAGCGGGCACGGCCAGCCTCACCCGGGTCGACGACCTTGACCTCGCGCACCCCCGTCGCCCAGGCCGGGTAGGCCTCGAAGTCGGCGATGACGTCCATGATCGCCGCGGCAGGGGCGCCGATGACGATCGACGACGTGGTCTGCTCGGCCATCTTGTTCTCCGCTCGCTCGCAGGCGGGCGTGCCCCGCCCGCTCCCGTCTGGTGTGTTCGTGGAGACTACCGGATCGGTGACCCCCATCCCGCGGAGGTAACCTGCGGGTAACAACCGTTGACTGGAGGCCCTGACGATGCGTGAGTACTCCTCACCCCTGACCATCGAGATCCCGAAGACCGGGAACCTGACCGACGACATCGTGAGGAACGCGCAGGAAGCTCCCGAGTCGATTGCCTTCCGCCGCAACACCGGCCAGGAGTGGGTCGACGTCACGGCTGCACAGTTCCTCGCCGAGGTGCAGGCTGTCGCGAAGGGCCTCGTCGCCGCAGGAGTGGGCGTGGGTGACCGGGTCGCGCTGATCTCCAGGACCCGCTACGAGTGGACGCTCTTCGACTACGCGATCTGGTTCGCGGGCGCCGTCACCGTGCCCGTCTACGAGACGTCCTCCACCGAGCAGGTCCAGCACATCCTGACCGACTCCGGAGCCGTCGCGGTGGTGGCCGAGACGCCCGAGCACGTGGCCCGCGTGGCCGAGGTGCGTGACGCCCTGCCTGAACTGCGCGAGGTCTGGTCGATCGACGCCGACGCCGTCAGCGCCCTCTCGAGCGCCGGCACCGACGTGTCCGACGACGAGCTGGAGGCGCGGCGTACGTCCGCCACGCCGCTCGACCTGGCGACCCTCATCTACACCTCCGGCACCACTGGGGTGCCGAAGGGCTGCATGCTCACCCACGGCAACTTCATGTTCGAGCTCGGTGTGGCCGTCGAGGTCGAGATCAAGGAGCTCTTCGCCGAGGGTGCCTCGACGCTGCTCTTCCTGCCGCTGGCCCACGTCTTCGCGCGCATCATCCAGATCGGCGCCATCAAGTCCCGCAGCACCCTGGGCCACAGCGCCGACATCAAGAACCTGGTGGCTGACCTCGGCGTCTTCAAGCCGACGTTCATCCTCGCCGTGCCGCGCGTCTTCGAGAAGGTCTTCAACTCCGCCTCGCAGAAGGCCGCAGCCGAGGGCAAGGGCAAGATCTTCAACCGTGCCGCCGACGTGGCGATCGCCTGGTCGCGCGCCGTCGACAAGGGTCGCGTCCCGCTGAGCCTCAAGCTCCAGCACGCGCTCTTCGGCAAGCTGGTCTACGGCAAGCTGCGCACCGCCCTGGGCGGCCGTTGCGAGTACGCCGTCTCCGGCGGCGCCCCGCTCGGCGAGCGTCTCGGCCACTTCTACCGCGGCATCGGTCTGGTCGTCCTCGAGGGCTACGGCCTGACCGAGACCACGGCGGCGCTGGCGGTCAACCAGGTCTCCGCCAACAAGATCGGCACGGTCGGTCGTCCGTTCGCGGGCACCAGCGTGCGGGTCGCCGACGACGGCGAGCTCCTCTTCAAGGGTGGCCAGGTCTTCGCCGGCTACTGGAAGAACGAGAAGGCCACCGCCGAGGCCGTCGACCGCGACGGCTGGTTCCACACCGGCGACGTCGGCGAGATCGACGAGGAGGGCTTCGTCCGGATCACCGGGCGCAAGAAGGAGATCCTGGTGACCGCAGGAGGCAAGAACGTCGCCCCGGCCGTCCTGGAGGACCGCCTGCGTGGCCACCTGCTGATCGACCAGTGCATGGTCGTCGGCGACGGCCAGCCCTTCATCGGCGCACTGATCACGCTCGACGAGGAGACCCTCCCGGGCTGGGCCGAGCTGAACGGCAAGTCCGGCAGCGTGGCCGAGCTGATGTTCGACGACGACCTGCGTGCCGAGATCGACGCGGCAGTCGAGGAGGCCAACAAGGCGGTCTCCCGCGCGGAGTCCATCCGCAAGTACACGATCCTGCCCTCCTCGTGGTCCGAGGAGGGCGGCCAGCTGACGCCGAGCCTCAAGCTGCGTCGCAACGTCGTGATGCGCGAGTTCCGCGAGGACGTGGAGGCGCTCTACCTGCCCTGATCGGGCACGAGGACCACGGGCCGTCGGGAGGATCACCACCTCCCGGCGGCCCTTCCCCTATTTCGGGGAGGAGGTTCCTCCAAAACGCGAACAAGGACCGGTCCAGACAACTAGCGTTCGAATCGACGTTTCCGTCACACCTGCCCCATGCATTCGGCAGGGTGACGGCTGATGTAAAGAACCCGGCGCTCGGTCCACGGTGGATCGACCTGCCTTGGACCGAGAGGGTCAAGAACTCATGGATCGACGCAAGCTCCTCCTCGTCGTGGCTGTCGTGGTGGCGGCGATCGGCGCGGCCTTCGTCTTCGTCTACGTGCAGGGGGCCGACAAGCGCGCGGCCAGCCAGTACGAGACGGTCGAGGTACTGACCGCCGTCCAGCCGATCCTGACCGGCGAGAGCATCAGCGAGGCGGCCGAGGCCGGCAAGCTCCAGCGCTCGCGCATCCCGCGCAACGTGCTGCTGCCCACCGCGGTCTCCACGGTGGACTCGCTCAAGGGACTCGCCGCCAACACGAACATCTACGCCGGCGAGCAGATCGTGCCGGAGAAGTTCGGTGGCGTCGCGGAGGCCTCGCGCCTGCCGATCCCCAAGGGTACGGTCGCCGTCTCCGTCGAGCTGAGCGACACCGCCCGCGTCGCCGGCTTCGTCGAGGCGGGATCCGAGGTCGCCGTGTGGGTCACGGCCGACGCCATCTTCGAGGACCCGAACGTCGATCCCATCCCGTTCACCCGCCTGCTGCTGCCCAAGGTGACGGTCCTGGCTGCCGGTTCCACCACCTTGGTGGCCCAGACCTCCACGGAGGCCGACGGCACCGCGACCACCGAGCAGCTGCCCCGCACGCTGCTGACCCTGGCCGTCGACCAGGACCAGGCCGAGCGCATCAAGTACGCCGCCGCCAACGGTGAGCTCTCCTTCGGCCTGCTGTCCGAGGACAGCAAGGTCCAGCGGAGCAACGGTGTGACCGCCAAGAACCTCTTCAACTGAGGACGACACGATGCCCATCCTTCTCGGAGCTGACCCGCAGACCGCCGCCCACGTCCTGACCGTCCTTCCTCAGGGGAGCCAGGTCGTGGACTCCGCCGAGCGTCTCTTCGGCTGGCTCAACGGCCACCCCGACGAGTACGCGGTGCTGATCGGCCCCAGCGTCGGGCTGCCCGACGCCATGGCCTTGGCGGAGCGCATGCGCACGACGATGCCGACCACGACCGTGGTGCTCCTGCGCCAGGCGGTCGACACCGCAACGCTGACGCAGGCCATGCACGCCGGTGTCCGCGAGGTCGTCGCTGCCCAAGACCTGGCCCAGGTGGGACAGGCCATCCAGCGGGCCCACGGGCTGGCGGTCGCGCTGCGCGGCAACCAGGCGGGCGGGCGTGGGCACGAGGGTGGACGGGTCGTCACGATCTTCTCCCCGAAGGGTGGGGTCGGCAAGACGACCATGTCGGTCAACCTGGGCATCGCCCTGATGCGCGGTGGCGAGAACAAGGTCTGCGTCGTCGACCTCGACCTCGCCTTCGGTGACATCGCGATCACGCTGCAGCTCTTCCCGACGCACTCGATCGAGCACGCGATCGGTGGCGAGACCTACATGGACGAACAGTTCATCCAGCAGCTCATGACGCCGCACGAGAGTGGGCTCATGATCCTCGCGGCGCCCAGCGCCCCGGATGCGCGTGAGCGGGTCAGCGGCGTCCTGATCGCACGCCTGCTCCAGACGCTGCGCGAGCAGTACGACTACATCGTGCTGGACACGGCCCCGGCGTTCGACGAGCAGACGCTGACCGCCCTCGACGAGACCGACGAGTGCATCATCGTGGCCACCCTCGACGTCCCGACGCTGAAGAACGTCAAGGTCGCCCTCGAGACGCTGGACGTGCTCGGCGTCGCCGAAGGGCACCGCCACCTGCTGCTCAACCGTGCCGACGAGCAGGTCGGCATCGGTGCGGACAAGGTCGAGGGCATCCTCGGCATGAACGTCGCCGTCCAGGTGGCCACGTCTCTCGACATCGCCAAGGCGACCAACGCGGGACGGCCCCTGATGCTGTCCTCGCCCTCGCACCCGTCGTCCCAGGCCCTCCGGTCGCTGGCCGACAGGTTGATGGGCATCGACAGCGAGTTCTCCGCGACTCCCCCGGCCCCGAGGACGAGCTCCGCATCCGCCACCGCCCCGGCCGCCTCCGACAAGCGCGAGGACAACCCGAAGCGCTTCCGCATCAGCAGGAGATGAATTCATGAGCAACCTCTCCGAGCGTCTTGCCGCACGCCGCCAGGCCGAGGCGGCCGCGGCCGCGGCCGGGGCTCCCGCAGCCCCCGCAGCGCCGGCGGCCCCGATCCCCGGGGGCACCGATCCCGGCACCATGACGTTGCCCCCGCTCCCCCCCGTCGCCCCCAAGGCAGCTGCCCCGGCCGCGCCGGCGGCCAAGGCATCGTCGTCACCGCTGCAGGACCGGCGTGCCCCGGCCGCCGGTGGCACCGATGCCGGCGGCAAGCGGGCCCTGCCCGCGAAGGGCGCGGACCGCATCGAGGAGATCAAGGCATCGGTGCACGCCGAGCTGCTGCGCCAGCTCGGCCCCCAGCTCTACGACTCCAACCTGGAGCAGAGCGAGCTGGACCAGAAGGTGCGTGCCGCCCTGGCGGACGTGCTCTCCAAGCAGGACCGCCCGATCAGTGCGAGCGAGCGCCAGCAGGTCACCAGCGAGATCACTGACGACATCCTGGGGTACGGCCCGATCGAGCCCTACCTGCGCGACCCCGACGTCTCCGAGGTCATGGTCAACGGAGCGCACAACATCTGGCTGGAGCGCAAGGGCCGCCTCGTCGCGGCTGACGCGGTCTTCGCGGACGAGGCCCACCTGCGGCGCACGATCGACAAGATCGTCTCGCGCGTCGGCCGCCGCGTCGACGAGTCGAGCCCCATGGTGGACGCCCGTCTCCCCGACGGTTCCCGTGTCAACGCGGTGGTCCCGCCCCTGGCGATCGACGGCTCCTGCCTCACGATCCGTAAGTTCGCGGCAGACCCGCTCACCGCCGATGACCTCGTCCGGTTCGGTTCGTTCACGGAGAAGACCAAGGCCTTCCTCGACGCCTGCGTGCGTGGTCGCCTCAACATCATCGTCTCCGGTTCCACCGGTGCGGGAAAGACGACCACCCTCAACGTGCTCTCGTCCTTCATCCCCGCCGACGAGCGCATCGTCACCATCGAGGACGCCGCCGAGCTCCAGCTCAAGCAGGAGCACGTCGTACGCCTCGAGTCCCGCCCCTCCAACATCGAGGGCAAGGGCGCGGTGACCATCC